>NZ_JBEXPB010000027.1:0-87238 GCF_040611795.1 Streptomyces sp. NPDC006529 | reverse complement strand
CGTTTGAGGCGCCGCCGGAGGCACCCGGGCGGACACCGCCCGTCCCGCTGAGGCCCGAGCCCGCCCGCGGACGGCGCGCGCCCGCCCGGGGCGCCTCAAACGCTGGGGGCTGAAAGGGAGCCGGGATCAGGCCGTGGCGACGGCCTGGCGGACCTCGTCCGCGAACTGGCGGGCCGACGCGCGGAGCGCACCGGCGTCGGGCCCGTGCCGCAGCACCCCGCGGGACACGTTCGGCACGACGTTGCGCACGGCCGCCCCGAAGACCCCCGGCAGATCGGCGGCGGTGGCGCCCTGCGCCCCGATGCCCGGCGCCAGCAGCGGCCCGTTGATGTCCAGGTCGAAGGAGGACAGGTCCCCCAGCGTCGCCCCCACCACCGCACCGAAGGAGCCCATCGGCTCCGCGCCCGCGTTCTCCGCGGCCAGGTGCGCCAGCATCGTCGCCCCGATGGTCCGGCCGTCCTCCCGCACCGCCCGCTGCACCTCGGCGCCCTCCGGGTTCGAGGTCAGGGCCAGCACGAAGAGCCCCGCCCCCGACGCCCGCGCCAGCTCCACGGCGGGCGCGAGCGAGCCGTAGCCGAGGTACGGGGAGACCGTCAGCGCGTCGGAGAAGAGCGGCGAGGCCGGGTCCAGGAAGGTCTGCGCGTACGCGGCCATCGTGGAGCCGATGTCCCCGCGCTTGGCGTCCATGACCACGAGCGTGCCCGCGGCCCGGGCGTCCGCGACGGTCCGCTCCAGCACCGCGATGCCCTTCGAGCCGAAGCGCTCGAAGAAGGCGGCCTGCGGCTTGAAGACGGCCACCTGGTCCGCCAGGGCCTCCACGACGGTCCGGGAGAACCTCTCCAGGCCCGCGATGCCGTCGTCGAGGCCCCAGGAGGCCAGCAGGGCCGCGTGCGGGTCGATCCCGACGCACAGGGGGCCGCGGTCGTCCATGGCGGCGCGCAGGCGCGTGCCGAAGGGGGTCAGGGGGGCAGAGGTCACAGCGCGGCCTTCCGGGTCTCCGCGCCCACCGCTTCGGCGAGGGTCGCGTACGGGCTGTTGGCCAGGCGCGCGGCCAGGCCCTTGTGGATGGCGCGGGCGTAGAACGGGCCCTCGTAGATGAAGGCGCTGTAGCCCTGCACCAGGGTCGCGCCCGCCAGGATGCGCTGCCAGGCGTCCTCGGCGTCCTCGACGCCCCCGACGCCCACCAGGACGATGCGGTCGCCCACGCGGGCGTACAGGCGGCGCAGGACCTCCAGGGAGCGGGCCTTGACGGGCGCGCCGGAGAGGCCGCCGGTCTCCTTGACCAGTTCGGGCGCCGACGTCAGGCCGAGGCCCTCGCGGGCGATCGTGGTGTTGGTGGCGATGATGCCGTCCAGGCCCAGCTCCAGGGCGAGGTCGGCGACCGCGTCCACGTCCTCGTCGGCGAGGTCGGGGGCGATCTTGACGAGCAGCGGCACCCGGCGGCCGGTCACCGCTCGGTCCGCGGCCTCCCGTACGGCGGTCAGCAGCGGCCGCAGCGACTCCGTGGCCTGGAGGTTGCGCAGGCCGGGGGTGTTCGGCGAGGACACGTTCACGACGAGGTAGTCCGCGTGCAGGGCGAGCCGTTCGGTGGAGGCGACGTAGTCCGCGACGGCCTCGTCCTCGGGCACGACCTTGGTCTTGCCGATGTTGACGCCCACGACCGTCCTGAAGACGGGCCGGCGGGTCGCGAGGCGCTCGGCGACGGCCGCGGAGCCCTCGTTGTTGAAGCCCATGCGGTTGATCAGCGCGCGGTCCGGGACCAGCCGGAACAGGCGCTTCTTGGGGTTGCCGGGCTGCGGCTCGGCTGTGACGGTGCCGATCTCGACGTGGTCGAAGCCGAGCATGGACATGCCGTCGATGGCGACCGCGTTCTTGTCGAAGCCCGCGGCGAGGCCGAAGGGTCCGTGCATCCGCAGGCCGAGGGCCTCGGTCCGCAGCTCCTTGAAGCGCGGGGCCAGGGCGGCCGCCAGGAAGGTGCGCAGCACCGGGACGCGGGCGGCGAGCCGGATCCAGCGGAAGGCCGCGTAATGGGCCTTCTCGGGGTCCATCCGCTTGAAGACGAGGTCGAAGAAGAGTTTGTACATGGGCTGAGGATCCTTCTGCGCTCATGAAGAGGGGGACACCCGGCGCGCCGCGGCGCGTCCGGTGTCCCCCTCTCCCGTACGGCTACGGGCGTTGTCTGCTAGTCGCGGGCCGCGATCAGGTGCTGTGCGTGCTCCTGGAGCGAACGGACGCCCACGTCGCCGCGGTTGAGCGCGTCGATGCCCTGGACGGCGGCGGCGAGCGCCTGGACCGTGGTCAGGCAGGGGACGCTGCGCGCCACGGCCGCCGTGCGGATCTCGTAGCCGTCGAGGCGGCCGCCGGTGCCGTACGGGGTGTTGACGATGAGGTCGACGTCGCCGTCGTGGATGAGCTGGACGATGGTCTTCTCGCCGTCCGGGCCCTCGCCCTCGCTGAGCTTGCGCACCACGGTGGCGTTGATGCCGTTGCGGCGCAGCACCTCGGCGGTGCCGGAGGTCGCGAGCAGCTCGAAGCCGTGGGCGACGAGTTCGCGCGCCGGGAAGATCATGGAGCGCTTGTCGCGGTTGGCGACGGAGATGAACGCGCGGCCCTTGGTGGGCAGCGGGCCGTAGGCGCCGGCCTGCGACTTGGCGTAGGCCGTGCCGAAGACCGAGTCGATGCCCATGACCTCGCCGGTGGAGCGCATCTCCGGGCCGAGGACGGTGTCCACGCCGCGGCCGTGGATGTCACGGAAGCGGCTCCACGGCATCACGGCCTCCTTGACGGAGATCGGCGCGTCGAGCGGCAGGGTGCCGCCGTCGCCGTTCTTCGGCAGCAGGCCCTCGGCGCGCAGTTCGGCGATGGTGGTGCCGAGCGAGATGCGCGCGGCGGCCTTGGCGAGCGGGACCGCGGTCGCCTTCGAGGTGAAGGGGACGGTGCGCGAGGCGCGCGGGTTGGCCTCCAGGACGTAGAGGATGTCACCCGCCATCGCGAACTGGATGTTGATCAGGCCGCGGACGCCGACGCCCTTGGCGATGGCCTCGGTGGAGGCGCGCAGGCGCTTGATGTCGTGGCCGCCGAGGGTGATCGGGGGCAGCGCGCAGGCGGAGTCGCCGGAGTGGATGCCGGCTTCCTCGATGTGCTCCATGACGCCGCCGAGGTAGAGCTCGGTGCCGTCGTAGAGGGCGTCGACGTCGATCTCGATGGCGTCGTCGAGGAAGCGGTCGACCAGGACCGGCCGGGTCGGGCTGATCTCGGTGGACTCGGCGATGTACGAGGACAGGCGGTCCTCGTCGTAGACGATCTCCATGCCGCGGCCGCCGAGCACGTACGAGGGCCGTACGAGGACGGGGTAGCCGATCTCGTCGGCGATGGCCTTGGCGCCCTTGAAGGTGGTGGCGGTGCCGTGCTTCGGAGCGGGCAGACCGGCGTCGGCGAGGACCTGGCCGAAGGCGCCGCGGTCCTCGGCGGCGTGGATGGCCTCCGGCGGGGTGCCGACGACGGGGACGCCGTTGTCCTTGAGCGCCTGGGCGAGACCGAGGGGGGTCTGGCCGCCGAGCTGGACGATGACGCCCGCGATGGGGCCCGCGAGGGACTCCGCGTGCACGATCTCCAGCACGTCTTCGAGCGTCAGCGGCTCGAAGTACAGGCGGTCGGAGGTGTCGTAGTCGGTCGAGACGGTCTCGGGGTTGCAGTTGACCATCACGGTCTCGTAGCCCGCGTCGCTGAGCGCGAAGGAGGCGTGGACGCAGGAGTAGTCGAACTCGATGCCCTGGCCGATGCGGTTCGGGCCGGAGCCCAGGATGATCACCGCGGGCTTCTCGCGGGGGGCGACCTCGGACTCCTCGTCGTAGGACGAGTAGAAGTACGGGGTCTTCGCGGCGAACTCGGCGGCGCAGGTGTCGACGGTCTTGTAGACCGGGCGCACGCCGAGCGCGTGGCGGACCTCGCGGACGACGTCCTCGCGCAGGCCGCGGATCTCGGCGATCTGGACGTCGGAGAAGCCGTGGCGCTTGGCTTCGGCGAGCAGCTCGGGGTGGAGCTTCTCGGCGGCGGCCAGGTCGTCGGCGATCTCCTTGATGAGGAACATCTGGTCGACGAACCAGGGGTCGATCTTCGTGGAGTCGAAGACCTCTTCCTGGGTGGCGCCGGCCCGGATGGCCTGCATGACGGTGTTGATGCGGCCGTCGGTCGGGCGGGCCGCGGTGCGCAGCAGCTCGTCCTTGTCGCCGGGCTCGCCGACGAAGGTGAACTGCGAGCCCTTCTTCTCCAGGGAGCGCAGGGCCTTCTGGAGCGCCTCGGTGAAGTTGCGGCCGATGGCCATGGCCTCGCCCACCGACTTCATGGTGGTGGTGAGGGTGGAGTCGGCGTTCGGGAACTTCTCGAAGGCGAAGCGCGGGGCCTTGACGACGACGTAGTCGAGGGACGGCTCGAAGGAGGCCGGCGTCTTCTCGGTGATGTCGTTCGGGACCTCGTCGAGCGTGTAGCCGATGGCCAGCTTGGCGGCGATCTTGGCGATCGGGAAGCCGGTGGCCTTCGACGCGAGCGCGGACGAGCGGGACACGCGCGGGTTCATCTCGATGACGATGACCCGGCCGTCGGCGGGGTCGATCGCGAACTGGATGTTGCAGCCGCCGGTGTCGACGCCGACCTCGCGGATGATCGCGATGCCGATGTCGCGCAGCCGCTGGTACTCGCGGTCGGTCAGCGTCATCGCCGGGGCGACGGTGATCGAGTCGCCGGTGTGGACGCCCATGGGGTCGAAGTTCTCGATGGAGCAGACGACGACGACGTTGTCCTTGGTGTCGCGCATCAGCTCAAGCTCGTACTCCTTCCAGCCGAGGATGGACTCCTCCAGGAGCACCTCGGTGGTCGGGGAGAGCGTGAGGCCCTGGCCGGCGATTCGGCGCAGCTCGTCCTCGTTGTGGGCGAAGCCGGAGCCGGCGCCGCCCATGGTGAAGGAGGGGCGGACGACGACGGGGTAGCCGCCGAGGGTCTCGACGCCCTGGATGACGTCGTCCATCGAGTGGCAGATGACCGAGCGGGCGGATTCGCCGTAGCCGATCTTCTCCTTGACGGCTTCGACGACGCCCTTGAAGAGGTCGCGGTCCTCGCCCTTGTTGATGGCTTCGACGTTGGCGCCGATGAGCTCGACGCCGTACTTCTCCAGGACGCCCTGCTCGTGCATGGAGATCGCGGTGTTGAGCGCGGTCTGGCCGCCGAGGGTCGGCAGGAGCGCGTCGGGGCGCTCCTTCGCGATGATCTTCTCCACGAACTCGGGGGTGATCGGCTCGACGTAGGTGGCGTCGGCGATCTCCGGGTCGGTCATGATCGTCGCCGGGTTGGAGTTCACCAGGATGACGCGCAGGCCCTCGGCCTTGAGGATGCGGCAGGCCTGGGTGCCGGAGTAGTCGAACTCGGCGGCCTGGCCGATGACGATCGGGCCGGAGCCGATGACCAGGACGGACTGGATATCGGTGCGCTTAGGCACGCTCGGCCTCCATCAGATTCACGAAACGGTCGAAGAGGTACGCGGCGTCGTGCGGGCCGGCGGCCGCCTCGGGGTGGTACTGGACGCTGAAGGCCGGCTGGTCGAGCAGCCGGAGGCCCTCGACGACCTGGTCGTTCAGGCAGACGTGGGAGACCTCGGCGCGGCCGTAGGCCGTCTCGGAGACCTTGTCGAGGGGCGCGTCGACGGCGAAGCCGTGGTTGTGCGCGGTGACCTCGACCTTGCCGGTCGTGCGGTCCTGCACCGGCTGGTTGATGCCGCGGTGGCCGTACTTCAGCTTGTAGGTGCCGAAGCCGAGGGCGCGGCCCAGGATCTGGTTGCCGAAGCAGATGCCGAAGAGCGGCGTCTTGCGGGCGAGGACGCCCTGCATCACGGAGACGGGGCCGTCGGCGGTGGCCGGGTCGCCGGGGCCGTTGGAGAAGAAGACGCCGTCGGGGTTGACGGCGTAGACGTCCTCGACGGTGGCGGTGGCGGGCAGCACGTGCACCTCGATGCCGCGCTCGGCCATCCGGTGCGGGGTCATGCCCTTGATGCCGAGGTCCACGGCGGCGACGGTGAACTTCTTCTCGCCGATCGCGGGGACGACGTACGCCTCCTTGGTGGCGACCTCGGCGGCGAGGTCGGCGCCCTTCATCTGGGGGGCGTCCTGGACCTTCGCCAGCAGTACGGCGTCGTCCATCACCGCCTCGCCGGAGAAGATGCCGACGCGCATGGCGCCGCGCTCGCGCAGGTGGCGGGTCAGGGCGCGGGTGTCGACGCCGCAGATGCCGACGACGCCCTGGCGGACCAGCTCCTCGTCCAGCGAGCGCTGCGAGCGCCAGTTGGAGGGGACGCGGGCGGGGTCGCGGACGACGTATCCGGCGACCCAGATGCGGCCGGACTCGGGGTCCTCGTCGTTGACGCCGGTGTTGCCCACGTGCGGGGCGGTCATCACGACGACCTGGCGGTGGTAGGACGGGTCGGTCAGCGTCTCCTGGTAGCCGGTCATGCCGGTGGAGAACACGGCTTCGCCGAAGGTCTCCCCCACGGCCCCGTAGGCGCGCCCGCGGAAGATGCGGCCGTCCTCCAGGACGAGTACGGCGGGAGCTTTGGCTGCTCCCCTGGTGGAGGTCGTCATCGTTCGGCGCCTTCCGTCGTGTGCGAGTGGTTCATGGAGTTGATGGCTTCGACCCAGGCGGCGTGTTCGGCCGCCCGGTCGGAGCGGAATCCGGAGTCGATCAGCTTGTCGCCGTGCGCCCAGGTGACGACGAGCAGGCCGCCCTCGGTCAGTACCTTGCCCGCGATCCCCTTGTCGAGGCGGGCGCCGCGCAGCTGCGCGGCCGGCACGAAGAAGTCGGTGGCACCCGGACGGACCACGTCGAGGCCGGTGTCGGTGAGCGTCAGCTCGACGCGGCTGCGGATGCCGAGGCCGTGGGCGACGATCCGGTCGAGCCACTGGCCGGCGGTCGTCGAGCCGTGGTAGCGCCCGGTCAGGGCGAGCCGGTGCTCGGGGAGCCCGCTCGGGGCGGTGGGCAGCGCGGGCAGGTCGTTCTGCAGCGCGCCGCGCCACTTCCAGCCCTGCCGCATCAGCCAGTACACGAAGGCGATGAAGACGAGCAGGCCGAGCACCCACGCGATGCGCGCGTCCCAGTCCGTCACCTCCGCCGACTGTCGTCCGGCGGCCTCGGCGGCCAGTTGGATCACTGCAGGTGTCACGCCAGTTTCCCGTCCACGACCGTTGCCCGGCCCCGCAGGAAGGTGTGAGTGACGCGTCCCGGAAGCTCGCGGCCCTCGTAGGGCGTGTTGCGGCTGCGGGAGGCGAAGTGTGCGGGGTCCACGACACCACGGTACGAGGTATCGACCAAGGTCAGGTTCGCGGGTTCACCTGCCGAGACGGGGCGGCCGTGGTTCTCCAGGCCGCCGATGCGCGCGGGGCGCAGCGACATGCGGTCGGCGACGCCCGCCCAGTCGAGCAGGCCGGTCTCGACCATCGTCTGCTGGACGACGGAGAGCGCGGTCTCCAGGCCGACCATGCCCATGGCGGCGGCGGCCCACTCGCAGTCCTTGTCCTCGTGGGGGTGCGGGGCGTGGTCGGTGGCGACGATGTCGATCGTGCCGTCGGCGAGCGCCTCGCGCAGGGCCAGCACGTCGCGCTCGGTGCGCAGCGGCGGGTTGACCTTGTAGACGGGGTCGTAGGAGCGCACGAGCTCGTCGGTGAGGAGCAGGTGGTGCGGGGTGACCTCGGCGGTCACGTCGATGCCGCGGGACTTGGCCCAGCGGACGATCTCGACGGAGCCGGCCGTGGAGAGGTGGCAGATGTGCACGCGGGAACCGACGTGCTCGGCAAGGAGGACGTCGCGGGCGATGATCGACTCCTCGGCGACGGCGGGCCAGCCGCCGAGGCCGAGCTCGGCGGAGACGACGCCCTCGTTCATCTGGGCGCCCTCGGTGAGGCGGGGCTCCTGGGCGTGCTGGGCGACGACGCCGCCGAAGGCCTTCACGTACTCCAGCGCGCGCCGCATGATCACGGCGTCGTCGACGCACTTGCCGTCGTCGGAGAAGACGGTGACGCGGGCGGCGGACTCGTGCATGGCGCCCAGCTCGGAGAGCTTCTTGCCCTCCAGGCCGACGGTGACGGCGCCGATGGGCTGCACGTCGCAGTAGCCGGACTCCTTGCCCAGGCGCCAGACCTGCTCCACGACGCCGGCGGTGTCGGCGACCGGGAAGGTGTTCGCCATGGCGAAGACGGCGGTGTAGCCGCCGCTGGCGGCGGCGCGGGTGCCGGTGAGGACGGTCTCGGAGTCCTCGCGGCCCGGCTCGCGCAGGTGGGTGTGCAGGTCGACCAGGCCGGGGAGCAGGACCTGTCCGGCGGCTTCGATGACGGTCGCGTCACCGGCGTCGATGCCGCTGCCGACGGCGGCGATGGTCTCGCCGTCGATCAGGACGTCCTGCGCCTCGCCGCCGAGCACCTTCGCGCCACGAATAAGGATCTTGCTCATCTTTACTTGCTCTCCGATTCGACGGGGCGGGCGTGGCTGACGGCGGACTCGTTGCCGCCCAGCAGGAGGTACAGGACCGCCATGCGGATGGACACGCCGTTGGCGACCTGCTCGACGACGGTGCAGCGGTCGGAGTCGGCGACCTCGGCGGTGATCTCCATGCCCCGGACCATGGGGCCGGGGTGCATCACGATGCCGTGCGCGGGCAGCTTGGCCATGCGCTCGCCGTCGAGGCCGTAGCGCCGGGAGTACTCGCGCTCGGTGGGGAAGAAGGCGGCGTTCATCCGCTCTCGCTGCACACGCAGCATCATGACCGCGTCCGACGCCGGCAGCACCTCGTCGAGGTCGTACGAGACCTCGCAGGGCCAGCTCTCGATGCCGATCGGGACCAGGGTGGGCGGGGCCACCAGGGTGACGTGCGCGCCGAGGGTGTGCAGCAGGTCGACGTTGGAGCGGGCGACCCGGCTGTGCAGGACGTCGCCGACGAGGGTGATGCGCTTGCCGGTGAGGTCCTGGCCGAGCGCGTCGGGGCCGACGAGGCGGCGGCGCATGGTGAAGGCGTCCAGCAGGGCCTGGGTCGGGTGCTGGTGGGTGCCGTCACCGGCGTTGATGACCGGGACGTCGATCCAGCCGGAGGTGGCCAGCCGGTACGGGGCCCCGGAGGCGCTGTGGCGGATGACCACGGCGTCGATGCCCATGGCGTCCAGGGTCTGGGCGGTGTCCTTGAGGGATTCGCCCTTGGAGACGCTGGATCCCTTGGCCACGAAGTTGATCACATCGGCGGAGAGGCGCTTCTCGGCGGCCTCGAAGGAGATCCGGGTGCGGGTCGAGTCCTCGAAGAAGAGGTTGCAGATGGTCAGGCCGCGCAGGGTGGGCAGCTTCTTTATCGGCCGGTCGGCGACCCGGGCCATCTCCTCGGCGGTGTCGAGGATGAGGACGGCGTCGTCGCGCGAGAGATCTGCGGCCGAGATGAGGTGGCGCTTCATCTGGGTGCTCCGTGGGTCCGGGGGTCTGGGAGGTCGGGCGGGCTGCCGGGGTGCGGGCAGGCGTCGGTGGAGCGGCGTGCGGGCGCACGCCGGCGCGGACCCCCGCGGAGGGGGCCCTCACGCGTGTGGGCTACTGCCCGCCTGCCGTGGCGGTCCGCTGGCCGAGCAGTACGGCGTCGCGGCCGTCCTCCTCCTGGAGCTGGACCATGACGGTCTCGCGCAGCGAGGTGGGGAGGTTCTTGCCGACGTAGTCGGCGCGGATCGGCAGTTCGCGGTGGCCGCGGTCGACGAGGACCGCGAGCTGGACGGCGCGGGGGCGGCCGATGTCGCCGAGGGCGTCGAGGGCGGCGCGGATGGTGCGGCCGGAGAAGAGCACGTCGTCGACGAGGACCACGAGCCGGCCGTCGACCCCGTCGCCGGGGATCTCGGTGCGGCCGATCGCCCGGGCGGGCTTCATCCGCAGGTCGTCGCGGTACATGGTGATGTCGAGGGAGCCGACCGGGACCTTCGTGCCGGTGATCTCTTCGAGCTTGGCCGCGAGGCGGCGGGCGAGGAAGACCCCGCGGGTGGGGATGCCGAGGAGCACCACGTCGTCGGCGCCCTTGGCGCGTTCGACGATCTCGTGGGCGATGCGGGTCAGGACCCGGGCGATGTCCTGCGCCTCCAGTACGGGGCGGGCACCGTCGCCGGTCTGCCGGTCGGGCTGAGCGTCCATGAAGAGGACCTCCTTCTCCGCCTCACGGGACGGACCTTAAAGGACGTCGGGCCGACTGCCTGGGGCAGCCGGGTGGTACGTCGTCCACGGTACCAGGGCCCTTCGGGGCGGCCCGACCGGGGTCGCCGCGGTCCCCTCGGAGGGGGCCGACGGCACCATTCGGCTTGACGCATCCAAGTAACGCTGCGTAACCTCACAGTGAGTTACCATCCGCGCGGCGCAGCCGCACGTTGTCCCCACCATCACAGCGTCACAGCGTCCGGGAGCGTTATGTCCAGCGAATACGCCAAGCAGCTCGGGGCCAAGCTCCGTGCCATCCGCACCCAGCAGGGCCTTTCCCTCCACGGTGTCGAGGAGAAGTCCCAGGGCCGGTGGAAGGCCGTGGTGGTCGGGTCGTACGAGCGCGGGGACCGCGCCGTGACCGTCCAGCGCCTCGCCGAGCTGGCGGACTTCTACGGGGTGCCGGTGCAGGAGCTCCTGCCGGGCACCACGCCGGGCGGAGCGGCCGAGCCGCCGCCGAAGCTGCGCCTGGACCTGGAGCGCCTGGCCCACGTCCCCGCCGAGAAGGCCGGCCCGCTCCAGCGCTACGCGGCGACGATCCAGAGCCAGCGCGGCGACTACAACGGCAAGGTGCTCTCGATCCGCCAGGACGACCTGCGCACCCTCGCGGTCATCTACGACCAGTCCCCCTCGGTGCTGACCGAGCAGCTCATCAGCTGGGGCGTGCTGGACGCGGATGCCCGTCGTGCCGTGACCCACGAGGAGATCTGAGCCCCGCTCCGATCCCGCTCGACACACCGGGCCCAGGCCCAGCAGAAACGTTTACCGGTGGGGCTGGGAAGCCATGCGCTTCCCAGCCCCACCGGTTTTTTGCTCCCCGCGCCGGAAGCGGACACGCGCAGGGCCCGCAGCGCGCGATGCGCTGCGGGCCCTGCGCGTACCTGTGAACCGGTGTCCGGAACGGGCGGCGACTAGTCGCGCTCGTCCCGCCGGAGCTTCGGCTTGAGGTCCTTGAAACGGGCCAGCAGCCCGTTCACGAACGAGGGGGACTCGTCCGTGGAGAACTCCTTGGCGAGCTGGACGGCCTCGTCGATCGCCACGGCGTCCGGGGTCTCGTCGACCCAGATCAGCTCGTAGGCACCCAGCCGCACGATGTTCCGGTCCGCGACCGGCATGCGGTCGATGTCCCAGTCCACGGCGTAGGTGATGATCAGGTCGTCGATGCGGTCCACCTTGTCGGCGTACCCCTCGACGAGGTTCATCGTGTACTCGCTGACCGCCGGCTGACGGCCGTCGGTGTCGTTCCGTGAGTGACGGACCCAGTCGGCGAGGACCTCGCGCACGGGCACGTCGCGCTGATCGGCCTCGAAGAGGATCTGGAAAGCACGCTTGCGGGCGTTGCTCCGGGCTCCCACGGTTAGCTGTTCACCCGGCCGAGGTAGTCGCTGGTACGGGTGTCGACCTTGACCTTCTCGCCGGTGGTGACGAAGAGCGGGACCTGGATCTCGTGACCGGTCTCCAGCTTGGCGGGCTTGGTGCCGCCGGTGGAGCGGTCGCCCTGGACGCCCGGGTCCGTGTGCTCGATCACGAGCTCGACGGCGGCCGGCAGCTCGACGTAGAGCACCTCGCCCTCGTGCTGCGCGACGGAGGCGGTGAAGCCCTCGATCAGGAAGTTGGCGGCCGAGCCGACGGCCTTGCGGTCGACCATGAGCTGGTCGAAGGTGCTCATGTCCATGAAGACGAAGTAGTCGCCGTCCATGTACGAGAACTGCATGTCACGGCGGTCAATGGTGGCCGTCTCGACCTTGGTGCCGGCGTTGAACGTCTTGTCGACGACCTTGCCGGACATCACGCTCTTGAGCTTGGTGCGCACGAAGGCCGGGCCCTTGCCGGGCTTGACGTGCTGGAACTCGACGACGGACCAGAGCTGGCCCCCGTCGAGCTTGAGCACCATGCCGTTCTTGAGGTCGTTCGTGGAAGCCACGGTTGCGAAATCTCCTGGACTGGTGGACCACGGGTGGCGCGCACAGCAAAGCTAGAGCGCGAGCAGCTCCTTGGTCGTGATGGTGAGTAGCTCGGGTCCGCCGTCCGCCTCGGGGCGCACGACGAGCGTGTCATCGATCCGGACGCCGCCCCGGCCAGGGAGGTGAACCCCCGGTTCGACGGTGACCGGCACGCAAGCGTCCAGTTTACCCATTGCTGTAGGTGCAAGCTGCGGGTCCTCGTCGATTTCGAGACCGACGCCGTGTCCGGTCGACGGCGCGAGGGCCTCGCCGTGGCCCGCGGAGTCCAGGACGGAGCGCGCCGCGTGGTCCACGTCGCGGTACGCGGCCCCGGGCACCAGGGCCTCGCGGCCCGCCCGCTGAGCGGCGAAGACGAGTTCGTACAGCTCGATCTGCCAGTCCGCGGGGGTGGTGCCGATGACGAAGGTACGGCCGATCTCACACCGGTAGCCCCGGTAGTTCGCGCCCAGGCAGACCGAGAGGAAATCCCCCTCCTCCACCCGGCGGTCGGAGGGCCGGTGCCGGGAGCGGCCGGAGTGCGGGCCGGTGCCGACGGAGGTGGCGAACGCCGGGCCGTCGGCGCCGTGGTCCACGAGGCGGCGTTCCAGCTCCAGGGCGAGGTGGCGTTCGGTCCGGCCGACGAGGATGGACTCCAGGAGTTCTCCGAGGGCCTGGTCGGCGATCTCGGCGGCGATCCGCAGACAGGCGATCTCCTCCTCGTCCTTGATCAGCCGCTGCTGTTCGACGGCGGGCCCGAGGTCGGCGAGCCGCAGGCCCGGAGCGACCGAGCGCAGGGCGCGGTGCCGGGCGACGGTGAGGTGGTGTTCCTCGACGGCCAGCACCTCCGCGCGCACGTCCCGGCCGGTGGCCAGGTCGGCCGCCGCGACGGCCGGATCACCGCCCGGCCCGGCCGGGACGGACAGCCGCAGCTGGTCGTCGAGCCGGCCCTCGTCCGCTTCGCCGGTGGGCGGGGCGGCGCAGAAGAGGACGTCCTCGGCAGGCCCGACCAGCAGGACCGCGCCCTCGGGGAAGGCGCCGGTCAGGTAGCGGACGTTGGCCGGACGCGTGATCAGCGCGGCGGAGTTGCCCGCTGCGGCACAGCGGTCGCGAAGCAGGGCCCGACGGGCCGCGTACACGTCTGACATGTCTTCGAGCGTACGAGCGCCCCGCGCATCCGGCCCGGCGAGCGCGTCCGGTCGGGGAGCGGGCCGCGTACGGGCCCTG
Organism: Streptomyces sp. NPDC006529; assembly: GCF_040611795.1. NCBI lineage: Bacteria > Bacillati > Actinomycetota > Actinomycetes > Kitasatosporales > Streptomycetaceae > Streptomyces > Streptomyces sp. NPDC006529. The sequence continues at coordinate 73,823 of NZ_JBEXPB010000027.1, read as the reverse complement.
CGGGCCGGGGGATCACCGGCCCGCAGGGGGCCGCCGTCACCAGCCGCCGGGGGCGGCGATGGCGCGGGCCAGGACCTCGTCGAGGGCCCGGGCGGTGCCCTCCACGTCCAGCTGCGAGTTGTCGATGATGGGCAGGCCGGAGCCGTACCAGCCGGCCATCCGGCCGTGGATCCGGGCGACTTCCTCGTCGGAGAGGCGGCGGTTGCCGGAGCGGGCCGCGTTGCGCTCCAGGACGATCTCCAGGCCGGGCAGCAGGACCACCGGCAGCAGGCCGGGTCCCACGTGCCGCTTCCAGCCGCCCAGCCCCACCACGGGCCGGTCGGGGAAGACGGCGTCGTCGAGGATGCAGGAGATCCCGTTGGCCAGGAAGTTGCGGGCGGCGAAGCCGCAGGTGCGGCGGGCGAGCCGGTACTGGGCCTCGGAGTGGTCGTTCCAGCCCGCCTGCGGGTCGGCGAAGCCGGAGCAGACCCACTCACGCACGTCGTCCAGGCTGATGTGGGCCGTCGGCACCTGCCGGGAGCCGGCCCAGTGCCGGGCCACGGTGGTCTTGCCCGCGCCGGCGGGGCCGATGAGGAGCACGGCCAGGGTGGCGACGCCGGTGCCGGGGGCGGGCGGGGCCACCGCCGGGAGCGGGATGTGCCCGGTGGCCTCGGGGACGGGTGCCACCGTCCCCGAGGGCCGCGCGCCCGTACCGGGCACGTAGGCGGGCTGCAGGGGCGCCCCGGCGGGCGGCTGCGCGGGCGCGGGAGCCGGGACGGCCATCGGGGGGCCGGCGGGGTGCGGCGGGCCCGCGGGCTGCGGGTGCGGCGGGCCGGCCGGAGCCGACGGCGGGTGCGGCGGGCCCGGGTGGTGCCCCGGTTCCGCGTGGTGCGCCGGGCCCGCGTGGTGCCGCGGCGGGTCCGCCGGGCGCGGCGGGCCGGTGGGCGGCGGCGCCGCCCAGCCGGGCACGGGGGCTATCGGCGGCTGCGCGGGGGCGGCCGGATGCTGTCCCGGCTCGCCCCATCCCCCCACTCCGTGCTGCATCCGCTGCCACTCCGTCTCGTTCAGGCGAGGACTGATGCGAGAACGTTATCTCAGGCGGCGGGCAGTTCTTCCGCCAGCGCGTGCAGGGCGAGCCGGTAGGAGCCGAGCCCGAAGCCCGCCACGGTCCCGGTCGCCACCGAGGCGATGACCGACGTGTGCCGGAATTCCTCGCGGGCGTAGGGGTTCGAGATGTGCACCTCGATCAGCGGAGCGGTGCGCTGCGCCGCGGCGTCCCGCATGGCGTACGAGTAGTGCGTGAAGGCGCCGGGGTTGATGACCACCGGCACCTTCCCGTCGGCGGCCTCGTGCAGCCAGCGCACCAGCTGGCCCTCGTCGTTGGTCTCGCGGACCTCGACGTCGAAGCCGAGCTCCCGGCCGAGGCTCTGGCAGCTCTCGACCAGCCCCGCGTAGGAGGTGGCCCCGTACACGTCGGGCTCGCGCGAGCCCAGCCGGCCCAGGTTCGGGCCGTTCAGCACGAGCACCTTGCGGCTCACGCGGACACCTCGCCGTAGGCCGCGACCAGCACCGACGGGTCCGGGCCCTCCAGGACGGTCGGCTTGGCCAGCCCGTCCAGGACGATGAAGCGCAGCAGGTCGCCGCGGGACTTCTTGTCGACCTTCATGGTCTCCAGCAGCTTGGGCCACTGGTCGCCGCGGTAGGTCAGCGGCAGGCCCACCGAGGCGAGCACGCTCTTGTGCCGCTCGGCGGTCGCGTCGTCGAGCCGTCCGGCGAGGCGGCCCAGTTCGGCGGCGAAGACCATGCCGATCGACACGGCGGCGCCGTGGCGCCACTTGTAGCGCTCGTTCTTCTCGATCGCGTGGGCGAGGGTGTGTCCGTAGTTGAGGATCTCCCGCAGGCCCGATTCCTTGAGGTCGCTGGAGACCACGTCGGCCTTGACCCGGATGGAGCGCACGATCAGCTCGGCCGTGTGCGGTCCCTCGGGGGTCCGGGCCGCCTGCGGGTCGCCCTCGATCAGGTCGAGGATCACCGGGTCGGCGATGAACCCGGCCTTGATGATCTCGGCCAGGCCGCTGACGTAGTCGTTGACCGGCAGCGAGTCGAGGGCCGCCAGGTCGCACAGCACCCCGGCGGGCGGGTGGAAGGCGCCGACGAGGTTCTTGCCCTCGGCGGTGTTGATGCCCGTCTTGCCGCCCACGGCCGCGTCGACCATCGCAAGGACGGTGGTCGGCACGGCGATCCAGCGCACCCCGCGCAGCCAGGAGGCCGCGACGAAGCCCGCGAGGTCGGTGGTGGCGCCGCCGCCGACGCCGACGATCACGTCGGTGCGGGTGAAGCCGGACTGGCCGAGCGCCTTCCAGCAGTACGCCGCGACCTCGACGGTCTTGGCCTCCTCGGCGTTCGGCACCTGGATGGCGACCGCTTCGTATCCCTGGGCCGCGAGGTCGTCACGCAGCGCCTCACCCGTGGAGGCCAGCGCCTCGGGGTGGATCACCGCGACGCGCTGCGCCTTGGTGCCGATCAGGGTGCCCAGCTCGCCGAGCAGCTGCCGGCCGACCAGCACGTCGTACGCGTCGTGCCCGGCGCTGGCGCCGACCTGGATGCGGGTCACCTGGTCTGTCATACGTCCTTCAACTCCAGAGCGTCGAGGACCGCCTGGGCGACCTCTTCGGGGGTGCGGTCGTCGGTGGCCACCACGACGCGCGCGACTTCGGTGTACAGGTGGCGGCGGGCGTCCATCAGCTCGCGCCACTGGCGCCGCGGATTGACCGCGAGCAGGGGCCGGGCGGCGCCGAGGCCGACCCGGCGGACCGCCTCGTCGGTGTCCATCGACAGGTAGGCGACGGGCAGCCCGGCGAGCAGGGCCCGGGTGCCGTCGTCGAGGACGGCGCCGCCGCCGAGGGCGAGGACTCCGGTGTGCCCGGCGACGGCCTCGGCGACGGCCGCCCGTTCCAGGTCGCGGAAGTACGGTTCGCCCTCGTCGACGAAGAGGTCGGCGATGGGCCGGCCCTCGGCGGCGACGATGTCCGCGTCCGTGTCCCGGTAGGGCACGCCGAGCCGCTCGGCGAGCAGCTGCCCCACCGTGGACTTGCCGGACCCCATCGGTCCGACGAGGACGACCAGGGGGCCGCCGGTCACCGGATCTGCAGGTTGTCGAGGTACGAGCGGACGTTGCGCCGGGTCTCGTTGACCGAGTCGCCGCCGAACTTCTCCACGACGGCGTCGGCCAGCACGAGGGCGACCATCGCCTCGGCGACGATGCCCGCCGCGGGGACGGCGCACACGTCGGAGCGCTGGTGGTGGGCGACCGTCGCCTCGCCGGTGGCCACGTCGACGGTGGCGAGCGCGCGGGGCACGGTCGCGATCGGCTTCATGGCGGCCCGTACGCGCAGCAGCTCGCCGGTGGTGAGGCCGCCCTCGGTGCCGCCGGAGCGGCCGGAGGTGCGCTTGATGCCCTCGGGGGTGGAGACGATCTCGTCGTGCGCCTTGGAGCCGGGGACGCGGGCCAGTTCGAAGCCGTCGCCGACCTCGACGCCCTTGATCGCCTGGATGCCCATGAGCGCGGCGGCGAGCCGCGCGTCCAGGCGCCGGTCCCAGTGGACGTGCGAGCCGAGGCCGACCGGGACGCCGTAGGCGAGCACCTCGACGACGCCGCCGAGGGTGTCGCCGTCCTTGTGGGCCTGGTCAATCTCCGCGACCATCGCCTTCGACGCGTCGGCGTCGAGGCAGCGCACCGGGTCGGCGTCGAGCTTGTCGACGTCCGCGGGGGTCGGGTAGACGCCGTACGGGGCCTTGGCGGAGGCCAGCTCCACCACGTGGGAGACGATCTCGATGCCCGCGGTCTCCTTGATGAAGGACCGGGCGATGGCGCCGAGGGCGACGCGGGCGGCCGTCTCGCGGGCGCTGGCGCGCTCCAGGATCGGGCGGGCCTCGTCGAAGCCGTACTTCTGCATGCCGGCGAGGTCGGCGTGGCCGGGGCGCGGGCGGGTCAGCGGGGCGTTGCGCCCGGAGCCCTCCAGCTCGGCCGGGTCGACGGGATCGGCCGACATGACCTTCTCCCACTTCGGCCATTCGGAGTTGCCCACCATGACGGCGACCGGGGAGCCGAGGGACAGCCCGTGGCGGACACCGCCGAGGAAGGTCACCACGTCCTGCTCGAACTTCATCCGGGCACCGCGGCCGTATCCGAGCCGGCGGCGCGCCAGGTGGTCGGCCACCAGTTCGGTGGTGACCGGAACGCCGGCGGGAAGCCCCTCCAGCGTCGCTACCAGCGCCGGTCCGTGCGACTCCCCGGCGGTCAGCCAACGCAACCTGCTCAACGATGCTCCTCATGCTCGCGCCTGGCACAGCTACGGCGCGACCGGGTGCGCCGCCCGGGCCCGCCGACCCCGATCCTCCCATGTCCGGGCCGATGTCCCGGCCTCCGGTCCAGCTATCGGACGCCACTGTGGCAGGTCGGGAGGGGTTCGGGCGGGTACGGGCCGGTCGGCCGGGTGGATCTACCGGGCGGCCAGGGCGCGTTCCCCGGCGGCCCGCATCGCGGCGAGCGGGCCGGGAGAGCGGCCGGTCATCAGCTCGACCTGGAGGACGGCCTGGTGGACGAGCAGGTCGAGCCCGCCGACCAGCGCGCCGCCGCGGCCGCTCCACGCCGCGGCCAGCGCCGTCGGCCAGGGGTCGTAGAGCACGTCGAACAGGGTGCCGGGCCGCTCCGGGACGGCCGCGGCGAGCGCGTCGGTGGCTCCGGCCGGGGTGGTCGCGATCACCAGCGGCGCGTGCAGCGCTTCGGCGGCGGCCGCCCAGCCGGCGGTGCGGACGGGAACGCCGAGCCGCTCGCCCCAGCGGCGCATCTCGTCCGCCCGGTCGGCGGAGCGGACGTACGCCGTCACCTCGCCGGAGCAGACCCGGGCGAGGGCGGCCAGCGCGGAGGAGGCGGTGGCGCCCGCGCCCAGGATCGCGGCCGACGGGACCTTCTCGACCCCGCGCTCGCGCAGCGCGGAGACGATGCCGGGGATGTCGGTGTTGTCGCCGACCCGGCGGCCGTCCTCGGTGAAAACGACCGTGTTGACCGCTTCCACGGAGGCGGCGGTCGCGCTGACCTCGTCGAGCAGCGGCATGACAGCCCGCTTGAGCGGCATGGTCAGCGACAGGCCCGCCCAGTCGGGGCCGAGCCCGGCGAGGAAGGCCGGGAGCGCGGCCTCGTCGATCTCGAACCGGTCGTAGGACCGGTCGACGAGGCCCAGCTCCCGGTAGGCGGCGCGGTGCAGCACCGGTGAGAGGGAGTGCTCGATGGGCGAACCCAGCACCGCGGCCCTTATCCGTGACATGTTCTCGCTACCCACCGCTCTGCTGCTGCTTCTTCTCTGCCTGGCGCGTGTTGAACTCCTCGACGAGCTTGTTGTGCTCGGCGAGGGTCTTGGTGAAGGTGGTCTTGTTCCCGTCGACCGAGACGAAGAACATCCAGCCGTCCTTGTCGGGGTTCAGGACCGCGTTGAGCGCGTCGGCGCCGGGGTTGCTGATGGCCCCGGGCGGCAGGCCCCGGTTCTTGTAGGTGTTGTACGGGTCGTCGATGGACCGCGTCTCCTCGCGGGAGACGTTGATGTTGCTCGTGCCCTTGATGTAGTTGATCGTCGAGTCGAATTCGAGCTTCTGGTTGGTGACGGTGTTCGAGGGCTTGAGGCGGTTGTAGATGACGGCCGCCATCTTGCGGTAGTCCTCGTGCTTGTTGCCCTCCGCCTGGACCAGGCTCGCGACGGTGACGACTTCCAGCGGGTTCTTGAGGCCGAGGTCCTTGGCCTTGCCCTCGATGCCGAGCGCCGCGTACTTGTCGGTGGCGTTCTTGACCATCTTCTTGAGCAGGTCCTGCGGGGTGATCCCGGTGGTGACGTCGTAGCGCGCCGGGTAGAGGAATCCTTCCAGCGGGTCCTTGAGCCCCTTGCCGTCCTCGGCCCAGGCGGGCAGGCCGAGGGTCTTGACCTCCCGCTTGGCCAGCTCCTGGGTGGTGCCCTCCTGGAGCCCCAGCTTCTTGTCGATCGTCTCGTAGACCTTCACGTTGCGCAGGCCCTCGGCGACGATGATGACGTTGAGCTTCGAGGGGTCGGACATGATGTCGACGACGGACTTCGCCGACATCTGCTTGCGCAGCGGGTAGAGACCGGGCTGGATCCCGCTGCCCTTGGGGTTCTGCTGCGCCGCGTTGACGAAGGCCTGGGCGCTGGCGACCACGCCGGCCTTCTCCAGGATGGCGCCCATCTGGCCGAGCGTCGCGCCCTTGGGGATCTCCACGTCGACCGCGGTGGTGCCCTCGCCCGAGTAGTCCTCGGCCATGCCGAGCTTCGCCTTGATGTAGGAGAAGCCGTAGTAGCCGACGCCGCCGACCGCGCCGACGATGACCAGGGCGGCGATCAGGCACGCCGAGCCCGCGCGTCTCGATCCCTTGTTCTTGTCGTCCTTGCCCTTGCCGCGGCCGCGGCGGCCCGTGGGGGGCTCGTCCTCGCCCCCGCCACCGGCCGCGAGGAAGGACCCGTCCTCCTCGTCCTGCGGCTCGGCGCTCTCGTCCTGCCACTCGGTGGAGGGCTCGGGGACGAGGTGGCGGCGGCCGGGGGGCTGCGGCGGCGGGTAGGCGCGGTCGGTGCCGTAGTCGTCCGGGGCCTCCCCCGGGTACGGCACCGGCTGCTGGGCGTACGGGTCCACGCCGTAGGGCACGGCCTGCTGGCCCTGGCCGGTGTCCCAGACCTCCTGGACCGGCGGGCCGCCGTCGTACACCGGCTGCTGCTGTTGCGGCTGCTGCGCATACTGCTGCTGCTGTTGCGGGTGCTCGGGCGCGTAGCCCTGGTACTCCGCGGGGTACTGCTGCTGAGGGTGCTGCGGGTGCGCGGCGTACTGCTGCTGCGGCTGCTGGTACTGCGGCTGCGGCGGCTGCCCGTGGTACTGCGGCTCCTGCGGATACTGCTGCCGGCCGACGTCGTGGGGCAGCTGACCCTGCTGGGTCTGGTGCGCCCACGCCGGGTCCCCGTAGAGAGGGTCCTCTGGGTGCCACGGTTCAGGGCCAGAGCCCCGTCCATACTCGGTCATCGGTCCCCTAGAGCCGCGAGACGGAGGCAGCGGCTGCTTGGTGGGCCGCGGCACCCGGTTCCGCCTCAGAAGTGGTGGGCGACGGCTGTTCGAATGCCGTCACATCGCGCGGAACGTTACCGTATCGCGATCAGACAACCACTTCGACGCACTCACCGGGCGGATTACCTGATACCCGTTCGGTCTCCAGCGCGTTCTGGAGGATGACCACGGCGGCCGCCTGGTCGATGACCGACCGGCCCTTCTTGGCGTTGCGCCCCGAGGCCCGCAGGCCCTGGGCCGCGGTGACCGTCGTCATCCGCTCGTCCACCAGGCGCACCCCCACGGGCTTGATGCCCTTGGCCAGCTCCATGGCGAAGGCCCGGCACTTGGCCGCGGCCGGCCCCTCCCGCCCGCTGAGCGAGCGGGGGAGGCCGACCACGACTTCGAGGGGCTCGTACTCCGCCACGAGCTGCCGCAGCCGCTTGTGCGCGGCCGGGATGTCGCGTCCCGGCACGGTTTCGACCGGTGTGGCCAGCACCCCGTCGGGGTCGCACGAGGCGACCCCGATCCGGGCGTCACCGACATCGATCGCGAGGCGTCGGCCACGGCGCAGCGTCATCGTCAGGCCGTCTCGCCGACGAGGCGCTCGACCGCGCCGATGGCCTCGCCGATGGCGTCCGGGTTCTGCCCGCCGCCCTGGGCGACGTCCGGCTTGCCGCCGCCACCGCCGCCGAGGGTCTTGGCGGCCGCGCGCACCAGGTCGCCGGCCTTGAGGCCGCGCTCGCGGGCGGCCTCGTTGGTGGCGATGACGGTGAGCGGGCGGCCGCTGGCGACCGTGAAGAGGGCCACGACGACCGGACGGTCCCCGGGGACGCGGCCGCGGACGTCGAGGACCAGCTTGCGCAGGTCGTCGGCGCCGGTTCCGTCCGGCACCTGGCCGGTGACCACGGCGACGCCGCGGACGTCCTGGGCGCCGGCGACCAGACCGGCGGCGGCCTGGAGCACCTTCTCGGCGCGGAACTTCTCGATCTCCTTCTCGGCGTCCTTCAGCTTGCCGAGCATGGAGGCGATCTTCTCCGGCAGCTCCTCGGGACGGCCCTTGACCAGCTCCTGGAGCTGGGCGACGACCGTGTGCTCCTTGGCGAGGAAGTTGTACGCGTCCACGCCGACCAGGGCCTCGACGCGGCGCACGCCGGAACCGATGGAGGACTCGCCGAGCAGCTTGACCAGGCCGAGCTGAGCGGTGTTGCCGACGTGGGTGCCGCCGCACAGCTCCTTGGAGAAGTCGCCGATGGTGACGACGCGCACGCGCTCGCCGTACTTCTCGCCGAACTCGGCGATGGCGCCCTGCTTCTTCGCCTCGTCGATGCTCATGACCTCGGCGGTGACGTCCAGCTCGCGCGCCAGCACGTCGTTGATCTTCTGCTCGACGTCGGTGAGCACCGTGCCGGGGACGGCGTTCGGCGAGCCGAAGTCGAAGCGGAAGCGGCCGGGCGAGTTCTCGGAACCGGCCTGGGCGGCCGTCGGGCCGAGGGCGTCGCGCAGGGCCTGGTGGGTCAGGTGGGTGGCCGAGTGCGCGCGGGCGATGGCCCGGCGGCGCTTGACGTCGATGACGGCGTACGCGGAGGCGCCCACCGTGACCTCGCCGACCTGGACGACACCCTTGTGCACGTGCACGCCCGGGACCGGCTTCTGCACGTCGCGGATCTGGACGACCGCGCCCGAGTGCAGCTTGATCCGGCCCTGGTCGGCGAGCTGACCGCCGCCCTCGGCGTAGAAGGGGCTGCGGTCCAGGACGATCTCGACCTCGTCGCCCTCGGAGGCGGCGGGCGAGGAGACCCCGTCGACGAGGAGGCCCACGATGGTGGACTCGCCCTCGGTGGAGCCGTAGCCGGTGAACTCGGTCTCGCCGGAGTGGTCGGCCACCTCGCGGTAGGCGGACAGGTCGGCGTGACCGGTCTTCTTGGCGCGGGCGTCGGCCTTGGCCTTGTCCCGCTGCTCCTGCATCAGGCGCCGGAAGCCCGGCTCGTCCACGGAGAGGCCCTGCTCGGAGGCCATCTCCAGGGTGAGGTCGATCGGGAAGCCCCAGGTGTCGTGGAGCAGGAACGCCTTGTCCCCGGCCAGGACCGAGCCGCCCGCGGCCTTGGTCTCGCTGATGGCGGTGTCGAGGATGTTCGTGCCGCCCTTGAGGGCCTTGAGGAAGGCGGCCTCTTCGGCGAGGGCGACGGTCTCGATCCGCTTGCGGTCGGTGACCAGCTCCGGGTACTGGAGGCCCATGGTGTCGATGACGACGCCGATCAGGTCCAGGACGACCGGGCCGGTGGCGCCCATGAGGCGCATGTTGCGGATGGCGCGGCGCATGATGCGGCGCAGCACGTAGCCGCGGCCCTCGTTGCCGGGGGTGACCCCGTCGCCGATGAGCATGGCGGAGGTGCGGATGTGGTCGGCGACCACGCGCATCGAGACGTCGCTGTCCTGGGCGGCGCCGTAGCGCACGCCCGTCAGCTCGGTGGCCTTGTCCATGACCACGCGCAGGGTGTCGGTCTCGTACATGTTCTGCACGCCCTGCAGGATCATGGCGAGGCGTTCGAGACCGAGGCCGGTGTCGATGTTCTTCGACGGCAGGTCGCCGAGGATCGGGAAGTCTTCCTTGTTCTCGCCCGCGCCGCGCTCGAACTGCATGAAGACCAGGTTCCAGATCTCCACGTACCGCTCGTCGTTGACGGCCGGGCCGCCCTCGACGCCGAACTCGGGGCCGCGGTCGTAGTTGATCTCGGAGCAGGGGCCGCAGGGTCCGGGCACGCCCATGGACCAGAAGTTGTCCTTCTTGCCCAGGCGCTGGATGCGCTCGGCGGGCACGCCGATCTTCTCGCGCCAGATCTGCTCGGCCTCGTCGTCGTCGAGGTAGACCGTGATCCAGAGCTTCTCGGGCTCCAGGCCGTAGCCGCCGTCCGCCACGGAGCTGGTGAGCAGCTCCCAGGCGTAGGTGATGGCGCCTTCCTTGAAGTAGTCGCCGAAGGAGAAGTTGCCGCACATCTGGAAGAACGTGCCGTGGCGGGTGGTCTTGCCGACCTCTTCGATGTCCGGCGTGCGCACGCACTTCTGGACGCTGGTCAGCCGCTGGGCGGGCGGCTTGACCTCACCCAGGAAGTACGGCTTGAACGGGACCATGCCCGCGTTGACCAGCAGCAGAGTCGGGTCGTCCGCGATGAGCGACGCCGAAGGGACAACGGCGTGACCGCGCTCCTCGAAGAAGCTCAGCCAGCGGCGGCGGATTTCAGCCGACTCCATCAGTGGTCCTCATTCCGGTTGTACGAAAACTTCGGGGGGTCGTTCTTGTGCGGGCCCGCGTCGGTCCCGAGGGCCCGCAGCCGCCGCGGCCCGGGGAGGGCGGTGACGTTGTCGGGCCGGTCGGGATCCTGGTGCAGGCCCAGTGCGTCGTTCAGCTCGTCCTCGCGCTGCGTCATTCCCGCTTTGACGTCGAGGGCGAAGTCCTTGAGCCGGTGGCCCGCTTCCAGCGCCTTGTCGGCGGCCTGCGCGGCGAGGCTCTCCGGGGTCAGCTGCTTGAGCTTACGGTTCACCTTGGTGGTGGCCCACACGCCGGCGGCTGCGCCTGCGGTGAACCAGAAGGTACGGCGGAACATCGCGGTCTCAGTCCTTCTGCTTCCGGCGCCGGGCCGCCGGCACGGTGCGCCCGACGATCACGGTACGCCTGGGTGTCCGCGCGGGCGCGCCGTTCGGGGCCGCTGCCGCCGCCTCCTTGCGCCCGAGCGCCTTGCGCACTCCGTAGCCGAAGGCCGCGACCTTGACCAGCGGGCCGCCGAAGGCGGAGGCCACGGTGCTGGAGAGCGCGGAGGCGTTGGAGGTGACTTCCTGGACGTCGCTGGCGATGGCGTCGACCCGGTCGAGCTGGGTGCGCGCGGAGCGTACGGTCGTGGAGGCGTCCGCCAGCAGCGGGACCGCCTGTTCGGTCACCTCGGCCACCAGTCTGGTGGTCGCCTTCAGCGTCTGGGCCAGTCGCGCCAGCGCGAGCGCGAGGAACGAGACCAGGATCGCCCAGAAGACGGCCACGAGGATCCCGGCCACCTCTCCACCGGACACTTTGCACCGCTCTCTGCGTGTTGAAAACTCGTCCCCCGACCCTATCGCGCCGGAGATCCGCACCCCTACCGGAATTCGGGACCCGGAGCAGGCGCCTTGTACGCATCGCATCCGGACGAGTACCCTCCGTGTCCCATGCGACGACCCGACGACTCTCCTCCCGGCACGGCGCCGTACGGCAATCTTCCCTCGGAGCTGAACGGCTTCGTCGGCCGGGGCCCCGAACTGGGCGAGCTGGCGCGGCTGCTGGGCACCGCGCGCCTGGTGACGGTGACCGGGGTGGGCGGGGTGGGCAAGTCCCGGCTGGTCCTCGCCGCCGCCCGGGAGGCGCGGGCGCAGGCGCAGGAACGCTACTGCGACGGCGTCTGGCTGGCCGAGCTGTCGGCCGTGCGCGATCCCGCGCTGCTGGAGCTGACGCTCGCCGAGGCCCTCGGGCTCACCGACCACACGACCCGGCCGCCCCGGACCGTCCTGGCCGAGCACCTGGCTCCCCGGCGGCTGCTGCTGGTCCTGGACGGCTTCGAGCAGCTGGTCGACGAGTGCGCCGAGCTGGTGCACGAGCTGCTGCGCCGCTCCCCCGGCCTGTGCGTGCTGGCCGCCGGCCGCCGACCGCTCGCGCTGGCCGGGGAGCGGTCCTTCCCGCTGGCCCCGCTCGGCACGGACGACGCGGTGGCGCTGCTGGCCGACCGGGCGACCGCGGCCGACCCATCCTTCGCGGTCACCGCCGAGAACCGGGCCGCGGTCGCCGAGCTGTGCGACCGGCTGGACGGGATCCCGCTGGCGCTGGAGCTGGCGGCGGGGCGGCTGCGCACGCTGTCCCCGGCGCAGGTGCTGGTCCGGCTGGAGGACCGGTTCGCGCTGCTGACCGGCGGCGGGCGCGGGGGGCTCCCCAGGCACCGGGCGCTGCGGACGGCGATCGGCTGGAGCCACGAGCTGTGCACGGCCGCGGAGCGGCTGCTGTGGGCGCGGCTGTCCGTCTTCGCGGGCCGGTTCGACCTGGAGGCCGCCGAGTACGTGTGCGCGGGCCCGGACCTGCCCGTGGAGAGCGTGCTGGACCTGGTCGGCGAGCTGCTCGCGCAGTCGCTGCTGGTGCGCGAGCGGACCCCGGCGGGGACCCGCTACCGGATGCTGGAGACCGTACGGATGTACGGGGCCTGCTGGCTGGAGTCGCTGGGGGACGCGGTGCGGCTGCGGCGGCGCCACCGCGACTGGTACATGGGCCTGGCGACCTGGTGCGAGCTGGACTGGTTCAGTCCGCGCCAGCACGAGGTGGCGGCGCTGGTGGAGGCCGAGCTGGCGAACCTGCGGCTCGCGCTGGAGTGCTGCCTGGAGGATCCCGACGAGCTGCACCTGGGCCAGTACCTGGCGGGGACCCTGTGGTTCTACTGGGCGGGCTGCGGGCGGCTCGCCGAGGGCAGGCTCTGGCTGGACCGCTCGCTGGAGCAGGCCGGGCGCCAGGGCGCCGAGCACGAACCGGCGCGGCTGAAGGCCCTGTGGGTGCTGGGGTACGTCGCCGCGCTCCAAGGGGACGCGGTGGCCTCGATGAGCGCGCTGCACGAGTGCCGGGACGCGGCCCTCGCCGCCGGGAACCCGGTGGCCACGGCCTACGCGGTGCACCGGATGGGCTGCCTGGCGCTGCTCCGCGACGACATGGTGCGGGCCGGGGAGCTGCTGGGGGCGGCGCTGGAGCGCTACCGGGAGGCCGGGGAGCTGAACAGCAACGTCCTGATGTGCCAGGTGGAGCTGGCGATGGCGCTGGCGTTCCAGGGGGACCTGGCGGGCGCGCTGGCCCTGTGCGAGGACGCCCGGGAGATCTGCGAGGACCGCGGGGAGCGCTGGGCTAAGGCGTACGCGCTGTACGTCCTGGCCTACGCGGCCCTGGACGCGGGCGGCGCGGCCGAGGCGCGGCGGCTGCTGGCCGAGTGCGTGACGATCAACCACGCGTTCCACGACCTGCTGGGCCTGGTCCTGGCGCTCGAACTGCTGGCGCTGGTGACCGTCGCCGAGGGGGAACCGGCGGAGGCCGCGGTGCTCCAGGGCGCGGCGGAGCCGATGTGGGGCGCGGTGGGGCCGCGGCTGTTCGGCTCGGCCTACTTCAACGCGCCGCGGGTGATGTGCCAGGAGCAGGCGAGCGAGCTGCTGGGCGCGGAGCGGTACGCGGCGGGGGCCCGGCACGGCAGCGGGCTGGAGGTGGACGCCGTGGTGGAGCGGGCGCTGCGGGGGCCGGAGCCGCGGACCGGGCGGGGCGCGGAGGCCGGCGTGCCGCGGCCGCGCGGAACGGCGGAAAGCCCGCCCCCTCCCCCGAAGGGGAGCGGACGGGCTTCCGTCGAGACGAACAGCCTGTGAGGACCGCGCTCGCTGAGGGAAATCAGCGGGCGTAGTACTCGACGACGAGCTGCTCGTCGCAGATGACCGGGATTTCCTTGCGGTTCGGGTCACGGTCGAGGCGGAAGGCCAGGGCCTTCAGGTTGATCTGCAGGTAGCGGGGGGCCTCACCCTCGCCGGCGTAGCCACCCTCACGAGCAACCTGGAAGGGGTGCTTGTCGCGGCTGCGCTCGCGGACCGTGATGACGTCGTCCGGGCGGACACGGAACGACGGCTTGTCGACCTTGCCACCGTTGACCTCGATGTGGCCGTGAACGACCATCTGGCGCGCCTGGTAGATGGTGCGGGCGATGCCCGAACGCAGGACCAGGGCGTCGAGGCGACGCTCGAGCTCGACGACAAGCGCCTCGCCCGTCTTGCCTTCGGCCTTCTTCGCGCGGTCGTACGCGCGGGCCATCTGGCGCTCGGAGATGTCGTACTGGGCGCGCAGACGCTGCTTCTCGAGCAGACGCACCTTGTAGTCCGAGTTCTGCTTGCGGCCACGGCCGTGCTCGCCCGGCGGGTAGGGGCGGGCCTCGAAGTACTTGACGGCCTTCGGGGTCAGCGCAATGCCGAGGGCACGCGACTTCTTGACCTTGGGTCGCTTCTGGTTCACGTGGAACCTACCTCCATGTAAGTTAGGTGAGGCTTACCTTAGCGAGGAGGACGTAATGTCTCGACCACATGGGATCCCCCTGCCCAGTGCGCGACGAAGTTCAGATTCCAACGAAACGGAATCTGCTTTCGACGACGATAAGCAAGGTCAGCCGCGTCCCAGGGAAGGCGTTCGGCAGCTCACCGGAGCCGAACGCGTACGAACCCTCGTAGAGTCCAACGCCTCAGTATCCCTCACTCTGCCGGGTGCTCGTGACTGCCGGGCGACCGAAGAGTTCGGGACGGGGGTGCCGGCCGCTCGGACCGTCACCCCGGACGGGGACGTGATTCTCCTTGTGTCAGGGGAATCCGCGGCTGCCAGAGCGGCCGCTCACGCCCAGGACGACGACCTCACCGCCGTGATCGAGATCACGGACGTGGCGCCGGTGTCCGTTCCCCATCGTATCCGAGGCCGCGCCCGGCTGGCGGGCTGGCTCACTCCGGTGCGCGGGGACGACCGCGCGGCCTGCGCCGCACTGCTCGCCGCGCGCCATCCGGTGGGCGAACTGCTCGGCATGGGCGAGGCCCTCGATCCCGAACCCGCGCCCGGCCGCTACGGGCGGCCCGCCTGGATGCTGCTGCGGCTGGAGGTCGGCGAGATCACCGTCGACGACCTCTGGGGCACCGGGTACGTGGACCCCGACGAGCTGGCGGGCGCCGCGCCGGACCCGATGGTGGCCCACGAGACCGAGCTGCTCCAGCACCTGTACGCCCGGCACGCGGACCGGGTCCGGGAACTGTGCGGCCTGCTCGGCCCGCGCGGCGGCGCCGGACTGGACGCGGTCCCCCTCGCCCTGGACCGCCTCGGCCTGCGGGTGCGCTTCACCGGCGGTACGGGCGGCCCGTTCGACGCCCGCTTCGACTTCCCCGCGCCGGTCCGCGACATCGGCGGTCTGCGCCGGGCGATGCACTCGCTCTTCGCCGCCGCCGGCCACTGACCCGGCTGCCCTCAGCCGCTCCCGCGCAGCCGCTCCCGTACCTTCTCCACCACGTCCGCGTACCGCGCCTCCGCCCCGTAGCGCGTCGGCTCGTAGTACCGCTTGCCGTGGATCTCGTCCGGCGCGTACTGCTGCGCCGCGATGCCGCCCGGTACGTCGTGCGGGTAGACGTACCCCACCGCATGCCCGAGCTTCGCCGCCCCCTTGTAGTGCCCGTCCCGCAGGTGCGTCGGGACCGGCCCGGTCAGCCCCGCGCGGACGTCGGCCAGCGCGGCCCCGATCGCGGTGGTCGCCGTGTTCGACTTGGGCGCCAGCGCCAGCGCGATCGTCGCGTGGCTCAGCGTCAGCGCGGCCTCCGGGAAACCGATCATCGCCACGGCCTGGGCCGCGGCGACGGCGGTCGGCAGGGCCGTGGGGTCGGCGAGGCCGATGTCCTCGCTCGCCGAGATCATCAGGCGGCGCGCGATGAACCGTGGGTCCTCCCCCGCCTCGATCATCCGGGCCAGGTAGTGCAGCGCCGCGTCCACGTCGGAGCCGCGGATCGACTTGATGAGGGCGCTGGCCACGTCGTAGTGCTGGTCGCCGTCCCGGTCGTACTTCACCGCGGCCCGGTCGACGGCCTCCTCCACCGTCTGGAGGGTGATCTCGGCCTCGCCCTTGGCGATGGCCGAGCCGGCCCCCGCCTCCAGCGCGGTCAGCGCGCGCCGCGCGTCACCGCCCGCGATCCGCAGCAGGTGCGCCTCGGCGTCGGCCGGCAGGGTGACCGCCCCGCCCAGGCCGCGCTCCTCGGTGAGCGCCCGCCGCAGCAGGGCGGTGAGGTCCTCGTCGGTGAGCGGTTCGAGCGTGAGCAGCAGGGAGCGCGAGAGCAGCGGGGAGATGATCGAGAAGTACGGGTTCTCGGTGGTCGCCGCGATGAGCGTGACCCAGCGGTTCTCGACGGCGGGGAGCAGGGAGTCCTGCTGGGCCTTGCTGAACCGGTGGATCTCGTCGAGGAAGAGGACGGTCTCCTTGCCGTACCCCCCGGCGGCGCGGCGGGCGCCCTCGATGACCGCGCGGACCTCCTTGACCCCGGCGGTGATCGCGGACAGCTCCACGAACCGCTTCTGCGTGGCCTGGCTGACGACGTACGCCAGGGTGGTCTTCCCGGTGCCGGGGGGTCCCCACAGGATCACCGAGGAGGCGCCGGCCGGTCCGCCCGCGCCGTCACCCACCAGGCGCCGCAGCGGCGAGCCCGGCTTGAGCAGGTGCTGCTGGCCGACGACCTCGTCCAGGGTGCGCGGGCGCATCCGGACGGCGAGCGGAGAACTCGACGGGTCTTTCTCCTGGCGGTCCTCGGCGGCTGCGGTGAAGAGGTCTGGTTCCACACCGGAAGCCTATGCCAGCCCGCCGACAGCGCCGCGGGTGCGGGCTACGAGGTCCAGAAGTCCCACCAGCGCGTCAGGATCAGCATGCCGATGATCCCGACGTGCAGGACGGGCAGCACCCAGGCGAACTCGCCGAAGAAGCCGCGCAGCCAACGCGGCGCGGGGAGCAGGCCCTCGCGGACGGTGTGCGCGGTGACGTACCAGAAGAGGAAGATCGTGGCGACCCAGGCGAGGCAGCACCACAGGCACAGCGAGTTGATGCGGTACAGCGACTGGTACATCAGCCAGGTGCAGAAGCCGACGCCGAAGAGGGCGCCCGCGTTGAGTGCCAGCCAGTACCAGGGGCGGAAGCGGGCGCCGGCCAGCAGGCTCATGCCGACGCAGACGACGATCCCGTAGGTGACCAGGCCGAGCATCGGGTTCGGGAAGCCGAAGGCGGACGCCTGGTCGCTGGTCATGATGTTGCCGCAGGAGACGATCGGGTTCAGGCTGCAGCCCGGCTTGAAGTTCGGGTCCTCCAGCAGCTTGAACTTGTCGATGGTGATCACCCAGGCGGCGAGCAGGCCCGCGGCTCCCGTGATCACCAGCAGCCAGGCCAGCGCCCGGCTCGCGCCGACGGTCCGCGGAACGTCACTACCGGTGGTGGTCGTCATACGGCCGCTCTCCCACATCTGCGCCAGCAAGGTCGACAAGCAGGGGCCATTGTGCCGCACGGGGCCCGTGGGCCACCGTTCGGTGCGGATAAGGACGCCGCCCCGAAGGCCCGGTGGCCGCCGGGGCGGCCACCGGGCAACGGGGTCAGGCGAGCTTCGCGCGCACCGCTTCGACCACGTCGGCGAGGGCGACCGGGGTCTGCTCCCCGGACTCCATGTCCTTGAGCTGGACGACGCCCTCGGCGAGGTCCCGGTCCCCGGCGACGACGGTGAACCGCGCCCCGGACCGGTTGGCGTCCTTCATGGCGCCCTTGAGGCCCTTGCCCCCGTAGGAGAAGTCCGCCGCGATGCCGGCCCGGCGCAGCTCGGTCACGGTGGCGAAGAGGGCGCGGCGCGCGTCCTCGCCCAGTGCGACCGCGAAGACCGCGGTGGCCGCCGGGATGTCGAGCGCGATGCCCTCCGCCTCCAGCGCCAGCACCGTGCGGTCGACGCCCAGCGCCCAGCCGACGGACGGCAGCGCGGGCCCGCCGATCATCTCGGACAGGCCGTCGTAGCGGCCGCCGCCGCCCACCGCGGACTGGGAGCCCAGACCGTCGTGGACGAACTCGAAGGTGGTGCGCGTGTAGTAGTCGAGGCCGCGCACGAGCTTCTCGTCGTCCTCGAAGACCACTCCGGCCGCCGTCACCAGCGCCCGCACCTCCTCGTGGTACGCCTTGCACGCGTCGCACAGGTAGTCGCGCAACACGGGAGCGCCGACGAGCTGCTTCTGGACGTCGGCCCGCTTGTCGTCGAGGACGCGCAGCGGGTTGATCTCGGCCCGGCGAACGGTCTCGGCGTCCAGGTCCAGCCCGCGCAGGAAGGACTGGAGCGCCTCCCGGTACACCGGGCGGCACTCCTTGTCGCCCAGCGAGTTGAGCAGGATGCGGAAGTCGCGCAGCCCCAGCGAGCGGTAGGCCTGATCGGCGAGGATGATCAGCTCGGCGTCCAGCGCCGGATCCTCGGCGCCGATCGCCTCGGCGCCGACCTGCGAGAAGTGGCGGTAGCGCCCGGCCTGGGCCCGCTCGTAGCGGTAGTACGAGCCGGAGTACCAGAGCTTGACGGGGAGCAGACCGGCCTTGTGCAGGTTGCCCTGGAGCGCCGCGCGCAGGACGGAGGCGGTCCCCTCGGGGCGCAGCGCGAGCTGGTCGCCGCCCTTCGTGGTGAGGGTGTACATCTCCTTGCTCACGATGTCGGTGGACTCGCCGACGCCGCGCGAGAACAGGTCGACGTTCTCGAAGCCGGGGGTCTCGACGTACCCGTAGCCCGAGTTCTTCAGCGGCGCGGAGATCGCCTCGCGAACCGCCAGGAAGGTCGCGGAGCGCGGGGGCAGCAGGTCGTACGTGCCCTTGGGGGCCTGGAAAGTACTCACGAAACTCGTCACATTCCTCGTCGTGGAGCGGGGCCCGCTCCGTGGCCGGCGGCGACTTCCCTCAGGTAGGGGTTGGTCGCGCGCTCGCGGCCGATGCTGGTCTGGGGACCGTGGCCGGACAGCACCACGGTCGAGTCGTCGAGCGGCAGGCACACGCGGGCCAGCGATTCGAGCATCTCGGCGTGGGAGCCGCCGGGCAGGTCGGTGCGTCCGATGGAGCCGGCGAAGAGCAGGTCGCCCGAGAAGAAGACCGACGGACGCCCTTGTTCTTGCAGCGTGGCCGCCGCTTCGGGGACCTGGAAGGTCACCGACCCCTTCGTATGCCCCGGCGCGTGCGCGACGGTGAACTCCAGACCGGCCAGGTTCAGCACGGCGCCGTCGGTCAGCTCGCGGACGTCGTCCGGTTCGCCCACCGTCAGCTCGCCCATGAGCGGCATCCCGATCGAGCGGCCGAGGGCCTTCTCCGGGTCGCTCATCATGTAGCGGTCCCGCGGGTGGATCCAGGCGGGCACGTCGTGCGCACCGCACACGGGGACCACCGAGGCCACGTGGTCGATGTGGCCGTGGGTGAGGACGACGGCGACGGGCTTGAGCCGATGCTTCTTCAGCGTCTCCTCGACACCCTGGGCGGCCTGGTGGCCCGGGTCGATGATGACGCACTCCTCACCCGCGGCGGGGGCGACCAGATAGCAATTGGTCCCCCAGGCCCCGGCGGGGAACCCGGCAATCAGCACGTTCGTCCTCAATCGTCAGGGGCGGTTGATGCAGATCAGAGCCTACCGGCGACGCTCATCGCACAGCGAACCCATATACGGTACGGCCTCAGCGGTTCCTGCAGCGCTACGGCCGCACACCCCACAAGCACCACAAGCCCCACAGCCCCCCGTCCGACGGCAACAAGGAGACAGACCCGGTGGTCACGAGCGATCAGCGGCGGCGCCAGCTCGCCAGGGAGAAGTACGAACGTCAGCAGGAGCGCAGGGCCAAGGCCCGGCAGAAGGCGCGGCGGCGGACGGCGGTGGCCGGTGCGGCCGCGGCCGTGGTGATCGCGACGCTGGTCGGTTTGACGGTGGGTGGCGTCTTCGACTCGAAGAAGGACACGAAGGACGCCGCGGCGCAGCCGTCGGCCTCGCCGACGCCCGCGCCGAAGGCCTCGCCGTCTCCGGCCATGGCCATCGACGCCAAGGCGAAGTACGCCTTCTCCCTCAAGACCAACGAGGGCGAGATCAAGATCGACATGGACGCGGCGAAGACCCCGCAGACCGTGAACTCGTTCAAGTCGCTCGCCGACAAGGGCTTCTTCGACGGCACCAAGTGCCACCGCCTGACCACCGAGGGCATCTTCGTGCTCCAGTGCGGCGACCCGGAGGGCACCGGCAAGGGCGGCCCCGGCTACACCATCGCGGACGAGAACCTCGACGCCCTCGGCAAGGCCGACCAGAACGGCCAGGTCGTCTATCCGGCGGGCACGGTCGCGATGGCCAACACCGGCCAGCCCGGCTCCGGCGGCAGCCAGTTCTTCCTGGTCTACAAGGACAGCCCGCTGGCCCCCACCTACACCCCCTTCGGGAAGATGGGCGCCGCGGGCCTCAAGATCGTGGAGAACGTGGCCAAGGAGGGCGTCGCCGACGGCGACAAGGCTCCCGCCCCGAAGAAGCCGGTGACGATCGAGAAGGCCGCGGTCACGAAGAACCAGCCGTAACGAGGCCGTTCCCAGCGGTGGCGGACCCCGTCGACCGGCAGATTCCGTGGTGCTGGATGCGGACAGCCGGGGCGACGTTCGCCTATGTTGGCGTTGTGCGGGGCGGGCGCTGCCCGCCCTTGGAAACTGTGGACGATGCCAGGGGGGAACACCCCCGCAGGCATCATGTGGAGGAGGCGCTGTGAGCAGCGACCCGTGGGGCCGCGTCGACGAGACGGGCACCGTGTACGTGCGTACGGCCGAGGGCGAACAGGTCGTCGGCTCCTGGCAGGCGGGCACCCCTGAGGAGGCCCTGGCCTACTTCGAGCGCAAGTACGAGGGCCTGGTGGTCGAGATCGGCCTGCTCGAGCGGCGGGTGCGGACCACCGATCTGTCCTCCAAGGACGCGACGACGGCGATCGACCACCTGCGCACGCAGATCGACGAGCACCACGCGGTGGGCGACCTCGCCGCGCTGCGGGTGCGTCTGGACAAGCTGGTCGCGACCGTGGACGCGCGTCGCGAGGAGCGCAAGGCCCAGAAGGCGAAGCAGACCGACGAGGCCCGCGTCGCCAAGGAGAAGCTGGTCACGGAGGCCGAGGAACTGGCGCAGAGCGACCAGTGGCGCAGTGCCGGCGAGCGGCTGCGGGCGCTCGTGGACACCTGGAAGGCGCTGCCGCGCCTCGACCGCAAGTCGGACGACGAGCTGTGGCACCGCTTCTCGCACGCCCGCTCCGCCTTCTCCAAGCGGCGCAAGGCGCACTTCGCGTCCCTGGACGCGCAGCGCGAGGACGCGCGCAAGGCCAAGGAGAAGCTGGTCGCGGAGGCCGAGTCGCTGTCGAAGTCGACGGACTGGGGTCCGACGGCGGCGCGCTACCGCGAGCTGATGGCGGACTGGAAGGCCGTCGGCCGGGCGCAGCGCGAGTCCGAGGACGACCTGTGGAACCGTTTCCGCGGGGCGCAGGACGTCTTCTTCGCGGCGCGCAGCGAGGTCTTCGCGGAGCGCGACGCCGAGCAGGACGAGAACCTCAAGCTCAAGGAGGAGCTGGCCGACGAGGCCGAGAAGCTCCTGCCGATCACGGACCTGAAGGCGGCGCGGGCCGCGTTCCGTTCCCTGAACGAGCGCTGGGAGGCCATCGGCCACGTACCGCGGGACGCCCGGCCCAAGGTCGAGGGCCGGATGCACACGGTCGAGAAGGCCCTGCAGGAGTCCGAGGAGACCGAGTGGCGCCGGACGAACCCGGAGGCGCGTGCGCGCGCCGCGGGTCTGACCGGGCAGCTGCAGGCGGCCGTGGACAAGCTGCGCGGCCAGATCGACGCGGCGCGCGCGGCGGGCAACAACGCGAAGGCCGACAAGCTGGCGCGCGAGCTGGAAGGCCGTCAGGCCCTCCTGGACCAGGCCCTCAAGGGCCTCCAGGAGTTCGGCGGCTGAGGCCGGGGTGACCCCGTCACCCCAGAGAGGGCCCCGGCGGGCATGACGCCTGCCGGGGCCCTCTCGCGTGCCGGGGTCCTCTCGCGTGCCGGGTCAGGGCCTGCGGGCCGAGGTCACGCGGTAGACGTCGTAGACGCCCTCCACGCCGCGTACGGCCTTCAGGACGTGGCCCAGGTGCTTCGGGTCGCCCATCTCGAAGGTGAAGCGCGAGGTGGCGACGCGGTCGCGGGAGGTCTGGACGGCGGCCGACAGGATGTTCACGTGCTGGTCCGAGAGGACCCGCGTGACGTCCGACAGCAGCCGGGACCGGTCCAGCGCCTCGACCTGGATGGCGACCAGGAAGACGGAGGACTGGGTGGGGGCCCATTCGACCGCGAGGATCCGCTCGGGCTGCTGCGAGAGCGAGTCGACGTTGACGCAGTCGGCCCGGTGGACCGATACGCCGCTGCCGCGCGTGACGAAGCCGATGATCGGGTCGCCGGGCACCGGCGTGCAGCACCGGGCCAGTTTCACCCAGACGTCGTCGACGCCCTTGACGACCACGCCCGGGTCGGCGTTCTTGCGGCGCGTGCCCCGGCTGCGCGAGGGCGGGACGCTCTCCTCCAGGTCCTCGTTCGCCGCGTCCTCGCCGCCGAGGGCCTGGACCAGCTTCTGCACGACGCCCTGCGCGGCCACGTGGCCCTCGCCGATCGCCGCGTACAGGGAGGAGATGTCGGGGTAGCGCATCTCGTGGGCGAGGGTGACCAGGGAGTCGCCGGTGAGGATGCGCTGGATCGGCAGGTTCTGCTTGCGCATCGCCCGCGCGATGGCGTCCTTGCCCTGCTCGATGGCCTCGTCCCGGCGCTCCTTGGAGAACCAGGCGCGGATCTTGTTGCGGGCGCGCGGGGACTTGACGAAGCCGAGCCAGTCGCGCGAGGGTCCCGCGCCCTCGGCCTTGGAGGTGAAGACCTCCACGAGGTCGCCGTTGTCGAGGGTGGATTCGAGCGGGACGAGCCGCCCGTTGACCCGGGCCCCTATGGTCCGGTGGCCGACCTCGGTGTGGACGGCGTACGCGAAGTCCACCGAGGTGGCGCCCGCGGGCAGGGCGATGACGTCGCCCTTGGGCGTGAAGACGAAGACCTCGTTGCGGGAGAGGTCGAAGCGCAGCGAGTCGAGGAACTCGCCCGGGTCCTCGGTCTCCTTCTGCCAGTCGAGGAGCTGGCGCAGCCAGGCCATGTCGTTGACCGTGTCGTGGCCGGCGCTGCCCTTGGCCGCCTGCGGGACGTCGGTGCGGACCTTCGAGGTGCCGGCGACGGTCTGCTGCTTGTACTTCCAGTGCGCGGCGATGCCGTACTCGGCGCGGCGGTGCATGTCGAAGGTGCGGATCTGCAGCTCGACGGGCTTGCCGCTGGGGCCGATGACCGTCGTGTGCAGCGACTGGTACATGTTGAACTTCGGCATCGCGATGTAGTCCTTGAACCGGCCGGGGACCGGGTTCCAGCGCGCGTGCACGGTGCCGAGGGCGGCGTAACAGTCGCGGACGGTGTCCACGAGGACCCGGATGCCGACCAGGTCGTAGATCTCCGCGAAGTCGCGCCCGCGCACGATCATCTTCTGGTACACGCTGTAGTAGTGCTTGGGGCGGCCGGTGACGGTGGCCTTGATGCGCGCGGCGCGCAGGTCGCTCTGCACCTCGTCGGTGACGATGGTGAGGTACTCGTCCCGCTTGGGCGCGCGCTCGGCGACGAGGCGGACGATCTCGTCGTACATCTTGGGGTAGAGGATCGCGAAGGAGAGGTCCTCCAGTTCCCACTTGATGGTGTTCATGCCCAGGCGGTGGGCCAGCGGAGCGTAGATCTCCAGCGTCTCGCGGGCCTTCTTCTCCTGCTTCTCCCGCTTGAGGTAGCGCATGGTGCGCATGTTGTGCAGGCGGTCGGCGAGCTTGATGACCAGGACGCGGGGGTCCTTGGCCATGGCCACGACCATCTTGCGGACGGTCTCCGCCTGGGCCGCCTCGCCGAACTTGACCCGGTCGAGCTTGGTGACGCCGTCCACGAGGAGGGCGACGGCGTCGCCGAAGTCGCGTCTGAGCTGCTCCAGGCCGTACTCGGTGTCCTCGACGGTGTCGTGGAGCAGACCGGCCATCAGGGTGGCCGGGTCCATGCCCAGCTCGGCGAGGATCGTCGTCACCGCGAGGGGGTGGGTGATGTACGGGTCGCCGCTCTTGCGCTTCTGGCCGCGGTGCCAGCGTTCGGCGACCTGGTAGGCCTGCTCGATCTGGCGCAGCGTCGCCGTCTCGATCTTCGGGTCGTTGCCGCGGACTATGCGCAGCAGGGGTTCCAGGACCGGGTTGTACGGGTTGGACTTCTGCACGCCCAGCCGGGCGAGGCGGGCGCGCACGCGGTTGGAGGACCCGCCGCCGGTCTTCGCGGGGGCGGGTCGGGGCGAGGCCGCTGCCGGGGCCGGCGCGGGGGCCGGGGGCGGGGTCTGCGGGGGCGCGGCGGCCGCCGCGGGCTGCTCGGGCTCGCCCTGCGGGTCGGGCTGCGCGGCGGAGAGTGGCTGGACCTCGTCTGGCAAGAGCGCTCCTCATGCGGATCCGGGGCCCGGTCAGGTCCGGATAACCCATGGTAGCGAGGCCCGCGCCCCCTCGTCCGCCCCGCCCACCCCGGACCCGGCGGTTCGCGCCCCGGGGCGACCCCGCGCCCGGCCCGCCTCCAACCCCGGCGGGTCCGACCTGGCCCGGCGCCCCGGCCCCGAGCCGAGGCACCCCCTCGCTCCCCCTGCCTCCGGCGGCGCCTCAAACGCCGGCGAGGCTGGGGGTGCGGCGACCGAGCCCCGCCGATAGGTGCTGCGGGGCCAGCCGGACCCCCACCCCGCCAGAGTGCGCTCCGCAGCCGACTGCAGGCCGCACGTCGCTCCCCTTGCCTCCGGCGGCGCCTCAAACGCCGGCGAGGCTGGGGTGGGGCAACCGGGCGCCGTCCGATGGGTGGCGCGCGGGCTCAGTCTCTGCCGCACCTCCGGTCCTGCGGGCAGATGGAGCCCCACAGGCAGCACTCCCAGCCCTGCTGGTACATCCGGCCCCGCCCGCGGGCACGGCCACCGCGCAGCCGCAGCACACTCAGCCCCGCCGGCGTTTGAGGCGCCGCCGGAGGCAGCGTGGGGGGCCACCCGGCCGCGCCGGCCCCCGCAACGCCGAAGCGGCGGACCCCCGGGAGGGATCCGCCGCTTCGGCGTGGGGCGGTCGGGCGGCCAGGGGCCGGTCAGACCACGATCAGGGCATCCAGCGGCGCCCCGCCAAGGGCCGGCTCCAGCCGGGCGCGGCCCGGGAGGAACGACAGTTCCATCAGGACCGCGACCCCGGCCACCTCGGCCCCGGCCCGCCGGATCAGTTCCAGCGAGGCCTCGGCCGTACCACCGGTGGCCAGGACGTCGTCGATGACCATGACCCGGTCCCCCGGCGCCAGGTCCTCCGCGTGGACCTCGATCTCCGCGGTGCCGTACTCCAGCTCGTACGCCTGGGACAGCGTCGCCCCCGGCAGCTTGCCCGCCTTGCGGACCGGCACGAAGCCGAGGCCCGCCCGGACGGCGGCCGGGGCCGCCAGGATGAACCCGCGCGCCTCCAGCCCGACGATCTTCGTCGCGCCGCGCTCCGCGCACAGAGCGGCCAGCGCCTCCGTCAGCGCGGAGAACGCCTTCGGGTCGGCCAGCAGCGGGGTGATGTCCTTGAACATCACGCCCGGCTTCGGGTAGTCCGCCACGTCCTTGATCCGGCTGAGCAGCAGCTCGTGCACCCCCGGCGGCAGCGGCACGGGCCGCACGGCGGCGGCGCTCATCGGCGCCGCCCCGACGCCCGGCCGCCGCGGCCCTGGGCCACGACCTCGGTGCCGTCGCCCGGCTCCTCGGTGAAGTCGTCCGCCGACTCCCCCTTGGCCTCGGCGGACGCCCGCTTGGCGAGCACCCGCTTCTTGAGCGCCTTCATGGCCGGCTCGCGCTCCTTGAGGTCGACGACCAGCGGGGTCGCGATGAAGATCGAGGAGTACGCACCGGCGGCGAGGCCGACGAACAGCGACAGCGAGATGTCGTTGAGCATGCCCGCGCCCAGGAAGCCGCCGCCGATGAAGAGCAGCGCGCCGACCGGGAGCAGGGCCACGACGGTGGTGTTGATCGAGCGGACCAGGGTGCCGTTGATGCTGCGGTTGGCCACCTCGCTGAAGGTCCAGCGGGTCTGCTTGGTGATGTCCTTCGACCCCTCCTTGAGACCGTCGAAGACGACGACGGTGTCGTAGAGGGAGTAACCGAGGATGGTCAGCAGACCGATCACGGTGCCCGGGGTGACCTCGAAGCCGACGAGCGAGTAGATGCCGACGGTGATCGTGAGGTCGTGGATCAGCGCGACGAGCGCGGCGATGGCCATCCGCCATTCGAAGGCGATGGCGAGGTAGATGACCACGAGGACCATGAAGACGCCGAGGCCGGTCCACGCCTTGTTGGCGATCTCCTCGCCCCAGCTCGCGCCGACCTGGTCGGAGTTGATGTCCGCGGCGTTCACCGAGAGGTCGGTGGCGAGCTGCTTCTTCACCTCCGTGGAGGCGGACGGGTCCAGGTCCGAGATCTGGATGCGCAGGCCGCCGGTGCCCAGTTTCTGCACGAGCGCCTGGTGGCCGGAGGCCTTCGTCGCGGATTCGGTCGCCTTGGCGAGCGAGACGGAGGTCTTCGGGGTGGTGAAGACGGCACCGCCGCGGAACTCGATGCCCATGTTGAGGCCTTGTACGGCCAGGGCCACGATCGCCGTGATGGTGATCAGGATGGAAATGCCGTACCAGAGGAAACGCTTGCCGACGAAGTCGTATCCGACCTCACCGCGGTACAGCTTGGCGCCGAGATCTCCCAGCTTCGACATCTCTCACGCCTCCTTTGCGTCGACGGGGGCGGAGACTGCGGCGGCGCCCGTACCGGAACCGGTGGCGGAGCCGGTACGACGGGACCGGCGCAGCGGGGGCTTGGCGCCGAGCCGCTTCGGGTCCAGGCCGGACCACGGGTGGCCGCTGGAGAAGAACGCTGTGCGGGCCAGCAGGGTCATGACCGGCTTGGTGAAGAGGAACACCACGACCACGTCGAGCAGGGTGGTGAGCCCCAGGGTGAAGGCGAAGCCCTGGACCTTGCCGACGGTGACGATGAACAGCACCGCGGCGGCGAGGAACGACACGAAGTCGGACACCAGGATGGTGCGCCGGGCGCGCGGCCAGGCGCGCTCGACGGCCGGACGCAGGGTGCGGCCCTCGCGGATCTCGTCGCGGATGCGTTCGAAGTAGACGATGAACGAGTCCGCGGTGATGCCGATGGCCACGATCGCGCCGCAGACGGCGGGCAGGTTCAGCGCGAAGCCGATGGCGTGCCCGAGCAGCGACATGATCGTGTAGGTGAGGATGCCGGACACGATGAGGCTGATGATCGCGATGAACGCCAGACCCCGGTAGTAGGCCAGCAGGTAGATCACGACGAGGGCGAGGCCGATGGCGCCGGCGATGAGGCCGGCCTTCAGCTGCTCGCTGCCCAGCGCGGCGGTGACGGTGGTGACGTTGTCCTCCTGGAAGGACAGCGGCAGGGCGCCGTACGAGAGCATGTTGCCCAGGTCCTGCGCGCTCTGCTGGGTGAAGCCACCGGAGATCTCGGCGCTGCCGCCGGTCAGGGCCTGGCTGACGTACGGGTCGGAGACGACCTCGTTGTCCAGCACGATCGCGAACTGGTTCTGCGGGGACTGCTTCGTCGCCAGCTCACCGGTGATCTTCGCGAACTTGTCGGAGCCCTTGTCGGTGAACGCCATGGTGACGATCCACTGGCCGCGCTGGGTGTCGATGACACCCTTCGCGTCCTTGACGTCCTTGCCGTCGACGCCGGCCGGGCCGAGGACCCACTTGCCCCAGGTGTCGCCGCGCTTGCCGCAGGCGAGCGTCGGGTCGGTGGGCTTGACGCCCACGCCGACGGCCGCGCGCTGCTTCTCGTCCGTGCAGTCCAGGGCGATGAACTTCGCCTGGAGGTCGGCGACCGCCGCGTCCGCGCCCGTCGGGGCGGGGGTCGGCGCCTTGGTGTCGTCTGCCTTCTTCGACTCGCTCGCCGAGGGCGTGGGAGTGGGGCTGCCGGTGGCCATCAGGGCCTCGGGTACGGCGCGGCCCTGGGAAGTGGCGCTGGACGACGGGGTGGGCGACGGGCTCTTGCCGCCATCGGTCTTCGGGGCACCCGAGGTGCTCGCCGAGGGCGACGGGCTGCCGGAGGCGCCCGTGGACGGAGTGGGCTCGGGCGCGATCGGCTTGCCTTCGGCGAAGGCCAGCACGGGGCGGAAGTACAGCTGCGCCGTCGTGCCGACCTGGTCGCGCGCCTGCTTCTCGTTCGTCCCCTTGGGGATGTTCACGATGATGTGGTCGCGGCCCTGGGTCTGGACCTCGGCCTCCGAGACGCCGAGACCGTTGACGCGGCGCTCGATGATGCCGACCGCCGTGTTCATGTTGGTCTCGTTGATCGCGTCCGGCTTGCCGGGTTCGCTCTTGGCCTTGAGCGTGATGCTCGTACCGCCCGCGAGGTCGATGCCAAGCCGGGGAGTCGTCTGACCGGTCAGGAACATCCCCGCGGTGAGCGCCACCATCGCGATCAGGATGATGGCCAGGGCACGCCCCGGCCTCCCCTGAGCCCCCGTGGGCCGCCGGCCCTTCTTCGGTGCTGCCACCTTGTCGTATCTCCCTGTCCAACCGCCCCGCGCCGGGTCAGCGCGCAGACGGCCACGAATGTGTGTGGGGACCCCTGCCCCCCGCAGAATCGGGTCACTGAAGGGGACCGCCGCGGCCTCCGATCAGGCGCCGTGCGATCCCCCGCCGAGCGCTACTTGGCGCCGGCCTCGCCGTCGGTCTTGCCGTCCGTCGTGTCGTCGGCGGCCGTCTCGTCCTTCTTGCCCAGGTCGAGCTTGGGGGCTTCCGCCTGGTCGGCGTCGGCGGGCTCGTCCTTGAGCAGCGAAGAGGCGTCGTCCGGGACGACCGGCGCGTCGATGGTCAGATCATCGGTGGTGCCGTGGACGATGCGGTTGTACTCCTCGTCCTCCAGGACGGCGCCGATGGCGTTCTTCGCGTAGACCGCGTGGACGCCCGGGGCCACCTCCAGGGTGACGGTGTCGTCGCCGATCTCCTTCACGGTGGCGTACATGCCGCCGATGGTGCGCACGCCGGAGCCGGGACCCAGCTGGTCGCGCATGGACGCCGCCGCCTGCTGCTTCTTCTTGGCGGAACGCGTCATCAGGAACATCGCCCCGATGAGCACGACGAACGGGAGGAAGGTCAAGAGGCTACTGTTCACGGGACGAGGATCCTTCGCACGACCGCACGTGAAGCGGCCTTTTCTACGGGGGGTGGGCATGCCGGCCGTTACGGCCAGCATCGGCGGAGTCTAGGCGAGTCCACACCGATGGAACAACGCCCAGCATGGCACCGCAGTTCCTGACCCGGCGAACCTCCGCGCCGTCACCCCCCGAACAGGCCACCCTGCCCCGGCGATCCGCTCCCGGGCCGGGGCGGCGGTACGAGTCCCAGGTGAGCCCATGCGGCGGGCGTCGCCACCCGTCCCCTGGGCGTCCGCGCGAGCAGTCCCTCGCGCACCAGGAAGGGCTCGGCGACCTCCTCCACGGTCTCCCGTTCCTCCCCCACCGCGACCGCGAGGGTGGACAGGCCGACCGGGCCGCCGCCGAACAGCTTGAGCAGGGCCTCCAGCACCGCCCGGTCCAGCCGGTCCAGCCCGCGCTCGTCCACCTCGTACACCTTCAGGGCGGTGGCGGACACCTCGCGGTTGATCACCCCGTCCGCGCGGACCTGGGCGTAGTCGCGGACCCGGCGCAGCAGCCGGTTCGCGATGCGCGGGGTGCCCCGGGAGCGGCCCGCGATCTCGGCGGCGCCCGCGGTGTCGATCTCCACGTCGAGCAGGCGCGCGGAGCGGTGGATGACCCGTTCGAGCTCCTCCGGCGAGTAGAACTCCATGTGCCCGGTGAAGCCGAAGCGGTCGCGCAGCGGCGGCGGCAGCAGCCCGGCCCGGGTGGTCGCCCCGACGAGGGTGAAGGGCGGCAGCTCCAGCGGGATCGCGGTGGCGCCCGGTCCCTTGCCGACGATCACGTCGACGCGGAAGTCCTCCATGGCCATGTAGAGCATCTCCTCGGCCGGCCGCGACATCCGGTGGATCTCGTCGAGGAAGAGGACCTCGCCCTCCTGGAGGGAGGAGAGGATCGCGGCGAGGTCGCCCGCGTGCTGGATGGCGGGGCCGGAGGTGATCCGGATCGGTGCGCCCATCTCGGCGGCGATGATCATCGACAGCGTGGTCTTGCCGAGGCCGGGCGCGCCGGAGAGCAGCACGTGGTCGGCGGTGGCACCGCGCTGGAGGGCCGCCTTGAGGACGAGGTCGAGCTGTTGGCGCACCTTCTCCTGGCCGACGAACTCCCCGAGGTCCTTGGGGCGCAGGGCCGCCTCGACCGCGCTGTCCTCGCCGTCGGCGGCGGCCGCGACGAGCCGGTCCGGCTCGTCGTACGCGGCGCCCTCCGCGTCGTCGGGGTACGCGTCGTAGGCGGCGTCCTGGCCGGGGTCGCTCTCGTCGTACCGGTTCACGGTGTCAGTCTGCCTTCTCGGTCTGTCCGTACGGGTCGCGCGGTGCTTACGGGCGTCAGCGGGCGCGGTTCAGGGTCTGCAGGGCGGCGCGCAGCAGCTGCGGCACGGGCGCCGGACCGCCGGCGGCCAGGGCCGCTTCGGCCTGCGGGGTCACCGCGGATACGGCCTCCTCCGCCTCGCGGGAGGCGTAGCCGAGGCCGATCAGGGCGGCCTGGAGCTGCTCGGTCCAGGGCGCGGGGCCGGTGGCCGCGGCGGCCCGCTGCGCCCCGACCAGGGCGCCCGTGCCCAGCGGCTGGCCCAGCTTGTCCTTCAGTTCCAGGAGCAGCTTCTGGGCGCCCTTCTTGCCGATGCCGGGCACCGCGGTCAGGGACTTCTCGTCGCCGGTGGCGACCGCGAGGCGCAGTGCATCGGGGCTGTGCACGCCGAGCATGGCCTGGGCGAGGCGCGGTCCGACCCCGCTCGCGCCCTGGAGCAGCTCGAAGACCTGCCGCTCGTCGTCGCCGGCGAAGCCGTAGAGCGTCAGCGAGTCCTCCCGGACGACCAGCGAGGTCGCGAGCTTGGCCTCCTGGCCCAGGCGCAGCCCGGCGATGGTGTTCGGCGTGCACTGCACGGCCATGCCCACGCCGCCGACCTCGATGACGGCCGTGGTGGAGGCGAGCGCGGCGACGGCGCCGCTGACGAAGGCGATCATCGGGTACGGCCTTTCAGGGCTTTCAGGGCGTTGGGGGCGCTCGCGGGGCGCGGGGCCTTCGCGGCGTGGGCGGCGGCGTGCTGGGCCACGGCCTGCTGGAGCCGGTTCTGGGCGGGGGCGCGCCAGATGTGGCAGATGGCGAGGGCGAGGGCGTCGGCCGCGTCGGCGGGCTTGGGGGGCGCGTCGAGCCGTAGCAGCCGGGTCACCATGGCTCCGACCTGGGCCTTGTCGGCGCGGCCGCTGCCGGTGACGGCGGCCTTCACCTCACTGGGGGTGTGCAGGGCCACCGGCAGGCCGCGCCGGGCGGCGCAGAGCATGGCGACGGCGCTGGCCTGGGCGGTGCCCATGACGGTGCTGACGTTGTGCTGGCTGAAGACCCGTTCGACGGCGACCACGTCGGGGCGGTGTTCGTCCAGCCAGGCTTCGAGTCCGGTCTCGATGGCGACCAGCCGGAGCCCGATGTCCGCGTCCGCCGGGGTCCGTACGACGCCGACGCCGCGCATGGTCAGGGGCCGGCCCGCGACCCCCTCGACGACGCCGACCCCGCACCGGGTCAGCCCCGGGTCAACGCCGAGTACGCGCACGGCGCCCCTCCCCCTTTGCGGCCGCGCCGCCACCGCTCTCGCGGAGGTGGTGCCTCGCCGTCGTGGCTGCTCGATTGATGGTTGCGGTCGCCAGACTAATCGCTGCCTCTGACAACGCAGCGGGCCGACGGGGTGTGTTCCCCGTCGGCCCGCTGCTCCACGCCGTGAGCGGTCTGCGCCTGTCAGGCGTCGACCTTCTCCATGACCTCGTCGCTGACGTCGAAGTTGGCGAAGACGTTCTGCACGTCGTCGCTGTCCTCCAGCGCGTCGATCAGCTTGAAGATCTTGCGCGCGCCCTCTTCGTCCAGCTCGACCTGCATGGTCGGCAGGAAGTTGGAGTCGGCCGAGTCGTAGTCGATGCCGGCGCTCTGGAGGGCGGTACGGACCGCGACCAGGTCGGTGGCCTCGCTGATGATCTCGAACTGCTCGCCGAGGTCGTTGACCTCTTCGGCGCCCGCGTCGAGGACCGCGTCGAGGACGTCGTCCTCGCTGAGCTCGCCCTTGGGCAGCAGGACGACGCCCTTGCGGTTGAAGAGGTACGAGACCGAACCCGGGTCGGCCATGGAGCCGCCGTTGCGGGTCATGGCGACGCGCACGTCCGAAGCGGCACGGTTGCGGTTGTCGGTGAGGCACTCGATGAGCACCGCGACACCGTTGGGGCCGTAGCCTTCGTACATGATCGTTTCATAGTCGGCGCCGCCCGCTTCGAGACCGGCACCGCGCTTGAGCGCGGAGTCGATGTTCTTGTTCGGGACGGAGCTCTTCTTGGCCTTCTGAACGGCGTCGAAGAGCGTCGGGTTGCCGTCGAGGTCGGCACCGCCGGTCCGCGCCGCGACCTCGATGTTCTTGATCAGCTTCGCGAAGAGCTTGCCGCGCTTGGCATCGATCACGGCCTTCTTGTGCTTCGTCGTAGCCCATTTAGAGTGGCCGGACATCTGCCTGTCTCCTTCGCGTAACCAACGGTGTTCGCCACAGATCCTACCGGGAGACCGGGACTCCTCCCGGGACCGGTTCAGGACCCCGCGCGCACCATGTCCACGAAGTAGGCGTGCACGCGGTGGTCTCCGGTCAGTTCCGGGTGGAAGGACGTGGCCAGCACGTTGCCCTGTCGCACGGCGATGGTGTGGCCGTCGTACTCCGCCAGCACCTCGGCGGCGGCGCCGACCGACTCGACCCAGGGCGCGCGGATGAAGACGCCCTCGACCGGACCGCCCGCTATGCCGGCGAAGTCGATGGACGCCTCGAAGGACTCGTTCTGACGGCCGAAGGCGTTGCGGCGGACGATCATGTCGATCCCGCCCAGCGTCTCCTGGTCCTCACGGCCGCCGAGCAGCTTGTCGGCGAGCATGATCATGCCGGCGCAGGTGCCGTAGACGGGCATCCCGGACCGTACGCGCTCGCGCAGCGGCTCCAGCATGCCGAAGAGCACGGCGAGCTTCGACATGGTCGTCGACTCGCCGCCGGGGATGACCAGGGCGTCGACCTCGGCGAGTTCCTCGGGGCGCCGGACCGGCCTGGCCACGGCGTCCGCCGAGGCCAGGGCGATCAGGTGCTCCCGTACGTCGCCCTGGAGTGCCAGGACGCCGATGACCGGGGAGTTGTTCATGGGTGGAGTGCCTTACCAGCCGCGGTTGGCGTAGCGCTCGGACTCGGGGAGGGTGTCGCAGTTGATGCCGACCATGGCCTCGCCCAGGTTGCGGGACGCGTCCGCGATGATCTTCGGGTCGTCGTAGAAGGTGGTGGCCTTCACGATGGCGGCGGCGCGCTTGGCCGGGTCGCCCGACTTGAAGATGCCGGAGCCGACGAAGACGCCCTCGGCACCGAGCTGGCGCATGAGCGCGGCGTCGGCGGGGGTGGCGACGCCACCGGCGGAGAAGAGCACCACGGGGAGCTTGCCGAGTTCGGCGACCTCCTTGACCAGCTCGTACGGGGCGCGCAGGTCCTTGGCGGCGGCGTACAGCTCGTTGTTGTCGAAGCCGCGCAGGCGGGCGATCTCGTTCTTGATCTGGCGCAGGTGACGGACGGCCTCGACGACGTTGCCGGTGCCGGCCTCGCCCTTCGAGCGGATCATGGCCGCGCCCTCGGCGATGCGGCGCAGGGCCTCGCCGAGGTTGGTGGCGCCGCAGACGAAGGGGGTCGTGAAGGCGAACTTGTCGCTGTGGTTGACCTCGTCCGCCGGGGTCAGGACCTCGGACTCGTCGATGTAGTCGACGCCGAGGGACTGGAGCACCTGCGCCTCGACGAAGTGGCCGATGCGGGACTTCGCCATGACGGGGATGGAGACGGCCTCGATGATCTCTTCGATCATGTTCGGGTCGGACATGCGGGCGACCCCGCCGTCCTTGCGGATGTCGGCCGGGACCCGCTCCAGGGCCATGACGGCCACGGCGCCCGCGTCCTCGGCGATCTTCGCCTGCTCGGCGTTGACCACGTCCATGATCACGCCGCCCTTGAGCTGCTCGGCCATGCCCCGCTTGACGCGCGCGGTGCCGGTCTCGGGGTTCTGCGGGGTGTGGGAAAGCGTGCTCACGGCGGTGACCTCACTCGGAGAAAGACGGGTACTGCACTGAGGAAACCCTGCCGACCAGTCCACTGCAAGGGCCAATGGGTAGCCGGTGGCCTGGAGCGGCCGCCCGGCGCCGTGGCCGCGCGGACGGGTTCAGGGCCGGGCGGCGAGGAAGGCGGGGGGCTCGTCGTCCATCTCGAAGGCGAGCGGGAAGGGTGCGTGACCGGCCAGCCGG
Organism: Streptomyces sp. NPDC006529; assembly: GCF_040611795.1. Classification (NCBI taxonomy): domain Bacteria; kingdom Bacillati; phylum Actinomycetota; class Actinomycetes; order Kitasatosporales; family Streptomycetaceae; genus Streptomyces; species Streptomyces sp. NPDC006529. The sequence goes on along the minus strand of NZ_JBEXPB010000027.1, from coordinate 39,565 downwards.
AACCAGCGGACCTTGCGGTGGCGGCGCAGGGCGCGGGCCGCGCGGACGGCGTCGTTGTGGAAGCGCCGGGCCATCGGAACCCGGCGTACGGCGGCTGCCAGCTCCTCCGCGGCGGCCTCGCCGCCGGGGGCCTGCTTGAGTTCCTCGACCTGGTCGGCGTCGGCGAAGACCGCGCGCAGGGCCTGCGACAGTTCACTTTCGGCCACCTCGCGGTGGTCCTCCGCCGCCTGGCGGGCGCCGTGCGCGGCCTCGTACAGCACGAGGGAGGACGCCGGGTCCAGTACGCCGGAGGTGGCCACCTCCAGGACCACCGAGGCGCGGCGCACGAGCTGCGCGTCGAGCGCGGCCTTGGCGGCGTCCATCCGCGAGTGCAGCCGGTCGAGCCGGCCGGCGGTCCAGCTGAGGTAGACCCCGATGACGCCGAGCGCCAGGGCGATCCATACGAGGGTTTCGATCACGGGCGGCGACTTTACCCTCCGGGCCCGCCGACCCCGCACCGCCCGCCGCGGCGGCGGGGGGCGCCGCCGGAGCGGGCGGCGGAGGCCTGGAGCCGGGGCGCGGGGCGGGGGTCAGGCCGGCGCGGGCCGTATCCCGGAGCAGGCCGGAACGGCGGGGCCCGCGCAGGGCCCGCGCCCCGGCGCGGCGGCAGCCGTGTCCCGGAACGCCGCGCGGGCCGAGCTCTGGGGGTAAGACGGGATACCGGACCGCGGCCGGACTCCGGGGAGGCGGGCCCCTGGGACGCTGCCGGGACCGGAGAGCCGAACGCGGCACACGCGGGACCGGCCCGCCCCGCCGCCGGACGCCGGCTCCCCGTCAGAGGGGGCCGGGGGCCGCCCCGGGCGACTGGGCCGTGGCCATAGCGGCTGGACGAGTCATTCCGAAGTGATCGTGATCAGCTTGTCGATGGCCAGGGGGCCATTCGATGGCCTGCTGCTGGTTGCTGCCTGCCCCGGGCCGCTCACGGCAGCTGCCGAATCCCTCCCCGGGGTTTCAACTCAGCTGGTCGCGCACGAGATCAAGGAATGCCTGTCGGCTCGGACGGATGTGCGCCCAGACCTGCTCATCCTGTGGCTCTCCCGGGTCTTCCGGGCCCTTCCGGATCACCTCCTGTACTGCCCACGCGAGGCTACGTGCCGCCTCGCTGACCTCAGACGTGCACAGCACGTGGATCGTCTTCTGCATCACCCACACCCTGTCAAGGACCTGCCTTGCCCGGGCCTGCCACTGCTCGTCAGCCAGGTTGTGGTGATGCCGATCCACCGCGACTCGTTCAGCTTCCTGCACCGCAGACAGAAATTCGATGAGGTGAGTGAGACGCTCGCTGCGGCGCGCTTCGGCAAGTTCACGAACACTGCGGCGCGCCTCGCCGCGTTCCAAGGCGCGTCCTGCCGAGCGCTGGGCCAGCATCGACATCAAGCCGCCGAGCAGGACGCCGATGAGCGGCGCAAGCGTTGTCCACACAACGTCCGATTATGACACCAATGGCATGAGCATGGCGCAGGATTCGGCCCTCTCGGGCCGGACCGGGAGGTCCGGCACGGGCCGGCCATGGCGGTGGCGTCGGGTCTCCCGAAGCCTGTGGCCTGCTCAAGCGTGAAGCCGAGCGATGGCCCCTGCCGACGGCCGAGTCAGGAGAACGACGACGGGGTGGCGCCTCGGGTCAGGCCCAGGCGGGCGCGCAGGCCGACGCGTTCGTCGGTGGCCACCGAGGCCGCCCCGTCCGCGACCGTCTCGTACACCGACAGGATGTCCGCCCCGACCGTCGACCAGTCGAAGCGCCGGACGTGGGCGGAGCCCCGGGCGCTCAGCCCGGCCCGCCGCTCCGGATCCCGCAGCAGTGCGATCGCGCCCGCGGCGAGCGCGTCGGCGTCCTCGTTCGCGAACAGCTCCCCCGCCGACCCCTTGTCCAGGACCTGGGCGAAGGCGTCCAGGTCGGACGCGAGCACCGCGGCCCCCGCCGAGAGCGCCTCGACCAGGATGATGCCGAAGCTCTCGCCGCCGGTGTTGGGGGCGACGTACACGTCGACGCTCCGCAGCAGCCGCGCCTTGTCCTCGTCGGAGACCATGCCGAGGAACTCCACCCGCGCCCGCAGGGCCGGCGGCAGCGAGGCCACCGCCTCCTCCTCGTCGCCGCGGCCCGCGACCAGCAGGCGGACGTCCGGGCAGGCCTCCACGATCTTCGGGAAGGCGGCCATCAGCACCGGCATGCCCTTGCGCGGTTCGTCGATGCGGCCGATGAAGCCGAGGGTGGCGCCCTGCCACTCGGGCTTCGGCTCGGCGGCGGCGAAGAAGTCGACGTCGACGCCGTTGGGGATGACGACGGCGTCCCCGCCGAGGTGTTCCACCAGCGTGCGCCGGGCGTACTCGCTGACCGCGATGCGCGCGCTGATCTTCTCCAGCGCGGGCTGCAGGATCGGGTACGCGGCGATCATGGCCCGCGACCGCGGGTTGGAGGTGTGGAAGGTGGCCACGATCGGGCCCTGGGCCGCCCAGCACGCGAGCAGGCCGAGCGACGGCGAGGTCGGCTCGTGGATGTGGATCACGTCGAAGGTGCCGTCGTGCAGCCAGCGGCGCACCCGCGCGGCCGAGAGGAACCCGAAGTTCAGCCGGGCCACCGAGCCGTTGTAGGGCACCGGCACCGCGCGGCCCGCCGAGACGACGTAGGGCGGCAGTGGAGTGTCCTCCTCCGCGGGGGCGAGCACCGACACCTGGTGGCCGCGGCCGATCAGGTGCTCCGCCAGGTCGCGGATGTGGAACTGGACGCCGCCGGGGACGTCCCAGGAGTACGGGCACACGATGCCGATCTTCATCCGGTGCCCTCCCCGCGGTCCGCGGAACGCACCGGCTGCCCCGGCGGCTCAGCCGAAGCCGAAGCCGAAGCAGGAGCGGCCGCCGTCCGCGGTTCCAGGTCGTCCAGCCACAGCCGCTGGAGCATGTGCCAGTCCTGCGGGTGCTCCGCGATCCCGGCGGCGAAGGCGTCGGCCACCGCCTGCGTCATCGCGGCCGTCTTCTCGTCCCGGGTCCCGCTCTCGGGCACCGGCACCGGCGGGTGGAAGCGGCCCCGCATCAGCGGCGCGTCCTCGTACCAGAGCGTCGCCGGCACCAGCAGGGCCCCGGTCTGCTGGGCGAGCAGGGCCGGTCCGGCGGGCATCCGCGCCGTGGCGCCGAAGAAGTCCACCTCGACGCCGGAGGCGGACAGGTCGCGGTCGGCGACCAGGCAGACCAGTCCGCCGGAGCGCAGCCTGCGGGCGAGGATGCCGAAGGCGGCGCCACCGCTGTGCGGCAGCACCTCCATGCCGAGGCTCTCGCGGTAGGCCACGAACCGGTCGTACAGGCTCTCCGGCTTGAGCCGCTCCGCGACGGTGGTGAAGGGGATGCCGTGGTGGGCGGTGGCCCAGGCCCCGGCGAGGTCCCAGTTGGCCAGGTGCGGCAGGGCGACGATCACCCCGCGGCCGGCGGCCATGCCGTCGAGCAGGATCTGCTCGTCGCTCAGCCGGACGTCCTCGCCGAAGCGGGCCTTGTCCATCGCGGGCAGCCGGAAGGACTCCATCCAGTAGCGCATGTACGAGCGCATGCCCGCCCGGGACAGCTCCCGCAGCCGCTCCGGTGGGGCCCCGGGCACGACGCGGGCCAGGTTCGCCTCCAGCCGGCGCACGCTCTTGCCGTGCCGCTTCCAGGCGCGGTCCGCGATCGTGCGGCCGAGTGCCGCCGCCGCCGGTTCGGGCAGCTTCTTCACCCCGGCCCAGCCGAGCCCGAAGGCCGCGTCGGTCAGCTTGTCCGTCAGCGCGCCCATCAGAGTGCGCCGCCGTCGGCGGCGGCCGCGGCCGCGTCGGCCTCCGCCGCCTCGCGGCGCACGGTCACCACCCGCTGGATCAGCGTCACCAGCGAACCGACGGCCACCACCCAGAGCGCGACCGGCAGCAGCACCCCGATCCACGAGGGCACGCCGAAGGTCTCCAGGCCCGACAGGCCGGCCGCGACCAGCGTGATCACCAGGCGCTCGGCGCGCTCGATGAGCCCGTTGACGGCCACCGGCAGGCCGATCGCCTCGCCCCGGGCCTTGGTGTACGAGACGACCTGGCCGCTCGCCAGGCAGAAGATGGCGACGGCGCAGAGCATGGTGTCGTGGCCCGAACCGGCGTACCAGAGCGCCAGCCCGCCGAAGATCGCGGCGTCCGCCACCCGGTCCAGCGTCGAGTCCAGGAACGCGCCCCACCGGCTGGAGACTCCGGCCTGCCGCGCCATGTTCCCGTCGACCAGGTCGGAGAACACGAAGAGGGTGATCGTGATCGTGCCCCAGAAGAACTCTCCCCGTGGGAAGAAGACCAGCGCTCCGGCCATCACTCCGGCCGTGCCGATCAGGGTGACCGCGTCCGGGCTCACCCCCCGACGGAGCAGAAACGCGGCGAACGGTGTGAGGACACGCGTAAAGAATGCACGCGCGTACTTGTTCAGCATGGCCTTCCCAGGGGGTCGCTGGGCCGCACGGCCACCACGGCCACCGGCTGGCCCATCGTAGCCAGCGCCCGGGGCCCGCACCGCCGCGCACCCACCGAGGGGCCCGTGCAATACCCGGATCGCGCCACCGGAGCCGGTGGCCGAACGTCGCCGACCGTGGCCGGACACGACGTATGGACGCGGTGTGACGCCGGTGCAAAGCTCGAAGGACCCCACCTCGCCGTTCTACCGGGAGGCACGAGAACCATGGGTGACAAGACGCAGCAGTCCGGGGCCGCCGGCAGGGCACTGACGGCCGACCGCCCCTCGTCGATACGCAACGTGGTGCTGGTCGGCCACAGTGGAGCGGGCAAGACCACGCTGGCCGAAGCCCTCGCCCTGACCGCCGGGGCGGTCGGCCGGGCGGGCCGGGTCGAGGACGGCGCGACCGTCTCCGACTACGACGAGATCGAGCACCGGCGCCAGCGCTCGGTCCAGCTCTCGCTCGTCCCCGTCGCCTGGGACGGCATCAAGATCAACATCTTGGACACCCCCGGATACGCCGACTTCGTCGGAGAACTCAGGGCCGGTCTGCGCGCGGCGGACGCGGCCCTCTTCGTCGTCTCGGCCGGGGAGTCCGCCGGGGACGGCGCCGACGGCGCGGGGCTGTCCGGCGCGACCCGGATGGTCTGGGACGAGTGCGCGGCCGTCGGGATGCCCCGCGCCATCGTCGTCACCCACCTGGAGGCCGCCCGCGCCGACTACGACCGGATGGCCGCCGTCTGCGGCGAGACCTTCGGCGCCGACGACCCCGACGCCGTCGTCCCCCTGTACCTGCCGCTGCACGGGCCCGCCGGACCCGACGGCCACGCCCCCGTCGCCGGACTGCTGGGGCTGCTCTCCCGGCGCGTGTACGACTACACCTCCGGCGAGCGCGTGGAGCGCGACCCCGATCCGGCCGAGCTGGACCTGATCACCGGCGCCCGGGCCCGCCTGATCGAGGGGATCATCGCCGAGAGCGAGGACGAGACCCTCATGGACCGCTACCTCGGCGGTGAGGAGATCGACGTCAAGACCCTCGTCGACGACCTGGAGCGCGCCGTCGCCCGCGGCACCTTCCATCCCGTCCTGATGGCCGCGCCCGCCGCCGACGGCGCCCGCCAGGGCCTCGGTACGGTCGAACTCCTCGAACTGATCACCGGCGGCTTCCCCACCCCCCTCGAACGCCCCGCCCCCGCCGTCACCGACCCGGGCGGCGCCCCGCTGCCCGCCCTCACCTGCGACCCGGACGGCCCGCTCCTCGCCGAGGTGGTCAAAACCTCCTCCGACCCCTATGTCGGCCGGGTCTCCCTCGTCCGGGTCTTCTCCGGCACCCTGCGCCCCGAGGACACCCTGCACGTCTGCGGCCACTTCCCCGGCCGCGACGGGGCCGCCCCCCGCGATCTGCACGAGGCCGACGAGCGCGTCGGCACGCTCACCGCCCCCTTCGGCAAGCAGCAGCGCACCCTGCCCCACTGCATCGCGGGCGACCTGGCCTGCGTGGCCAAACTCACGCACGCCGAAACCGGCGACACCCTCTCCGCGAAGGCGCGCCCCCTCCTGATGGAGCCCTGGGCGATGCCCGACCCGCTGCTCCCGCTCGCCATCGAGGCGCACGGCAAGGCGGATGAGGACAAGCTCTCCCAGGGGCTCGCCCGGCTCGTCGCCGAGGACCCCACCATGCGCCTGGAGCAGAACCCGGACACCCACCAGCTGGTCCTGTGGTGCCTGGGCGAGGCGCACCAGGAGGTCGCCCTCGAACGGCTGCGCAGCCGCTACGGCGTCCGGGTCGACGCCGTGCCGCACCGGGTGGCCCTGCGCGAGACCTTCGGCGCCAAGGCCACCGGCCGCGGCCGGCACGTCAAACAGTCCGGCGGGCACGGCCAGTTCGCGATCTGCGAGATCGAGGTCGAGCCGCTCCCGGTGGGCAGCGGCATCGAGTTCGTGGACAAGGTCGTCGGCGGGTCGGTCCCGCGCCAGTTCATCCCGTCCGTCGAGAAGGGCGTACGGGCCCAGGCGTCCCGCGGGGTGGCCGCCGGGTACCCGCTGGTCGACGTACGGATCACGCTGCGCGACGGCAAGGCGCACTCCGTGGACTCCTCGGACGCGGCCTTCCAGACCGCGGGCGCCCTCGCCCTGCGCGAGGCGGCCGCGGACGCCCCCGTCCACCTCCTCGAACCCGTCGCCGAACTGACCGTCTCGGTCCCCGACGCCTACGTCGGCCCGGTCATGAACGACCTCGCCGGACGCCGCGGCCGGGTCGTCGGCACCGAACCGGCGGGCCCTGGGCGCTCGTTGGTCCGCGCGGAGATCCCGGAGATCGAGATCGGCCGCTACGCCGTGGAGCTGCGCTCGGTCTCCCACGGCACCGGCGGCTTCAGCCGTACGTACGCCCGCCACGAGCCGATGCCGCCGCAGCTCGCGGACAAGATGCGCGAACAGGGGGAGAAGGGAAGCTGATTCACATAACGCCCGGGATGCCGCCCATCCAACCCGCTTGCGGTGGGCGGTATTTCCCTGTCCCATGACCATCGGGGGATGACCCTCGCTAGGCTCTTTCAGGCTCGGTGGGGCGGGGCAGAACACCAGGTAAGCGGGACACCGGACGGCAGCGCGCCGGTGGCGGGACTCCGGGCACGGCACGAGGGCACAGCGATGGGGGCAGCGGTGGCGGACGACGGTTTCGACTTCAGGCCGGGGGCGCAGGTACCCCTCCAGGGCGGTGGCGGCCAGACCGCGGCGACCAACGCGCTGGCGTCCGCCGCCTACCGCGACGGCAAACCCGACGAGATACTCAAAGCGAACAACGAGCACTACGAGTCCACGGTGAAGAAGGGCAAGCTGTCCCTCTTCGAGCCGAATTTCGGCGAGGCGTTCTGCCGCGCCGTCGAGACCCGCATGCTCGGAGCGGGCCGCAAACCGCTGATCCAGTCCTTCGGGGCCGACCCGCAGACGGTGGTCGAGCACTGCCTGGCCGCCTCGCGCCTGCGCAAGGAGCGCGACGGCAAGCTCCGTCTGATCATGCTGGCCTGCGGGCTGCCCTTCCTGCCCGGACTGCTGCTGTGGCTGGGCCTGTTCCAGCTGCGCAAGTCCCTCGGCGGCGACGGCAAGCGCTCCTGGGTGGGCACCGCGCTCCTCGTCTTCGTCGCGCTCGTCCTGGCCGTGCTGATGTTCCGGCTGCCCTTCAGCGGGTTCTGGGGCCTCTACCTGCGCGCGATGATCATCGCGCCCGCCGCGGGCTGGCTGCTGGCCTCCCGCATCGCCGAAGCGTCCGCCAAGGACATGCGCGCCCGCTGGGACGGCCTGCTGGGCGGGGCCGCCGTCGGCGCCAAGATCCCGGAGGCGGTTCCCGGCAACCCCGACGAGAAGTCCCGCGAGGACCTGCGCCACCAGCTCGCGAAGCTGACCGCCGAGGGCCGCAGCAACTCCGTCTTCTACGCCGGCCCCAAGGGCATCCTCGGCATGGGCACCCGGTGGGGCAGCTGGCAGCTGGCCGAGGACCTCGCCCCGAAGACCGAGGGTGCCGAGATCCACCCCTTCCGCAGCTGGGACGTGATCCGGGCGATCCACGACCAGCTGCGCATGCTGGAGCGGGGCCCCCTGCACACCGGCGGCTTCCCGGCGCCCTCCCTCACCCACTGGATCGTCACCCCGGTCGGCGAGGGCGCCAAGGAGGTGGCCCGCCCCTCCGGCGACACCGTCGACGCCTTCCTCATCAAGCAGCACGAGATCACCCGGATCTGCAACGAGCAGCAGTTCGGCGCGGGCAACCGGCACTACCTCGGCGTCCAGTGGCCGCTGTGGGACGGGCAGTTGGTGATCACGATGATGGTCACCGTCACCGTGCTCTACAAGACCCTGCGCGTGGACGTCACCGCCCATTCGCTCGGCCCGGTGCACGGCCTGTTCACCACCAAGTCGGCTCCCAAGACCACCGAGGTGGCCAAGACCGTCCGGTTCTGGGAGACCGTGGAGCGCACGCACGCTCTGGTGGACGCCTCGGAGGTGGTGCGCCTCGCCGTCCGCGCCTCCTTCGGCTGGTACCCGCCGCTGCTCGACTACCTGGGCGGCAAGCTGGTCCTGCCCGAGCCGTTCGGCGTCCGGCACGTGTGGGCGGGTTCGATGTGGCGCCACCGCTTCATGGCGGACGACGCGATGCGCACGGCCACGCCGGTGCTGCGCGCGGTGCACGCGGCCGCCATGCGCGTACTGGACGAGAACGGCGTGGACACGGAGCGCTTCGCCAACCGCTCGATGATCGTCAGCGGCATGGTCCAGGACCCCGCACCGCGCAAGGCCGACGTCTACGACGCCTGACATCCGCACCCACGGCCGCCTCGCGCCGCCCCGATCCGGCACCCCGGGTCGGGGCGGCGCGGCATGCGCTGAGGGCAGACAGCGGAAAAACGAAATGGCAAGGAGGTGAAAGCACTCCTTGCCACTCCTAACTTATAGCGCACCGGGGGGCTTGCGGCAAGGCCCCCGTGCTGGGGCAGAATCGCGGGCCGAGGCCAGATCCTGCTGAATTGGGAGATTCACCACGTGCGTCCGCATATGCCCCTGACCACCCGTGCGTTCGACCTGCCCGGCCACCTCGCTCCCAAGGCCGACCCCGAGTTGACCGGCGGCGACGAACGGCACTTCGCCGCCCTCTCGGCGAGCCTGGAACAGACCATCGCCGAGCTGTCCGGCCTGCTCTCGGCCGCGCGCAAGGCCCCCGGCGGCATCGGCCGGGCGGCGATGGACCGGGACGCGGAGATCCACCGCCTCACCTCCCGCCTGCGCACCCTGCGCCGCTTCGGCCTCGACCTGTGCCTGGGCCGCATCGTCCCGGCGGACCGCTCCGAACCCGTCTACATCGGCCGCCTCGGCCTCACCGACGCCGAGGGCCGCCGGCTGCTGCTCGACTGGCGCTCCCCCGCGGCCGAGCCGTTCTTCGCCGCCACCCACGGCAACCCGATGGGGCTGGCGAGCCGCCGCCGCTACCGCTGGACCCGCGGCCGGATCAGCGACTACTGGGACGAGGTGTTCACCGCCGAGGGCCTCGAAGGGCACGCCGCGCTCGACGACCAGTCGGCGTTCATCGCCGGTCTGGGCGGCCACCGTTCGGAGCGGATGCGCGACGTGCTCGCCACCCTCCAGGCGGACCAGGACGAGATCATCCGGGCGGGCTCCCGCGGTGCCCTCGTCGTCGACGGCGGCCCCGGCACCGGCAAGACCGTCGTCGCCCTGCACCGCTCCGCCTACCTCCTCTACTCCGACCCCCGCCTCGGGCACCGCCGCGGCGGCGTCCTCTTCGTCGGCCCGCACCAGCCCTACCTGGCGTACGTCGCCGACGTCCTGCCCAGCCTCGGCGAGGAGGGCGTGCGGACCTGCACCCTGCGCGACCTCGTCCCCGAGGGAGCGGCGGCGACGGCCGAGAGCGACCCGGAGGTGGCCCGCCTGAAGGCGTCGGCCGACCTGGTGAAGGCGGTCGAACCGGCCGTCCGCCTCTACGAGGAGCCGCCCACCGAGGGAACGACCGTCTCGACCCACTGGTCCGACCTGTGGCTCGGCCCCGAGGACTGGGCGGCCGCCTTCGACGCGGTCGAGCCCGGCACCCCGCACAACGAGGCGCGCGAACAGATCCTGGAGGAGCTGCTCACGATCCTGGCGGACAAGGACGACAGCGGGGCCGCGCCCCACCTCCTGCGGCGCTCGCTCCTCCAGGACCGGGACCTCATCGGGACCCTGGAGCGGGCGTGGCCGATGCTCGACCCGGCCGAGCTGGTCGCCGACCTCTGGTCGGTGCCGGCGTACCTGCGCCGCTGCGCGCCCTGGCTCGCCCCGGAGGACGTACGCCGGCTGCGGCGCGCGGACGCCCGGGCCTGGACGGTGTCCGACCTGCCGTTCCTGGACGCGGCGCGCCAGCGGCTCGGCGACCCCGAGGCCTCCCGGCGCAGGCGCCGCAACGAAGCCGCCGTCGCCGCGGAGCGCGCGCGCCGGGCCGAGGCCATCGACAGCCTGCTGCAGAACACCGTGATCGACGAGAGCGAGGGCGCTCTCGGGATGCTGCACGGGCGGGACCTCCAGGACACGCTGATCGACGAGAGCGCCCTGGCCACCGCCGAACCCGACCTGCTCGCCGGACCGTTCGCGCACGTCGTCGTGGACGAGGCGCAGGAACTGACCGACGCCGAGTGGCAGATGCTGCTGCTGCGCTGCCCGTCCCGGAGCTTCACCATCGTCGGGGACCACGCCCAGGCCCGGCACGGTTTCACCGAGTCGTGGCGGGAGCGGCTGGAGCGCGCCGGGCTGGGCCGGATCAGCGTGGCGTCCCTGAGCGTCAACTACCGGACGCCCGAGGAGGTCATGGCGGAAGCGGAACCGGCCATCCGGGCCGCGCTGCCGGACGCCAACGTGCCGACCTCGATCCGCAGCAGCGGCCTTCCCGTCGTGCACGGATCCGTCGCGGACCTGGACGCGGTGCTCGACGGCTGGCTGGCCGAGTACGCCGAGGGCACCGCCTGCGTGATCAGCGCCGACGGCGCCGCCACGGCCGACCGCGGCACGTCACGGATCCGGTCCCTGACGCCGGAGCTGTCGAAGGGGCTCGAATTCGACCTGGTCGTCCTGATCGACCCCGAGACCTTCGGCGCGGGCATCGAGGGAGCCGTCGACCGCTACGTCGCGATGACCCGCGCGACCCGTCAGCTGGTCATCCTGACGAGCTGACGCGGGGACGCGGCGCGGGCTGACCCAGCTGGTAGTCGAACCAGAGGCGGTGGGTGCCGTCCGGGTCGACGGCCAGCCCGCCGGCGCCGGTGATCCCGGTCAGCTCGCCGGTTCCGCTGGAGGGCACGATGGTGAAGAACTCCGCGGTGCGGTCACTGCCGGTCGTGGTGGCCGAGTGCACGAAGTTGAAGGAGCCCTCGCGCCCGTGCAGGGACCCTTCGAAGGATTCCATGGCGACGTACGTACCGGTGCCGGTCGCCTGGTCGAAGGCGGCGGTGAACAGGGTCGACGAGCGCCCCGAGGCCTCTCCCTCGACCCGCTTCTCCATGGTGGCCACACCGACCGGCAGCCCGGTGGCCACGCTTGGCGCGGGCTCCAGCCCGGTCGGGACGAACGAGGTGACGGTGAAGGTCGCGGTAGCTCTCATGCGCCGACCGTAGCGCCGCCCACTGACAACGGCCCCCGGAGCGTCTCAGTCGACGGGCCAGGAGTCGGCGAGCATCTGCCGGGTGTCGGCGAGGAGTTGCGGCAGCACCTTGGTGTGTCCGACCACCGGCATGAAGTTCGTGTCGCCGCCCCAGCGGGGCACGATGTGCTGGTGCAGGTGCGCGGCGATGCCGGCTCCGGCCGCGGCGCCCTGGTTCATCCCGATGTTGAAGCCGTGCGCTCCGGAGGCCTTGCGCAGCGCGGCCATGGCCCGCTTGGTGAGGTCCGCCAGCTCCGCGGTCTCGGGGCCGTCCAGCTCGGTGTAGTCGGCGACGTGCCGGTAGGGGACGACCATGAGGTGCCCGCCGTTGTACGGGTAGAGGTTGAGCACGGCGTAGACGTGCCGGCCGCGGGCGACGATCAGACCGTCCTGGTCGGACATCTCCGGAATCCCGCAGAAGGGACAGCCGTCCCCGGCCTCCGGGCCGGTCGGCTTGTTCTCCCCCTGGATGTACGCCATCCGGTGGGGCGTCCACAGCCGCTGGAACGCGTCCTGCGTGCCCACACCGATCTGCTGCTCCGGCTCACTCGTCATGGGATGCAGCATATGACCTTGCCCGCGGGAACGAGGAAGGCCCCCGGGAAGCGATCACTTCCCGGGGGCCCCGTCCGTACCGTCAGGTCCGGCCCCGCACCCATCAGGCCCGGCCCCGTACCCGTCGGGCGCGGGCTCAGACCTGGACGCGGTCCTCGACGACCTTGACCAGCTTCGCCAGGGCGTCGGCCTTGGGCACGCCGTTCTCCTGGGAGCCGTCGCGGTAGCGGAAGGAGACCGTACCGGCCGCCATGTCCTCGTCACCCACGATGATCATGAACGGAACCTTGAGCTTCTGCTGGTTCCTGATCTTCTTCTGCATCCGGTCGGAGGAGGCGTCCACCTCGACCCGCAGGCCCTTCTTCTTCGCCTCGGCGGCGAACTCCTGGAGGTACTCGATGTGCGCGTCGCCGATCGGGATGCCGACCGCCTGCACCGGGGCCAGCCACGGCGGCATGACGCCCGCGTAGTGCTCCAGCAGCACCGCGAAGAAGCGCTCGATGGAACCGAACAGGGCGCGGTGGATCATGACCGGCCGCTGCTTGGTGCCGTCGGGGCCGGTGTACTCCAGGTTGAAGCGCTCCGGCAGGTTGAAGTCGAGCTGCACGGTCGACATCTGCCAGGTCCGGCCGATGGCGTCACGGCACTGGACCGAGATCTTCGGGCCGTAGAACGCGGCGCCGCCCGGGTCCGGGACCAGGGGCAGGCCCTGCTTCTCGGCGACCTGCCGCAGCGTCTCGGTGGCCTCTTCCCAGACCTCGTCCGAGCCGACGAACTTCTCCGGGTCCTTGGTGGAGAGCTCCAGGTAGAAGTCGGTCAGACCGTAGTCGCGGAGCAGGTTCAGCACGAAGGTGAGCGTGCGGTCGAGCTCCTCCGCCATCTGCTCCTTGGTGCAGTAGATGTGCGCGTCGTCCTGGGTGAAACCGCGCGAGCGGGTCAGGCCGTGCACGACGCCCGACTTCTCGTACCGGTACACGGTGCCGAACTCGAAGAGGCGCAGCGGCAGTTCGCGGTAGGACCGGCCGCGCGCATCGAAGATCAGGTTGTGCATCGGGCAGTTCATGGGCTTGAGGTAGTAGTCGGTACCACCATCGAGCTGCATGGGGGGGTACATGCCGTCCGCGTACCAGTCCAGGTGGCCGCTCTTCTCGAAGAGGGCGCCCTTGGTGGCGTGCGGGGTGTAGACGAACTCGTAGCCCTCTTCCTCGTGCCGCTTTCGCGAGTAGTCCTCCATCACACGGCGGATGGTGCCGCCGCGCGGGTGGAAGACGGCGAGGCCGGAGCCGATCTCGTCCTGGACGGAGAAGAGGTCCAGCTCGACGCCGAGCTTGCGGTGGTCGCGCTTCTCGGCCTCGGCGAGGAAGTCGAGGTGGGCCTTCAGCTCGTCCTTCGACGGCCACGCGGTGCCGTAGATGCGCTGGAGCATCGGGTTCTTCTCGCTGCCGCGCCAGTAGGCGGCGGCGTTGCGCATGAGCTTGAACGCCGGGATGTTGCGGGTGGTCGGCAGGTGCGGGCCGCGGCACAGGTCCGACCAGCACAGGTCGCCGGTCTTGGCGTCGAGGTTGTCGTAGATGGTCAGCTCGCCGCCGCCCACCTCGACGTCCGCGCCGTCGTCCGAGGTCGCGGCCGAGCCCTTGAGCCCGATCAGCTCCAGCTTGTACGGCTCGTGCGCCAGCTCCTCGCGGGCCGCCTCGTCGGTGACGACGCGGCGGGAGAAGCGCTGACCGCGCTTCTGGATCTCCTGCATCTTCTTCTCGACGGCCTTGAGGTCCTCGGGAGTGAAGGGCTTCTCGACGTCGAAGTCGTAGTAGAAGCCGTCCCGGACCGGCGGCCCGATGCCCAGCTTGGCCTCGGGGAAGAGTTCCTGCACGGCCTGCGCCATGACGTGCGCGGTCGAGTGGCGCAGGATGTTCAGGCCGTCCTCGGAGGAGATCTCCACCGGTTCGACGGTCTCGCCGTCCCGGACCTCGTACGACAGGTCCTTCAGCTCACCCGCGACGCGGGCCGCGACGACGGTGCGCTCACCGGGGAAGAGGTCGGCCGCCGTAGTGCCCGTGGCCACCACGCGCTCGTCCCGCTCGGAATCGCGTTGGATGATCACACGGACGTCTGACACCGGTCTCTCCTGACTCAGGGGGTGCGCGAGCGAACACTGCGCGTCTGAATCGTACCGAGCCGGACCGCTCAGCCGCTAAACGGTTAACGTGCCCCTCCCCCGGCCGCCCCTTCCCCGGCCCCGCGGCCGACGTACGGTGGGCGGGTGACCGACACCCCGCCCGCCGCTGCCCCGCACATCCGCCCGCTGGACCTCGCCGACGACGCGACCGCCGCGGCGGTGCACCGGATCGGCCTGGCCGCCTACACCGTGGAAGCCGAGCTGATCGGCTTCGACGGCATCCCGGCGCTGCGCGAGAGCCTGGCCGACCTGCGGGCCCGGCCGCTGAACTGGCTCGGCGCGGTGTCCGAGGCAGGCGATCCCGCCGGGTTCCTCGCCTGGGAGGAGCCGGAACGGGAGGACGAGCAGGTGGTCTCCATCGACCGGCTGTGCGTGGACCCCGCCTGGTTCCGCCGCGGGGTCGGCTCGCTGCTGCTGCGGCACCTGCTGGACGACCTGCTGCCCCACCGCGTCGTGCGGGTCACCACCGGCGCCGCGAACGCCCCCGCCATGGCCCTCTACCCCCGCATGGGCTTCGTCCGGGGCGCGGACTTCTCGCCGGTCCCGGGCCTGGTGATGGCGTCCTTCACGCGCCGGCCGCGTCCGTAGGGACCGTCCTCAGCCCTCCGCCCCCGCGTCCGGGTCCGCGTCCTGCGGATCCCCTTCCGGGTCGACGAAGGGCAGGCCGTCCGCGGCCGGGAAGTCCGCGTACAGGGACTTCATCAGCCGGTCGCGCTCGACCTCGTCCAGCCGGACCGGGGTCACCTCCGCCGCGTCCGTCAGCCGCCGGAAGCCGCCGCGCCGCTGGAGCCGGCCGCTGAGCCGGACCGGCAGCCCCGCCAGGTGGGCGTGGCCCGCCACCCGGTACGCCTCCTCGTCGAGCGCGGTCCGGACGTACGGGACCTCCGCGCCCGACAGCACCCGCAGCCGGACCGTGCCCCCGCCCCCCGGCCCCGAACGCCGCATCCCGACCACCGCCCCCGCGATCCGCACCGGCACGGCGGGCTCCTCCCGGGTGTACCGGGCTGCCGCCTCGCGCAGCACCGGCAGGTCCCCCGGGGAGAACTCCACCGGTTCCGGGCGGGCCGCGCAGCCCGCCGGGACCCCGGCGGCCGGGGCCCAGGCCAGCGCGACGCGGGCGCCCTCCGAACCGCGGACCAGGGCGATCAGCGCCTCCGCCAGCTCCCGGCTGACCCCGGCGCCGACGGCGGCGTCGAAGGCCTCCATGCCGCCGGTGGCCCGCCGGTAGTCCACGGCCTCGCGGGCCGCGTGCAGCGCGTGGTGCAGCCGGGTCACCGGCCCCCGTCCGCCGTCGACCGGTACGTACGCGGTGAGCCGGCGGCCGCCCGGGGCGGGGCCCACCAGCACCCCGTCCAGGGCCCGTTCGGCCTGGCCGCGGTGCCGGGCGCCGTGGTAGCCGGCCCGGGCCCGGTCGGCCAGCGCCCCGGCCAGCAGGAGCTGCCGGGCCGCGGTGCGCAGCTGTTCCTGGGCCGACCAGGACGCCTCGCCCCGGGGCCCGTAGACCCCGTCGGCGCCGGGGATCTCCCGGGTCCAGCGGACCTCGTCGCTGGGCACGCTCAGCCCGTACAGCACCTCGCGCGCCGAGGGCAGCCCGCTGCGCGCCAGCGCGGTGAGCGCCTCCTCGACCAGGTCGGCGCAGTCGGGGAAGGCCCGGTCCTCGGGCACGAGCAGGCTGGTCCCGGCGGCGGGCCCGGGCGGCGTCCAGCGCCCGTACCGCCCGGTGGCGCCGCCGCGGCGCAGCCAGCCGTGCCGCCGCAGGAGTGCGGCGAGCACCGCGGGGTCCACCTGCGCGGGGTCCGGGGTCTGCGTCCCGTCGCTCTCCCCGCACGGGGGCGACGGCGCCGGTTCCAGGTTCGGCCAGTTCATCAGGGCGTCCCTCCCGACCCGACCCGGGTCATGATCTCGCACAGCGCCCGGTCGTCGAAGATCCGCGCGGTCGGTATCCGTACGGTGGTCCGGCGCCGGCCGGTCACGGGGTGGCCGGCCAGGTTGGTCCAGTAGCAGCAGTGCCGCAGGTCGAGCCGGTCGTGCCCGGCGCTCAGCCACTGCGTGCGCTCGCGCGGCACGAGCATCACGACGAGGATCTTGGGCACCGCGGCCGGTGTCCGGGCGAGCTTGACGAGGTGTTCGTTGTCCAGGGTGAAGGCGAAGGTCGGTCCGGGCGGGCGGGGCGGGGTCTGGTAGGTGGCCTTCAACTGCACCTTGACGGTGACCTCGTCGTCGATGACGTGGTCGGGCGAGCCGTGACTGACGTGCCAGTCGATGCCGTTGTCCGGAAAGGGCTGGGAGAGGGAGCAGCCGGCCGCGGCGGCGACGGCGTGCAGGTAGCCCACCTGGAGGGTCTCCATGCAGGCGGTGGTGGCGAGTGTGCCGCGCAGCGGTCCGGTCACGGTTGCCGGGTCGGTCCGCCCGTGCAGCGCCCCACCCGGTTCGGGATGCGCGAGCGCCATGGCTCCCCATGCCTTTCGGGCTCTGCGTGAGGCGTTGTGCTCGTGGAGGCGGGGGAACCGCGCCGCGACGGCGGTGCCATGGCGGTGACGTCCGCTCATCCGTGCGGCCCCCCAGGGAAGTTGTCTCCGCAGCCGGCACCCCGCAAACGGCGTACACGGCAAACGGCACGGGTATCACCGATGCGGGCAGGGGCCGCGCGCCACGGGCGTCGGCGCCCATCTGCCCATCGGGGACGAGGAGTTCGCCATGACGCGCTGGTACGAGGGCCCGCTGGCCGCATTTGACACCGAGACCACAGGAGTGGACGTCGAGCAGGACCGGATCGTGTCCGCCGCGCTCGTCGTGCAGGAGTGTGCGGGCGGCCGGGCCCGTTCCACCCGGTGGCTGGTCAACCCGGGGGTTCCGGTACCCCCCGGCGCCACGGAAGTGCACGGACTGACCGACGACCACCTCCAGCGCAACGGACGTTGGCCGGCGCCGGTCGTGGACGAGATAGCCCAGGCCCTCGCGGAGCAGCAGTCCGCGGGCCGGCCGGTGGTGGTGATGAACGCGCCGTTCGACCTGACGCTGCTGGACCGGGAGTTGCGGCGGCACCGGGCGTCGTCGCTGAACCGCTACCTGGACAACCGGCCGCTGACCGTGCTGGATCCACGGGTGCTGGACAAGCATCTGGACCGCTACCGCAAGGGCCGCCGGACGCTGACGGACCTGTGTGCGCACTACGGGATAGAGCTGGAGGCGGCGCACGACGCGGCGGCCGACGCGATGGCCTCGCTGGAGGTCGTCCGGGCGGTGGGGCGCCGGTTCTCCGGGCGGCTGGAGCGCTTGTCCCCGGCGGAGCTGCACACCCTGCAGGCGGTGTGGCACGCGGCGCAGGCGCGCGGGCTCCAGGCCTGGTTCGCCCGCAACGGAACTCCGGAGCCGGTCGATCCGCACTGGCCGCTGCGCCCGGACCTGCCCGCCGCCGCGTGAGCCCGCGGGCCGCCCGCAGCCGCTGCGCGAGGCCCCTGACATGCGGAAGGCCGGTCCGTCTCGCGACGGACCGGCCTGTCCCGGTGGGCGATACTGGGATCGAACCAGTGACCCCTTCGGTGTGAACGAAGTGCTCTCCCGCTGAGCTAATCGCCCGGGAACGGATTGAACAATACAGGCCCCGGGGCCGTCCGTTCAAACCGCCTCCGCGCGGCCCGCCAGATGGGCCGCCAGCCCGCGCCGTCCGCCCCGCATCATGAGCGCGTGGTTGAGCCGGAAGACGGGCCGCCCGGGCAGCGCGAGCCGCCGCATCAGCGGCCGCCGCACCTCGACCTCCTGCTCGTACAGGATCCGCGTGCCGCGCCCGCGCGGCCGTACGGTCCACCGCGCCCACCCTTCGAGATCGCCGGACAGGGCGGCCTCCAGGACGCCGCCGGCCGGGTCGCGCAGCAGCTCGGTGGCGGTGATCTCCATCTCGTAGGGCAGGAAGGAGCGGACGCGGCTGGTCCCGGCGCGCGGGCCGAGCGGCCGCACCGCGCGGACCTGGGGCCACCAGCGGGGGTAGTCCTCGGTGCGTTCGAGCACGGCGTAGACCCGCGCGGGCGGGGCCGCGAGGTCCCAGACGCTGCGGAAGCGGTAGTGGCTCCAGTCCATGGGGCCAGTGTGAACTGCCGGAGCGCGCCCGGGTACTCACTCGGGGAATGAGCACACGTCTGAGTACGCGCACCCATGTTCCGGGGGCGTGAGCGGCGCCACACTGCGCAGCATGGAGAATCCGCTGACGCCCGCCTCGGAGCTGGCGCTCATCGACCGGGAGCTGACCCACCTCGACGCGAGGCGGCTGCACCTGCTCGCCCGCCGGGAGTGGCTGGTCCGGCTGCTGAACGCGCCGCCCCCGCCGCCCGTGGCCGGGCCGCCCGCGCCGGGCCGGGGGGCCGGGCCGTCCTGGACTCCCCCGCCGGGCCGGCCGTCCGCGTACCCCACCGGTCCCGCCGGTCCCGGGCGCGAGACCTCGGCGCCGGGGGCGCAGAACGTGCTGCTGGTCCTGGGCGCGGTGCTGCTCGCGGTGGCCGCCCTCGCCTTCACGCTGGTCAGCTGGGGGTCCCTCGGGATCGGCGGGCGCGCCGTGGTGCTGGCCCTGCTGACCGGGACGGCGCTCGCGGTGCCGGCGCCGCTGCTGCGCCGGGGGCTGTCCTCGACCGCCGAATCGGTGGCGGCGGTGGGGCTGTTGCTGACGGTGCTGGACGTGTACGCGCTGCACGAGGTGGCCCTCGGCGAGGTCCCGGCCGCCGCCTACCTGGCGGGCGCCTCGGCCGCGCTGGCCGCGCTGTGGGCCGGGTACGGAACGGCCCTGCGCACGCTGCGGCTGCCGCTCCCGTTCGCGCTGGCGGCGGCCCAGTGGACGCTGCCCTGCCTCGCGCTCGCCCTGCACGCCGGCCCGACGGCGGGCGGCTGGACCCTGCTGGCACTGGCCGCGCTGAACGCGGCGCTCGGCCTGTGGCGGGGCCCGGCGGGGGCGGCGCGGCCGCGGGTGTGGCCCGCCGTGCGGATCCTGGCCGGGGTGTTCGGGGCCCTGGCGGGCCTGGGCGCCGTCGGCGTCGCGCTGGCCCTGGCGGCCGACGCCGCCACGCTGCCCGGCACGCTGTCCGCCGCCGGGCTGCTGGTCGCGGCGGGGGCCGCCTTCGTGGCAGTGGCCTGCCGGATCCGGCAGGACCAGCTCGCGCCGCTGCTCGCCGGAACCGGCGGCCTGGTGTGGGTGCTGGCCGCGCAGACGCTGGTGGTGCCCCGGGACTCCGCGTGGGGCCCGGTGTTCTTCGTGCTGGTGTCCCTGCCCCTGCTGGCGGCGCTGCGGGTGACGGCGCTGCCGGAGCGGGTGCGGTACGGGCTCGCGGGCGCCGCGGTGGCGGTCGTCGGGGTCGGCGGCCTGGTGGCGACCCTGCTGGCGCTGCGCGTCCTGGTGGCGCCCGCGCCGGTGCTGGACGCCGTGTGGGCCGCGGGGAGCCCCCGGGCGGAGCTCGACTGGAGCGGACCGCAGAGCGTGAGCGTGGCGCTGGTGGCGGCCGGGGTGGCGCTGTGGCTGGACCGGGTGTCCGGGCGCCGGGCGGCGCGCGCCGCGGCGGTGGTGCCCGCCTGGGCCGCGCTGTTCGCGGCGCCGGTGGCCTTCGCGCTGCCGGTGCCGGCGGTGCTCGCCGCCCAGCTGGTGGTGACGGCGGCCGCGCTGGCGGCGGCCCTGGGACTGCTTCCGGCGGCGTCCGCCTCCGGGGTCCGGATCGCGGCGGGCGCGTGCGGGGCCGCGGGGGCCTTGAGCGTGTCCGTGGCCGCGCTGGACGGACGTACGGCGACCTTCGCGCTCTGGACGGCGCTGGGCGTCCTGTGCGGCGCCGGGGCGGCGTACGGCCGCGGACCGCTCGCCCCGCGCGCGGCGGCCGCGGTCGTGGCCACCGGGTACGCCACGGGGCTGCTCCTGGCCCTGGGAGCCGCGCTGGAGCTCCCCGTGCGCCAGTGGCCGCTGCTGGTGCTGCTGGTCCCGGCCGCGGCGGCGGCGTGCGGACCGCGGGCGGGTGCGCTGCGGGTGCCGGTGGAGGCGGCCGGAGCCGCTGCCGGGGCCCTGGCGATCGCCTTGGCCCTGGTCCAGGCCGTGGGGACGGGGCACGCGCCCGTGCTCGCGCTGGTGCTGGGCCTGGCGGGCGCGGTGTGCGCGGGGGCGGCCGTACGGGAGGACCGGCGCGCGGTGGGCCGGGCGGCCGGGGCGCTGTTCCTGGCCGCCACCTGGGTCCGGCTCGCGGCGTCCGGGGTGAGCGTGCCGGAGGCGTACACGCTGCCGGTGACGGTGCCCGCGCTGGTGGTGGGATGGCTGCGACGGCGCCGGGATCCGGCGGCCCCGTCCTGGACGGCGTACGGCCCGGGGCTCGCGGCGACGCTGCTGCCCAGCGTGATCGCGGTCTGGGCCGACCCGCACTGGACCCGCCCGCTGCTGCTCGGGCTGGGCTCCCTCGCGGTGACCCTGGCCGGGGCACGGGGGCGGCTGCAGGCCCCGCTGGTGCTCGGCGGGGTCGCGCTGGGACTGGTGGCCCTGCACGAGCTGGCGCCGTACGTCCTGCAGGTGGTCGGCGCGCTGCCGCGCTGGCTGCCGCCGGCCCTGGCCGGGGCGCTGCTGCTGGCGGTGGGGGCGACGTACGAGAAGCGGTTGCGGGACGCGCGGCGGCTGCGGGCGGCCCTCGGCAGGCTGAGCTGAGGGCTGCGGAGCGGCGGAACGCCAGAGGCCCGGAGACGGTGAAGTCTCCGGGCCTCTGGTCCGGGTGGGCGATACTGGGTTCGAACCAGTGACCCCTTCGGTGTGAACGAAGTGCTCTCCCACTGAGCTAATCGCCCGGACGCACCGCCAACATTACCGCATGTCAGCGGTGCTTCCGACCACCGGCGGGCGTCACCGCTCCCCGCCGCGCCGCCGCTACTTCTTGACGTTCCAGGGCAGGACCAGCCCGTACTTCCACAGGTAGAAGCCGATCAGCGCGGCCGCGATGACGAGGCCGACGCTGGTCAGGATGATGTTGCGGCGGCGGACCTTCGGGTCGAGGGCCTTCTGGGCCGCCTCGGACACCTTCCGCTTGGTCCAGCGCAGCACGACCTGGGCCCACGCGAACTCGGTGGCCCAGATGAACAGGCCCGCGAAGATCGCGACCCACCCCGGGCCGGGCAGGACCAGCATGGCGACGCCCGCGGCGATGACCGCCAGGCCGACGACGAAGACACCGACCTGCCAGCTCAGGTGCAGGCTGCGGCGGGCCTGGATGAAGGCCGGCGCCTTCGAGACGTGGCGCTCCTCGTCCGGAGCCGCCGCCTCCGCGTCCGAAGGGGTGGATTCGGCGGATTCCGGCGATGCGCTGCTCGCGGTCTCATGGGACTCGCGGTTACTCCCCGTATTCATGGGACCGAATCTACCGGAGCGCGGGGTCCGCGTGATGCCCGCCCGACGGACGGCTGAATCATCGATTCGCTCCGCCGTCCGGGGGACCCAGAGGTCCGCAAAACGGTCAGAGGGGTTTACAACGGCACCGTAGGTGGCATGTCGATTTCGCCGACGTGCGAATCCCCGAGCGCACACTGAGCGAAAGGCCCTGGCGCTTATGAACACCACGGTCAGCTGCGAGCTGCACCTGCGCCTCGTTGTGTCGAGCGAGTCCTCACTGCCTGTACCCGCGGGCCTGCGGTATGACACGGCCGATCCCTACGCCGTGCACGCCACCTTCCACACCGGCGCCGAGGAGACGGTCGAATGGGTATTC
Organism: Streptomyces sp. NPDC006529; assembly: GCF_040611795.1. Classification (NCBI taxonomy): domain Bacteria; kingdom Bacillati; phylum Actinomycetota; class Actinomycetes; order Kitasatosporales; family Streptomycetaceae; genus Streptomyces; species Streptomyces sp. NPDC006529. The sequence goes on along the minus strand of NZ_JBEXPB010000027.1, from coordinate 17,469 downwards.
GCCCGCGACCTCCTCGCGGAGGGCCTTCACCGGCCCACCGGTACCGGCGACGTCCGCGTCTGGCCGTCCCGCAGCCACGGTCAGGGCGTCGTATGCATCGCCCTGAGCTCACCGGAGGGAGAAGCACTGCTCGAAGCACCCGCACGAGCACTCGAGTCGTTCCTCAAGCGGACGGACGCCGCGGTCCCACCCGGGACCGAACACCGGCACTTCGACCTCGACAAGGAGCTCTCCCACATCCTGGCCGAAAGCTGAGCCAGGCCTACCACCGCTCGACACCGTCCGACTCGGGGCGACGGTGCGAGCCGGACAACCACATACGTACGTGCCGGCGCTGTTCCCGCGGAAGCCACCCGCGGGGACGGCGCCGGTGCGCGTGGGGCCTCTCGGCTAAAGTCGGCGACCAGCGGCGGCCTCGTTCCGCGCCGCCGCAAGCCCGGCCACCAGGGAGCACCCGTGCAGATCCCCCACGACACCCGGCGCGCGCTGGACGTCGTCGTCGCCGTGGTGAACACCGCGGCCGAGTCCGGCCAGCCGGACGGGCTGGCGGACGTCGGCGCGCTGCGCGCCTTCGTGCACGAGTTCGCCATCAGCGACGTCGGCGAGCTGAGCGTCCGCGACCTCTCCGGCGTGCGTGCGGTCCGCGCCAAGTTCGCGCAGATCTTCGCGGCACCGAACTCCCGTGCGGCCTCCGTACTGATCAACGAGCTGGTGGCGACGGCGGGCACCACGCCCCAGCTGACCGACCACGACGGCTACGACTGGCACGTGCACTACTTCGCCCCCGGCGCCTCGGTCGGCGACCACCTCGCGGCCGACGGCGGCATGGCGCTCGCCTTCATCGTGGTCTCCGGCGAACAGGAGCGGCTGCGCCGCTGCGAGGCCCCGGACTGCCGGCGCGCCTTCGTCGACCTCTCGCGCAACCGGTCGCGGCGCTACTGCGACAGCCGGACCTGCGGGAACCGGCTGCACGTGGCGGCGTACCGGGCGCGTCGCAAGGAGGCGGGCGCGGAGCACGCCGAAGCCGCCGGGCATGCCGAGGCCGCCCGGCCGGTCGGGGGGTCAGAGCAGGAAGAGGTCGTGTACGGCGGCGAGCAGCAACAGGGTGCCGATCACCGCTAGGAAGATCATCAGGGGCGGCTGGGAGAGCGCGAAGAGGCAGCCGCGCGCCTCTTCGGGCGGTACGCGCGGCACGGCCGCCGCGGCGGGCACGCCAGCCCGGGCGGGGCCGGGAGCGGGGGCGGGAACCGGAACGGGCGGGGGCGCCGGATCGGGCGCGGGCGCGGCAGCGGGGACGAGGGCCGGGACCGGAACCGGCGGCTCACCCGTCGAGGTGTCGGGCATGTCGGGGCGATGATGACGCAGTGCGCCCCGGTTCGCCCCTCAACACGCCAATGATGACGCGGTAGTTCGTCAGATCCCGTGCTTCTTCGGCGTTCCGGTCAGATTCCGTGCTTCTTCAGGATCGCTTCGATGTCGGAGAAGTCGTCCGCGGGCGCGGCGGGCGCGCGCTTGGGTGCCGCCTGCGGACCCGCACCGGCGCCGAGCGAGGGCGCCGAGGCCGTCGGCGCGACCGCGGCCCGCCCCTCGGAGCGGCCCGCGCGAGCGCCGCGGCGGGAGCGGCCCTCCTCCGCCACCTCGGCCGGCCGCTCGCCCCGCGCACCCAGCCGCCGGCGCTCGACGGCACGGGTCAGCGCGAAGAGCAGCCAGGCGAGGCCCAGCAGGCCGAAGCCGGCCCAGACCGTCGGGCGGAAGGCGATCCCGGACGCCCACTCCACCAGGCCGGTCAGCACCAGGGCCACCGGGACCAGCGCGTACGCCGTGATCCGCGCCGCCGCCAGGAAGCGCTTGCGGTAGGCGGTGAGCGCGGCGATGCCCAGGCCCGCCGCGGACACCGCGGAGCAGATGGTCTCGGCGAGCATGGGTTCCTCCAGCGCTGGGGGTCCGTCCCCTCCATCGTGCACCGGGAACCGCCGCGGGGGCCATGCGCCGGAGCGGGATCCGGGCGATCTCCGGGACATCTCCGGGTCGCCCCTCCTCCCCAGGTGCCGGTACCGGCCGGGCCCACGGTCCCGGCCGGCTCCCGGGCGCGCGGGCCCGGGGCTCCGCAGGTCGCGTTCGGGGCCGGACACGGAGGCTGGGAGACTGTCCGCATGACCGATTCCCAGCCCGCCGGCTCCCCCTCCCCCGTGACCCTCGAGGTCTGGTGCGAACTCCAGTGTCCCGACTGCCACAGCGCCCTCGACGACGTGCGCGCCCTGCGGGCCCGGTACGGCGACCGGCTGGACATCGTGCTGCGCCACTTCCCGCTGGAGAAGCACAAGCACGCCTTCGCCGCCGCGCAGGCCGCGGAGGAGGCCGTGGCCCAGGGCCGGGGCTGGCCGTACGCCGAGGCGGTACTGGCCCGCACCGCGGAGCTGTCCGCCCGGGGCGAGGCGCTGCTCCTCGACGTCGCCCGTGAACTGTCGCTGGACGTCGAGGAGTTCGAGGTCGCGCTGATCGACGGCCGGCACATCCTGATCGTCGACGCCGACCAGGCCGAGGGCAAGGCGATCGGCGTGACCGGTACGCCGACGTACGTCATCGGCGGCCGGAGGCTGGACGGCGGCAAGAGCCAGGAGGGGCTGCGCGAGCGGATCGAGGAGATCGCCGACCGGCTCCTCGCCGACCCCGCCTGAGCCCCCTCCCCGGCGCGCGCCGTCGGCTACCTGAGGTCCTTGGCGAAGTTGACCGCGGTGTAGCGGTAGCCGAGGGATTCGTACAGCCGCTCCGCAGGGGTGTTGCCCGCGAAGACGTGCAGGCCGAGGGTGGCGAGCCCGGCCGCGCGGACGGCGCCTTCGGCGAGCAGCATGAGGGAGCGGCCGTGGCCGTGGCCGCGCTGTTCCTCGTCCACCTCGACGTCGAAGACGTAGGCCTGCCCGTCGACGCGGCCCACCCAGATGTGCCCGACGCGCACCCCGGCCGCTTCCAGGACGAGGAGGTCCACGCCGGGGGTGGCGGGTCCCTGGGGCAGCTGGCCGGCGTGGTCGGCGACCGACTTGGCGCGGGCCGCTTCCGGTGTCAGGCCCCGGGCTTCCCAGTTCCCGGCGTACCGGTCGGTGGCGGCGGTCAGCCAGGGACCGTACTCCGCGGCAGTGAGCGGACGGCCGGTGGTCCCGGCGGGCAGCGGGGGCGGCGCGGACGCGAGGTCCTTGACCATGGTGCGGCCGGTCCGCAGGTATCCGAGCGCCTCGGCCAGCCGCAGGCCGCCGTCGGAGTCCGCGGGGACGGAGGCGGTCACCCGGTGGCACCCCCAGGAGCGCAGCACCTCCTCCGCGGCGAGGGCGGCCACCGTGGCCCGGCCGCGGCGGCGGTCGGGTTCGTCCACGGCCAGCTCGTTGATCTTCCCTATGACGAAGGAACCCAGGGGTTCGGCCGCGGTCAGCAGCAGGGCGCCGACCCGTCTGCTGTTGACCCGGATCTCGTACGGGCGCGAGCGCGCCCCCGCCGGACTGTGCTGGAGCGGCGCGGACGGCCGCAGGGTGGTGGTCATCGGAGCCTTTCTACCCGCCGTACGCGCCCCAGTCAGCCCGGTTTCCGCCCCGGATCGGGCGCGGGGACGGCGCTCACGGGTCGAGGTCGGCCCCGGAGCGCTCCTCGAAGATCCGTACGGCCTCGGCCGTGACCGGCCCGGGCGCCGCGGTCAGCGGGCGCCCGTCGATCGCGTGCACGGCCTGGACGTCGCGCAGCGAGGAGGTCACGAAGACCTCCTCGGCCCGTTCCAGCACGTCGAAGGGGAGGTCGCTCTCCTCGGCGCCCGTCCACTCGACGACCAGGTCGCGGGTGATGCCCGCGAGGCAGCCGGAGGCGAGCGGCGGGGTGTGCAGCCGCCCGTCGAGGACGACGAAGACGTTGGAGCCCGTGCCTTCGCAGAGCCGGCCGAGGGTGTTGGCGAAGAGGGCTTCGGAGGCGCCCGCCCGGTGCGCGGCGGCCAGCGCGACGACGTTCTCCGCATACGAGGTGGTCTTCAGCCCGGCGACGGCGCTGCGCTCGTTGCGCACCCAGGGGACGGTGATCACCGCGGTGGTGTCGGGGCGCCGGGTGGCCGGGGCCAGCGCGACGATCAGGGTGGGTCCGGCGTCCCCGCGGTCGGAGCCGAGCGGGGAGAGCCCACCGGTGTAGGTGATCCGCAGCCGCCCGAAGGGGACCGCGCCGGAGCCCGCGTCCAGTACGGCGGCGCACGCGCGCCGGACCTCGTCGAGGTCGGGGTCCGGCAGCCCGAGGCCCCGGGCGGAGCGGGTCAGCCGGTCGAGGTGCCGCGTGAGGGCGAACGTACGGCCGCCCTCGGCCTTCAGCGTCTCGAAGACGCCGTCGCCGACCGTCAGTCCGTGGTCGAACACGGACACCGTGGCGCTGTCGGCGTCGCGCAGCGACCCGTCGAGCCAGATCGGCGTCGCGGCCGGGGCGGGTGCGGGCGGCGTCACGTGCGGCGTGCTCACTGAACGGTTCCTCCGATGTGCTGGTAGGTGCCCGACGCTACCGCGAGCAGCCGGGCCGCCTTCAGTTCGGTCTCGGCCCACTCGCGGTGGGGGTCGGAGCCCCAGGTGATGCCGGCGCCGGTGCCGAAGCACAGGCGGGGGCCGCCGGCGGCCTCGCGGTCGATCCAGAAGGTGCGGATGCCGACGGCCAGCTCGGCGGTGCCCCGGTCGGCGTCGACCCAGCCGATGCCGCCGCAGTAGGGGCCGCGCGGGGCGGTCTCCAGGGCCTCGATGATCCGCAGGGCGGAGGACTTGGGGGCGCCGGTGACGGACCCGGGAGGGAAGGTCGCGGCGAGCAGTTCGGGCCAGCCCGCGCCCTCGGCGAGGTCCCCGCTGACGGTGGAGACGAGGTGCACCAGGCCCGGGTGCTCCTCGACGGCGCACAGTTCGGGGACGGTGACGGAGCCGGTGGCGCAGACCCGTCCGAGGTCGTTGCGCACCAGGTCCACGATCATCACGTTCTCCGCGTGGTCCTTCTCCAGCAGGTCGGCGGCGGTGCGGCCGGTGCCCTTGATGGGGCCGGACTCGATCCGGCGGCCGGTGCGGCGCAGGTACAGCTCGGGGGAGGCGGTGGCGATCTCGACGCCGTGGGCGGGGAGGCGAATCGTTCCGGCATAGGGGGCCGGGTTGCCGCGGGCGAGCAGCGCGGTGAGCGCGTCCACGTCGGCCTCCGGGGCGGGTGCGCCGTCGCCCGGGCCGCGGCCCGCCAGCGGCGCGGACATCACGCGGCACAGGTTGGCCTGGTAGACCTCGCCCGCGGCGATGTGCTCGCGGATGCGCCGTACGCCGGCGACGTACGCGGCTCGGTCGAGTGACGACGTCCAGTCGCCGGCGGCGGGGCCCCGCCACGCGCCGGGAACGGGCGCGGGAACGGGGTCGGGGCGTATGTCACCGAAGCGCGCGCAGGTCAGCCGCCCCTCGAAGTCCGCGGACACCGCCCAGAAGCCGGTGGAGTCCAGGGCCGAGGGATCGCTCGTGACGTCGCGGAGGTCGGATGCGAGGAGGCCGCCGAAGCGGGCCATGGGAGCCAGGTCGTGCACGGCTGCGAGTCTATGACCGGTGACGGGTCGGCGCCGGTGTGGTGACCTGTGGTGATCGGACGGCAGCACGCTGCGGAAACGCGTTTTTGAGCTAGCTCGGGAATCCGCTAGAGTTCAACACGTCGCCAGGGAGCGCCGGGGAAACCCCCGCCGCGAGCACGGTGACCTGCGGACGTAGCTCAGTTGGTAGAGCACCACCTTGCCAAGGTGGATGTCGCGAGTTCGAGTCTCGTCGTCCGCTCGAAGTGGGGGATCTTCCCGAGAACCCTTGCTCAGCTCCATGGTGGAGTGGCCGAGAGGCGAGGCAACGGCCTGCAAAGCCGTCTACACGGGTTCAAATCCCGTCTCCACCTCCAAGGACGATTAGCTCAGCGGGAGAGCGCTTCCCTGACACGGAAGAGGTCACTGGTTCAATCCCAGTATCGTCCACTGGATCCGCAAGGATCACCCGCGCGATTAGCTCAGCGGGAGAGCGCTTCCCTGACACGGAAGAGGTCACTGGTTCAATCCCAGTATCGCGCACGCTGTACAGTTGTGAACTGCGGCTTCACGGCCGCGGAACCCGCGCGATTAGCTCAGCGGGAGAGCGCTTCCCTGACACGGAAGAGGTCACTGGTTCAATCCCAGTATCGCGCACCGCATGGAAGTCCCGGCCGTTTCGACGGCCGGGGCTTTCGCGTTCCGGGGCTCGGCAGGTACGGAAAAGGGTGCTGCCCGTACGACGTCTCCGTCGTACGGGCAGCACCCTTCTCCTGCCGTCCGCCGCACCCCCGTCCCCACGGGGCTGAAGGCCGATGTCCCGGCCCGGGCCGCTCTCCCGGACCTGGGGCGCCGCTCAGCGCCCCAGCATCGCGCCCACGGACGACGCTTGCGCCGCCACCTGGTCCCATCCTCCGAAGAGGAAGACCAGGAGGGCGGCCAGGGGGAGCACCATCGCCGCGGCGACCAGCGGGTGCCGCGTGCCGGACTCGTGGCCGTTGAACGCGAATGCCTTGCGTCCGTGCCGTGCGAAGTCCGCCATGGCCCTCTCCCTGTGGTTGGCAGCGGCGGGTTCGTGACCTCGGGGGACGAGTGCGCCACCCGCCGCTTGTCTTCAACACTAGGCGGGCGTCGCCCTCCTGGCCTCATGCCTTCGTACCCCTCGCGGGCCTCCAGGAGGATGACTGAGGCGGCCCCCGTGTACACCTCTGGTTGGAGACCGCCCGCTCCGTGTAGGGGTCATCCCCCAGGGGTGGGTGGGGCCCTGCTCCCGGGCGCCCGCGGGGCCGTCACCGCTGGTGACTTCCCTCACGTCCGCCGCCCGTCGCACGCGGGCGCGCGCCGGGCACGCACGGGATCCGCGCCGGCCGGGCGCGGCCGGGGCCGCGTCCGGGTGGGGGCGCGCCAATGCCCTTGACCCAAGGGCCGTTTGGGGGAACGGCCGTTACCCCGGACCCCTTACGCTCGTACCCCTGATTCTCCCTCAAGTGGCCTTCCCCGCACTGACAATCGAATCTCCCGGCGAGGGCGCGGCCTCTGAGCGGAGGTGCCGGATGGTCCGTAAGCTGTGCCACGTCAACAGGACGACCGGTCAGCGGGGTGGACATGGCGATGATGCGGCTCCGGCGGGAGGACCCGCGTGTCGTCGGTTCGTTCAGGCTGCACCGGCGGCTCGGCGCCGGCGGCATGGGAGTGGTCTACCTCGGCTCGGACCGGCGCGGTCAGCGGGTCGCGCTCAAGGTGATCCGTCCCGACCTCGCCGAGGACCAGGAGTTCCGTTCGCGCTTCGCCCGCGAGGTGTCCGCCGCGCGGCGGATCCGCGGCGGGTGCACGGCCCGGCTGGTGGCCGCGGACCTGGAGGCCGAGCGGCCGTGGTTCGCCACGCAGTACGTCCCCGGACCCTCGCTGCACGACAAGGTTGCCGAGGAGGGCCCGCTCACCGCCGCCCAGATCGCCGCGATCGGCGCCGCGCTGTCCGAGGGGCTGGTCGCCGTCCACGAGGCGGGGGTCGTGCACCGCGACCTCAAGCCATCGAACATCCTGCTGTCGCCCAAGGGCCCGCGGATCATCGACTTCGGCATCGCCTGGGCGACCGGTGCGAGCACCCTCACGCACGTGGGCACGGCCGTCGGCTCCCCCGGCTTCCTCGCCCCGGAACAGGTGCGCGGCGCCGCCGTCACGCCCGCGACCGACGTCTTCGCGCTGGGCGCCACCCTCGCCTACGCCGCGACCGCCGACTCGCCCTTCGGGCACGGCAGTTCCGAGGTGATGCTCTACCGCGTGGTGCACGAGGAGGCGCACCTGCTCGGCGTACCGGACGCGCTCGCCCCGCTGGTGCAGGCCTGCCTGGCCAAGGACCCGGAAGACCGGCCGAGCACGCTCCAGCTGTCGATGCGGCTCAAGGAGATCGCGGCGCGGGAGGCCCAGGGACTCACGGACGGGCGGCCGCCCGCCCAGCGCACCCGGCCCGAGCGGCCGACGGGCCGCCTCGCGGACGAGTACGCCGACCAGCGCACCGAGCGGCGGACGGCGGGCACTCCCGCGCTGCGCCCCCAGGGTGCGCCGCACGCGCCGTCCGCGAGCGGCTCGCACGGCGCGCAGGACGGGGCGCACGGCGCGCACAGCGGTTCCCACGCACGCCCCTCGGGCCCCCGGGAGCCCGGCGGCCCGTCCTCGCGGCCCACGGCGGGGCGTACGGGCGAGCGCACGAACGGGCGGCGTACGGGCGGCGGCCGCACGGGGCCGCGGACGACGGGCACGGGCCGCCGGCCCTCCCGGCCCGACCCGCGGCTGATGCGGCAGCGGCTGATCGTGTTCGTGCTGGTCACGCTGATCGTGGCGCTGGGGATCGCGGCCGCGCAGAAGCTCTGACGTCGGCCCTCCCCCGCGCTGGGGGAGGCGCAGCCCCGGGGTGCTGGGGCCCCGGGGCGGGCGGGGTCAGGCTCGGGGGCGGGTCGCGTAGAAGGCGACGGCCGAGGCCGCCGCCACGTTCAGCGAGTCGATCCCCTCCGCCATGGGGATGCGGACCCACTCGTCCGCGGCGCGCAGGGCGTAGGTCGACAGGCCGTGGCCCTCGGAGCCCAGCATGATGGCGGACTGCGCGAAGCGTTCCGGCGGGACCTGGTCCAGCGGGGTGGCCTTCTCGCTCGGCGTCATGGCGAGGATCCGGTACCCGGCCTCGCGGACCTGCTCCAGGTCGGCGGGCCAGTCCGTCAGGCGCCCGTACGGGACGGAGAAGACGGACCCCATCGAGACCTTGATGGCCCGTCGGTAGAGCGGGTCGGCGCAGTCCGGGGACAGCAGGATGGCGCTGATGCCCAGGGCCGCGGCGCTGCGGAAGGCCGCGCCCAGGTTGGCGTGGTCGACGAAGCCCTCGAAGATCGCGATGCGGCGGCCACCGGGTTCCGCGCCCAGCAGTTCACCGGCGGTCGGCAGCTGGTTGCGCTGCATGGAGGCGAGGGCGCCGCGGTGCACGTGGTAGCCGGTGACCCGTTCGGCCAGCTCGGGGCTGACGGCGTACACCGGGGCGGGCAGCTCGTCGATGACGTCGCGCATGACGTCGACCCACTTCGCGGAGAGCAGCATGGAGCGCATCTCGAACCCGGCGTCCTTGGCCCGGCGGATGACCTTCTCGCCTTCGGCGATGAAGAGTCCTTCGGCGGGCTCGCGCCGGCGGCGCAGTTCGACGTCGGTCAGGCCCGTGTAGTCGCGCAGGCGCGGGTCGTCGGGGTCTTCGATGGTGATGAGATCAGCCACAGGGTGATACTGCCTTGTCCTGGGTGTGGTGCCAACGGCTTGGCGGTGCGGGGGAACGGGCGTGGGCGCCCCCGGAGAGGGGCGCCCGGGGTCGGGCGGCGGGGCGCCCCTGGTCAGGCGGAGGGGCCCACGTTCACGACCTCGCCGATGACGATCACGGCGGGCGGGCGGACCTCCTGGGCGCGGACGGTCTCGCCCACGGTGGCGAGGGTGGCGTCCACGCGGCGCTGGGTGGCCGTCGTGCCCTCCTGGACGACCGCGACCGGGGTGTCCGCGGAGCGGCCGTGGCGGACCAGGGCTTTGGCGATCAGCCCGATCTTGTCGACGCCCATGAGGATCACCAGGGTGCCGGTCAGTTTGGCGAGGGAGGCCCAGTCGACCAGCGAGCGCGGGTCGTCGGGTCCGACGTGGCCGCTGACGACCGTGAACTCGTGGGCAACCCCGCGGTGCGTCACCGGGATGCCGGCCGCGCCGGGCACCGAGATGGAGCTGGAGATGCCGGGGACGACGGTGCAGGGGATGCCGGCCTCGGCGAGCGCCTGGAGCTCCTCCATGCCGCGGCCGAAGACGTACGGGTCCCCGCCCTTGAGCCGGACCACCGACTTGCCCGCCTTCGCGTGCTCGATCAGCGCGTTGTTGATGGCCTCCTGGGCCATGAACCGGCCGTACGGGATCTTCGCCGCGTCGATGACCTCGACGTGCGGGGCGAGCTCGTCCAGCAGGTCGCGGGGGCCGAGCCGGTCGGCGATGACCACATCGGCCTCGGCGAGCAGGCGGCGGCCGCGGACGGTGATCAGGTCCGGGTCGCCGGGGCCGCCGCCGACCAGGGCCACGCCGGGGTTGCGCTTCGCGCGGCCGTGGGCCGGGGCGGCGAGGGTGCCGTCGCGCAGGCCCTCGACGATCGCGTCGCGCACGGCGGCGGAGCGGCGGGGGTCGGTGCCGGTCAGTACGGCCACGGTCACGCCCTCGCTGCGGCCGGTGGCCGGGGTCCAGGCGGTGGCCGCTTCGGCGTCGTCGGCGCGCACGCACCAGACGCGCTCGCGCTCGGCCTCGGCGGAGGCGGCGTCGTTGGCGGCCTTGTCGCGGGTGGCGATCAGGGCGTACCAGGTGTTCGCAAGGTCGCCCTCCTGGTAGCGGCGGCGCTCCCAGCGGATCTCGCCGGTCTCGGCCATGACGTCCACGGAGGGGGTGGCCGACGGGGAGATCAGGAGCACGTCGGCGCCGGCGGCGACGAGCGCGGGGAGGCGGCGCTGCGCGACCTGGCCGCCGCCGATGACGACGACCCGGCGTCCCGCCAGACGGAGGCCTACGGGGTAGGCGGGGTGTGCGGCCATGCGGGTCTCCTCGTGCGGGGGGTTCCGGTGCGGGCGGATCTCGCGGCGGCGGTGGCGCGAATCGCGTGGCCAACGTTACGGGCCGGGGCGGGCGGGTGCCGGTCCGGGGGGCGGGGTGACGGCCCCGCGGCTCCCGGGTCCCCACCCGGTGCCCGGGACGCGGCGATTCGTCCCGCCGAGCGGCGGGTGCGGCGCCCTTGGGCAGGGAGTCGGCTCGGGGCCGGCGGCCCCTGGTGCGGCGCCCCGGCCCGGCCCCCCCCTGGGGCGTGGTTAGGCCCGGGGCGCCCGGGACCCGGCTGACGGACTCGGCCGCGGCCGTCGCCCGGGCGCGGCCCTGTAGGCCCTCCGGGGGCGCCTCAAACGCCGGCGAGGCTGGATTTGGCGGGCCCGGTCGGCGGGTGCGGGGCGCCGGTGGGGCCGCCGGATTTGGCGGCCCTGGTCGGCCGGTGCGGGCTACGGACCCGCGCTGTGGGGCCGGGACCCGGCCGAGGCCGCCGCCCGGTGCGCCCTCCGGGGGCGCCTCAAACGCCGGCGAGGCTGGATTTGGCGGGCCTGGTCGGCGGGTGCGGGTGCCTCGGACGCCCCTGGGGCGGGGGTGGTCGGCTGTGTGTCGCTCGGCGGCGGGATAGGACCGGCTCCGGCCGCCATCCCTTCAGCCCCGCCGGCGTTTGAGGCGCCCCCGGAGGGAACCGGCGGGAGCCGCCCGGCCAGCTCAGCCCCGCCGGCGTTTGAGGCGCCCCCGGAGGGGACCGGCGGGGGCAGGTCGGCCCCCGCCTCGCCGGTGATTGAGGCGGGGGCCGGGGGTTATTTTTCGGTGACGCCCGCTGAGTCGAAGGTGGCTACCTCGTGCATCGCGCGCGCCGCGCTCTGGACCAGGGGGAGGGCGAGGAGCGCACCCGTGCCTTCGCCGAGGCGGAGGTCCAGGTCGACCAGGGGCCGCAGGCCCAGGGTGTTCAGGGCGGCCACGTGCCCCGGCTCCGCACTGCGGTGGCCCGCGATGCACGCGGACAGCGACTCCGGCGCAATGGCCCGGGCCACCAGCGCCGCCGCACCCGCGCTCACGCCGTCCAGGATGACCGGCGTCCGCAGCGAGGCCCCGCCCAGCAGCAGGCCGACGATCGCCGCGTGCTCCAGGCCGCCGATCGCGGCGAGCACGCCCACCGGGTCGGAGGGGTCCGGCTGGTGCAGTTCCAGCGCCCGGCGGACGACCTCGACCTTGCGGGCGTGCGTCTCGTCGTTGATGCCGGTGCCGCGCCCGGTGACCTCGGCCGGGTCGACCCCGGTGAAGACCGAGATGAGGGCCGCGGACACCGTGGTGTTCGCGATGCCCATCTCACCGGTGAGCAGCGCCTTGTTGCCCGCCGCGACGAGGTCGCGGGCCGTCTCGATGCCCACCTCGATGGCCGCGACGGCCTCCTCGCGGGTCATCGCCGGGCCGACGGAGAGGTCGGCGGTGCCGGGCCGGACCTTGCGCGGGAGCAGCCCCGGGGTGGCCGGGAGGTCGCCCGCGACGCCCACGTCGATCACGCAGACCTCGGCGCCCACCTGGTTCGCGAAGGCGTTGCAGACCGCACCGCCGCCCAGGAAGTTGGCGACCATCTGCGTCGTGACCTCCTGCGGCCACGGGGTGACGCCCTGGGCGTGCACGCCGTGGTCACCGGCGAAGATCGCGACCGCGGCCGGCTCCGGGATCGGCGGCGGGCAGACCCGCGAGAGGCCGCTGAGCTGCGCGGAGATGATTTCGAGCATGCCGAGGGCCCCGGCGGGCTTGGTCATGCGCTTCTGCCGCTCCCAGGCCTCGCCGAGCGCCTTCGCGTCGAGCGGCCGGATGCTCGCCACCGTCTCGGAGAGCAGGTCGTGCGGCTCCTCGCCGGGCAGCGCGCGGCGCCCGTACGTCTCCTCGTGGACCACCCAGGACAGCGGGCGCCGCTTGGACCACCCGGCCTGCATCAGCTCGGGCTCCTCGGGGAACTCGTCGACGTACCCGACGCACAGGTAGGCCACGACCTCCAGGTGCTCGGGCAGGCCGAGCGTACGGACCATCTCGCGCTCGTCGAAGAAGCTGACCCAGCCGACGCCGAGGCCTTCGGCGCGGGCGGCGAGCCAGAGGTTCTCGACGGCGAGCGCGGAGGAGTACGGGGCCATCTGCGGCTGGGTGTGCCGGCCGAGGGTGTGGCGGCCGCCGCGGGTGGGGTCTGCGGTGACGACGATGTTGACCGGGGTGTCGAGGATCGACTCGATCTTCAGTTCCTTGAACTGCTTCGCCCGGCCCTTGGGCAGCGACTTCGCGTAGGCCTCGCGCTGCCGCTGGGCCAGCTCGTGCATCGTCCGGCGGGTCTCGGCGGAGCGGATGACGACGAAGTCCCAGGGCTGCGAGTGCCCGACGCTGGGCGCGGTGTGGGCCGCCTCCAGCACGCGGAGCAGCACCTCGTGCGGGATCGGGTCGGTGCGGAAGCCGTTGCGGATGTCGCGGCGCTCGCGCATGACGCGCAGGACCGCTTCGCGCTCGGCGTCGTCGTAGGCGGGCGCCGGGGCGCCGCGCTCGGCCGGTTCGGCGGGCGCCGCGGGCTCGGTGGCTGCGCTCTCCCCGGCCTCCCCGGCCGCTTCGGCCGCTTCGGCCGGTACGGGCTCGGGGGCGGCCACCGGCTCGGCCTCGGCCGGGGCTTCGGCAGCCGGAACCTCGGCGGCGGGGACGGCGGCAGCGGCGGGCTGCGGCTCGGGGAGCGGCTCGACGGGCGCGGCGGGCGGGGCGGCTTCCTCGGCGGGGGCCGGGGCCTGCTCGGCCTCGGGCGCGGGCGCTGCCTGCGCCCCGGCGGCCTCGGCCGGCGCTTCCACCGGCTCCGCGACGGGCTCGGCGACGGGTTCGGCGACGGCCGCGGGGGCCGCCGGAGCAGGCTCGGCGACCGGCTCGGCCACGACGGCCACCGGCTCGGGCTGCGCGGCGGCGGGAGCCACCGGCTCCGCCGTCCACGGGGTGCCCGCGGGGAGCGGGACCTCCTGCGGGACGTCGAGGTATTCGAGGCCGGCGCCGGTCACCGGAGCGCTCTGGAAGACCTGAGCGGGGGCGACGGCTTCGGCGGGCGCTTCGACCGGAACCTCCGCGGACTCCCCGGCGGGGGCCTCCGCCTGAACCTCGGCCGGAGCCTCGGGGAGCGGTGCGGCAGCCGCCTCGGCCACGGCCTCCACCGGCGCCTCGGCCACGGCCTCCGGCGCGGCGGCGGTGACGGGCACCTCCTCGACCGGAGCCTGCACCGGATCCGCGGCGGCGACGCCGGGCTCGGCCTCTGCCCCGGCCTCGGCCTCGGCCTCGACGACCGATGACGCCACCGGTGCCTCGACCGGCGTCTCGACCGGCGCCGGAGCCTCGGCGGGAACCGCGGGCACCTCGACCGGAGCCGCGGACACGGCCTCGGCAGCGGCCTCCGGGGCCTGTGCCTGGGCGGGTACCGCGACCGGGGCTTCCACGGCTTCGGCGACCTGGACCGGCGCCTCGGCCGGAAGCTCGTCCGACACCTGGGCCGGAACGGGAGCCTCCGCAGCGGCCGGCACCTCGGCCGCGACCGGCGCCGGGGCCTCCGGAGCGACAGCGGCGGCCGGAGCCGGTACGACGGGCGCGGCCTGCGCTGGGGCTACGGGCGCGGCCGGACCGCGGTCGGCGAGGGAGCGTACGACGCCGCCCGAGGCGTCGGGGACCGGCGGGCCCATGTGCAGCGGGCGCCGGGCCGGGGTCACCGGCGCCGCCACGGCGGCGGGCGCCGGCGCGGACGGGGGCGGCAGCAGTCCGCCGAGGTCGAGGGCGCCGGAGTCGCGGCCGCCCGCCTCGTGGGCGCCGTGCGTGTAGGACCCGGTGTCGCCGAAGCCCTGGTCGGTGAAGCCCGTACCGGTGAAGCCGGGTTCCGGGAAGCCGGCCGGGGGCTCGTAGTAGCCGTCGGCGTAGCCGCCCTCGACGGGGAAGACGGGCGCCGGGGGCACCACCTGCGGGTCGCTCCACGCGCTCTGGTTGCTGGGCATCAGCAGCAGGTCGTCGTCCTCGGCGGGATTGTCCATCAGGTCCTGGAACGCGTACCCGCCCGTGCCCTGGAGCGGACCCGGGGTCTGCGCCGGAGCCTGGGTCGGGGTGGGGACCGGCGCGGGGATGCCGTGCTGATCCACCATGCCCGCGTTGTCCGGGAGGCCCTCGCCCGGAACCTGGCCGGTGTCAGTCATGCGTACCCCTCGCCCATCGGTGTTGCTGCTTCGATCGCCCGGCGCCCGTATGACCAACGAGCGTGGCCGCCGTGCGGCACGAACCCCTCGGGCACGACGCCGCCGACAACCACTAAGCATTGTCGCGCCCGTTCGCCACCATGGCGGCCATAACCGCCACGGTCCGTTGTGGACTGCGCCACGTCGGGCGTCCTGTGGTGCCGCTGTGCCCGGAGTGACAGGGCAGTACGACGATCGGCCAGCCTACCCCGGGGCTCCGGCCCGCGCCGAGGGGGGCGTTCGCGCCCGGAAGCGCGGTGTTCGGACCGGGCCGAGGGGTCGTCAGCACCGGTCGGGGGCGGCCCGTTCCGTCAGACCCGTCGGATCCGGCAGGCCCGTCAGGGCTCCTCAGCGCTGGGGAGGGCGTTCGGCGGCGACGAGGAAGACGACCGCGCGTTCCTGTTCGTGCCAGGTCCGGGTGTCCATGGCGACGGACTGCAGGAGCGCGCATTCGACGGCGTACCCGCGTTCGGTCAGGGCGCGGCCGACGGCCTCCGCCTCGTCGCGGGTGGAGGCGTGGGTGACGATCCGTTCGGGACGGCGGTCGGCGCAGGCCTCGACGACGGGGACTCCCCCGCCGCCGATGCGGATGACGTCGGGTTCGGGCAGGTCGTCGAGCACGTGGGGGGCGCGGCCCGCGACGGCCTGGAGGAGTACACCGCGCCGGCGGGCGGCGACCTCGGTGTGTTCGCAGGCGCGGGGGTCGGCGTCGACGGCGATGACGGCCGCGCCGAAGGCGGCCGCGTCCACGGCGAAGGCGCCGCTGCCGGCGCCGATGTCCCACACGAGGTCGCCCGGGCGCGGGCCGAGCCGGGCCAGTTGGGCGGCGCGCAGCAGCGCGGACTCCCCTTCGGGGGCGGGCGTCTGCGGCGACCGGGGGTCCGGGGGGAAGTCGGGGTGGGCCCAGCCGCGGGGCCCCGAGGCGGCCACGGCGACCGCGGTGGGCCGGCCCATGAGCCAGCCGGGGTCGGCGGAGACGGGTCCGCCGCCGCCGACGACGATCACCACGTTCGGGTCGCGCCAGCTGTGGTCGGCGGCCCGGTCGGAGGTCAGGACGGTGACGCGCTCCTTGTCGGTGCCCAGTTCCTCGCAGATGACGAAGGTCCGGTGGACTCCTTCGAGCAGCAGGGCGAGTTCGGCGGGACCGGCGCCGGGCGAGGTGAGGACGGCGACCTTGGTGTGGGCCCGGCAGACGTTGACCGCGCGGCGCAGGGTGCGGCGCTGGGCGACGACGACCTGGGCGTCGTCCCAGGGCATGCCCGCGCGGGCGAAGGCGGCGGCCACGGAGGAGACGGCCGGGACGACTTCCACTTCGAGGCCGTGCTCCGGGGCGCGCAGGGCCCGTACGACGCCGAAGAAGCCGGGGTCGCCGTCGGCGAGGACCACGGCGGTGCCGCGGTGGCCCGCGATGCGGCGGGCGGCAAGGCCGAGGCTGCCGAGCCGGATGCGTTCGGCGCTGGGCGGGATCTCGGGGAGTGCGAGGTGGTGGCCGGCTCCGGCCACGAGGGTGGCGGCGGACAGCGCCGAGCGGGCGGCCGCGGTCAGGGGCGAGCCGTCCCAGCCGATCACCGTGACCCGGTCGGCCATCGTCCTCGGTCTCCCTGGTGTGGGTCGTGGTGCGGGGCGGCCCGGCGGTGTGGGCGGGCACGGTGAGACTACCTGCTGATCGGGGGGCGCGGCGTCGGCGGGCGGCCGCGGGGGCGGCCGGGGCCGGTGGGTCAGGCACGGTCCGGGAGGGGCCGGCGGACGGGGCTGCGCTGTTCGGGGACGGCGTGGAACTCGCCGTAGCCGTCGAGGACGTCGAGGTCGTCCAGGTCCTCGGGGACCAGGCCCCAGACGAGCAGGTCGGTGCGGGTGTCGGCCCATCCGCCGTCGGGCGTCTGGGTGCGCACTATCCAGGCGTTGCGCAGCACGCCCTCGCTGATGCAGCCGATCTTCTGGGCGACCTGCTGCGCGGCGGTGTTGTCGGCGGCGGTGCGCAGTTCGAGGCGTTCGAAGCCGTGGTCGCGGAAGAGCCACTGGGCGACGGCGAGGACGGACTCGCAGGCGTAGCCCTCGCCGCGGGCCCAGGGTGCGGTGGCGTAGCCCACTTCGGCGCTGAGGCAGCGCCAGTCGGTGTGGCGGACGTGCACGGCGCCGACCAGGCGGTGGGTGAGGAACTCGGTGACGGCGAAGACGATGCCGCGGCCTTCGGTGCGCTCGCGGTGGGCGTCCTCGGTGACCCAGCGGCGGGCGTCGGCGCGGGTGTAGGGGTGCGGGGCCTCGGTCCAGGCGGTGATGAGCTCGTCGTTCATCATCGCGGTGAGCGCGCTGACGTCCTCTTCCTCGAAGGGGCGCAGCACCAGCCGGTCCGTGCTGATGGAGACGTCCGGGAAGGTGGTTGTCATGCGCAGCTCCATGCCTGAGACCGTGGCCGTAGAGCCACAGCATGCAGTATCGGGCCGGTCGGGTGCGGGACCGGGCTGCCCGGAAGCGGGCAGGCCGCGGCGGTGCGCGCGCAGCGGCCGAACGCCTCACCGCCCGCCCCGGCGCCACCGTCACCGACCCCGACGGCACCACCCACACGCACTACGACCGCACCCTCGGCGACGTCCCCGT
>NZ_JBEXPB010000026.1:0-96340 GCF_040611795.1 Streptomyces sp. NPDC006529 | reverse complement strand
CCCACCATTAACGCCGTTAACACCCCGGCACCGGCCACTCCCCCCACCGAGCCGGGATCCCCCCAACCCCCCCACCGGAAACGCCTGGTAAGGCCCGGCCGCGACCCCCCCCCCGCCGCGCCGCCCCCCCGCCCGCCCGGGGAGGGCGTGCGGGGCCGGGGCGGCCCGGGGCCCCTGTCGGGAGGCCCCGGTCGGGAGCCGGGATCAGGAGGCCGGGGCGCCGAAGGCCGGGATGACCGAGCCCTGGTACTTCTCCTCGATGAACTTCTTGACCTCGTCGGTGTTCAGGAGCTTGGCGAGCTTCTGGATCCGGGGGTCGTTCTGCTTGCCGTCCTTGACCGCGAGGAGGTTGGCGTAGGGGTTGCCCTCGGCCTTCTCCAGGACCAGCGCGTCCTTGGCGGGCACCAGCTTCGCCTCGATGGCGTAGTTGCCGTTGATGACGGCGGCGTCGACGTCGTTCAGGGCGCGCGGGACCGTGGCGGCCTCCAGCTCCTTGAACTCCAGGCCCTTCTTGTCGGTGATGTCGGCCAGCTTGGCGGCGGTGCCGACACCCTCCTTGAGGGTGATGAGCTTGTTGGCGGCGAGCAGCTGGAGCGCGCGGCCCTCGTTGGTGGGGTCGTTCGGGACGGCCACGGTCTGGCCGGCCTTGATGTCCGTGAGGGACTTGGCCTTCTTGGAGTAGAGGCCGAGGGGCTCCAGGTGGACGTTGACCACCGGGACGATGTGGGTGCTGTTCTTCTTGTTGAAGTCGTCCAGGTACGGCTTGTGCTGGAAGAAGTTCGCGTCGACCTGGCCCTGCTCGGTGGCGGTGTTGGGCAGGACGTAGTCGGTGAACTCCTTGACCTCGATCTTCAGGCCCTCCTTCGCCGCCAGCTTGTCCTTGACGAAGTTCAGGATGTCGGCGTGCGGGCTCGGGGAGGCCGCGATGACGAGGGGCTTGCTCTCGTCGGTCGTGCCGCCGGAGGAGGCGGCGGACGGGTCCGAGGAGGTGCCGCAGGCGGTGAGGCCGAGGGCGAGGGCCGCGGTGGTGGCGGCGAGGGCGGTGGACTTGATGGAGCTGCGCACGAAGAGTGCCTCTTTCCTGATGGTGCGGACAACGCCCAAGCACGACGAGTGCGGGCTGTGGGGGAAGGGAGTTCGTGGGGGCCGGGGCCCCGGGTCAGGCTGTCCGGCCGCGGCGGGCGAGGAGGCGGACCACGCCGTCGCCGAGCAGCTGGATCACCGTGACGAGTGCGATCAGTACGACCACGGTGGCGACCATGAAGCCGGTCTCGAAGCGCTGGAAGCCGTACGTGATGGCCTTGGAGCCGAGGCCTTCGCCGCCGACCGCGCCGGCCATGGCGGAGTAGCCGACCAGGGTGATCACGGTGGTGGTGACGGCGGCGACCAGCGAGGGCAGTGCCTGCGGCAGGAGCACCTTGCCGACGAGGGTGGGGACTCCCCCGCCCATGGACTCGACGGCCTCGACCAGTCCGTGGTCCACGCCGCGGACGGAGGTCTCGACGAGCCGGGCGAAGAAGGGGATGGCGCCGATGGCGAGCGGGACGATCATCGCGGTGGGGCCGATGAAGGTGCCGACGACGGCGGTGGTCACCGGGATCAGGAAGATCAGCAGGATGATGAAGGGCATGGAGCGGCCGACGTTCACGATCGCCCCGAGGACCTTGTTGACCACCCGGTTCTGCAGCAGGCCGCCGGTGTCGGTGAGGACGAGCAGGATGCCGGTGGGCAGCCCGCCGAGTACGGTCACCAGGGTGGACCACAGGACCATGTAGAGGGTGTCGTACGTGCCCTGGGTGAGCAGGGGCTGCATCTCGGACCAGGTCACTTGGCGCCGTCCTTCACGAGCTGGGCCGGGACGGTGCCGGCGGGGGCGGACGCTTCCCGGACCGCGGGTTCCCCGGCGTCGACCACGTCGACCTGGAGGCCCCGCTCGCGCAGGAAGCCGACCGGGACGACGTTGTCCTCGTAGCGGCCGGGGAGTTCGATGCGCATCCGGCCGACCTGGCGGCCGGCGACGGTGTCCATCGCCGCCCCCAGGATCGATATGTCGATGTTGTAGGTGCGCGACAGCTGGGAGATGACCGGCCGGGTGGCTTCCTCGCCGTGGAAGGTGACGTCGACCACCGTGCTGTCGGCGCCGGTGGCGACGCCGCTGACCGGGAAGAGCTCGTCGGCGAGTTCGGAGCCGGGGGTGGCCAGCAGTTCGGAGACCGTGCCGGATTCGACGATCCGGCCGCGCTTCATCAGGGCCGCGGAGTCGCAGACGGCCTTGACCACGTCCATCTCGTGCGTGATGAGCAGCACGGTGAGGCCGAGCTGCCGGTTGAGGTCGCGCAGCAGCTGGAGGATCGAGCGCGTGGTCTCGGGGTCCAGGGCGCTGGTGGCCTCGTCGGAGAGCAGCACCTTGGGGTCGCCGGCCAGGGCGCGGGCGATGCCGACGCGCTGCTTCTGGCCACCGGAGAGCTGACCGGGGTAGGAGCCGGCCTTGTCGGCGAGGCCGACGAGGTCGAGGAGTTCGAGGGCCTTGCGGGAGCGCTCGCGGCCGGAGATCCCGAGGATCTCCAGGGGCAGCTCGACGTTGCCCCGCACGGTGCGCGAGGACAGCAGGTTGAAGTGCTGGAAGACCATGCCGATGCGGCTGCGGGCCTCGCGGAGCTCCTTGCCGGCGCGGCGGCCCCGGCCGGCGAGTGCGGTGAGGTCGACGCCGTCGACGCTCACGGTGCCGGCGGTGGGACGCTCCAGCAGGTTCACGCAGCGGATGAGGGAGGACTTTCCGGCGCCGCTCTGGCCGATGACTCCGTAGACCTCGCCCTCGCGGACGTGGAGGTCGACCCCGTCCAGGGCGGTGACCTCGCGGCCACGGGACTGGTAGACCTTCGTGAGGCCCGATGTGGTGATCACAGGAATTCCGTCGCTGTCGAGTGCACGGCATGGCAGGCCGGGCACGGGGCAATCGTCTGGGGACGCGATGCGGGACGAACCGGGATGAATCGGCGGTTCGGCGCCGGGCGTGGGGCAGGAGTGTCCGGGGTGGCCCTACAGCGGGGAGGCGCTACGGCGGGCACGGTCCGGACGGACTCGGCCGGTCTCGCTTCGGGGCGCGAGGCTCAGGAAGGGGGGCCCTCAGAAGGCGCGCATTCGACACATACAACGAGCACCGGGCGTCATCGTCGCCTCGGTCGCAAGGGTGCGGCTGCTCGTCGTGGTCATGGCCCCAGTAAACCAGACGTATCCCTTCACCGATCAAAGGTGTCCGGATAGCGGACGGATATCGTCCGTCATCCGGATGCTTCCGGGCGGCGGCGCGGCGGCGCGGACCACCCGGAGCGACCCCGATGCCCGCCTGGTACCCGCCTGATGACCTGCGCCGAAGCCGTCGACGGCGCCGTGGCGAGCGCGCCGCGGTGCGGCGCCCGGACGGCCCGCGCTGTGGTCAAGACCACGGTCCCCGCCGCGGCCCGGGGGTCCGGGGCGGCCGGGCCGGGACGGGGCGCGCGCAGGGGGTCGCCGGACCCGTAATACCCTCGCAGCATGCTCGACGCCCTGACGGTCGCCATCGGCGCGGCCGCACTCGCCCTCGCCGCCTGGTGCGGATTCGCCGCCTGGCGGGACCAGCCGACCAAGGACTGGCACTTCGCCGGGATGGCCGTGGTCACGCTGCTGGTCCTGGCGCAGCTGGTGGTCGGGCTGGTCAAGCTCGGCGGGGGCGCGGAGCCGCACGACGGGACCGTGCTCTTCGTGGCGTACCTCGTCGGCGCCTTCGCGGCGGTTCCGGCCGCCGGGCTGCTCTCGCTGACCGAACGCAGCAAGTGGGGTTCGGTGACGGTGGCCGCCGGTGCGGTCGTCCTCGCGGTGCTCGAAGTACGGCTCTACGACATCTGGGGTGGCACCGGTGCCTGACACGAACGCGAACGCCGGGACGGCCGGCGGGCGCACGAAGCTGGTCTCCGGGCCGGGCGTGCTGCTCGTCTGGCTGTACGGGGTGATCACCGTCGGCGCGGTCTCGCGCTCGGCCTACCAGATTTCCACCGAGTTCGACCGGGCCCCGCTGCCCTACGCGCTGAGCGCGGTGGCCGCGCTGGTGTACGCCTTCATCACGTACTCGCTGGTGCGCGGCGGGGAAACGGCCCGCAAGGCGGCGCGGCTGTGCTGCGCCGCCGAGCTGACCGGCGTGCTCACCGTGGGGACCTGGACCGTGGTGCGGCCCGATTCCTTCCCCGACTCGACGGTGTGGTCGCAGTTCGGGATGGGCTACCTGTTCATCCCGGTGATCCTGCCGATCACCGGGATGCTCTGGCTGCGCGCGAAGCGCGGGCAGTGACGGGAGGGGCGGGGGTCCGGCCGGTCAGGCGCTGACCGCGTAGTCGGCGGTCTCCTTCTCCAGCATGACCAGCTCCACGCCGTCCGAGGCCGTGCGGCCGCCGACCGCGACGTAGCCCGCCTTGCGGTACATCCGCAGGTTGGACTCGCTCTTGCGGCCCGTGAAGAGCCGGAAGCGGGAGGTTTTGGAGCCGTCGGCCAGCGCCTCCTCCACACCGCGCAGCAGCCGGGCGCCGAGCCCGTGGCCCTGGAGGCGCGGGTGGACGCAGAGCTTGGCGATCTTGCCGGCGCCGTCCCCGTCGGTGCTGCCGCGCACCGCGCCGACCACCTCGTCACCGAGGCGGGCGACCAGCACGGTGTCGCTGGCCAGTTCGCCCTTGAGGGAGTCGAGGGACTGCGTGAGGGGCTGGATGAGGTAGTTGCCGTACAGCTCGGCCTCGCGCTGGAAGCACAGGTACTGGAGCTTGAAGATCTGCTCCGCGTCTTCGGCCGTCGCCGCCGAAATGGTCACGCTCATGCCCATGTGCGCATGCCTCCCGCTCACCTGGTAGCCCGTTGGTCTACCGCTCCTTTCCCCGCAGGCCAGGAGCCTCAACCTCTGCAGCCAGCATTCTGCGCAGACATCCCAGGCAACGGGAACGTACGGGCCCCAAACTTCCTTGTGAGATACCCAACTCTCCTGCGATTTCACGGTAGGTGAGGTCTCTGGGCGAAAGAAACGCATTCATGAGCTCCGGACAGCGTCCGGGCAGCCGGGCGACCGCCGACCGGACGGCGCGGTCCTGCTCCCGGTGGAGCAGCTCCCCTTCGGGTCCGTGTCCGGGCGCCTGCGCGGCGGATCCCGCGGGCCGCGCGTACGGGACTTCGCGCTGCGAGCGGCGGCGGCCGAGCCGGGCTTCGGCCCGCACGGCGCGGCGCAGCCAGCGGGCCGGTTCGGCGGGCGCGGGCCCGTGCGGGTCGCGCTCCAGCAGCCGCACCCACACGGCCTGTTCTAGATCGGCCGGATCCATCCCGGCGAGCGGTGCTTCGGCGGCGGCCTCCGCCGAGAGCAGGGGTCCGAGTTCCTTGAGCAGGTCCATGCCGGGCGGGACGCGAAGACCGCGCCCGGTGGTTTCCCGACCGGGCGCGGCACACTCGTACGAGTCATTCGGCCACCGGGTTGACGGCCGGTCAGCGCGGGCGGCGTCCCGGGCGGAAGTCCTCGGCGGCGATCAGCGCGGTGTCGGCGTTGTCCGAGAAGATCCCGTCGATCCCGAGGGCGAAGTAGGCGCGGAAGGCGCCGAAGGCGTCCCCGTAGGCGTTCGGGTCGGTGCCCTTGCGGAAGTCGGCGGGCAGGAAGACGTTCTCGTTGCGCGCGGTGTAGGGGTGCAGGACCAGTCCGCGCGCGTGGGCGTCGCGCACCAGGGTGGTCGGCGTCCCGAGCTTGCCCGCCGCGTCGCGCGGCACGATCAGGTCCAGGGTCGGGCCGATGCCCTGCGCGTAGCCCGCGATCCACTTCAGGCCCTCGGGCGTGACCAGGTCGGCGACGGTGCGCGGGTCCTTGGCCAGTTCGAAGTCCCAGGGGCGGGTGTTCGCGGCGCCGAGGAGCACGACGCGGGGAGCCGAGACCAGCTTGGCGAGCCGCTGGATGCTGGAGGGCTCGAAGGACTGGAGGAAAACGGCCGAGTTCCGCCGGTCGCGGCCGTAGCGGCGCAGCAGCTTCGCGAGCGGCTCCTCCAGGCCGAGGCCGAGGGCGCGGAAGTAGCTGGGGTGCTTGGTCTCCACGTGCAGCCAGACCCGCTTGCCGCGGCGCTTGCCCTCGCGGTCGGCCCAGCGCAGCACCTCTTCGAAGGTGGGGACCTCCCAGCGGCCGTCGTAGAGCGTGTTGCGCTGGCGGACGGCGGGGATGCGTTCCTTCGCGCGCAGGGTCTTCAGCTCGGCGAGGGTGAAGTCCTCGGTGAACCAGCCGGTGACGGAGACGCCGTCCACGGACTTGGTGGCCCGCCGGGAGGCGAACTCCGGTCGCTCGCCGACGTCCGTGGTGCCGCCGATCTCGTTCTCGTGCCGGCAGACCAGGTGCCCGTCCCGGGTGGGGACCAGGTCCTGCTCGATGACGTCCGCGCCGAGGTCGAGGGCCAGCTGGTAGGAGCCGAGGGTGTGTTCGGGCCGGTAGCCGCTGGCCCCCCGGTGGCCGATGACCGTGGGGTACGGCAGCTCGCGGTAGCCCCCGCCGTCGCCGTACGCCTGCGCGCCGGCCGCCTGCGCGCCGTCCGCGCCCGCTGCCGCCGCCGGTCCCGCGCCGAGCGCGAGCGCTCCGCCGCCCGCCGCCAGTACGGCCGCCCCCAGCACCGCGCGCCTGCCTGCCCCGCCCTGCGCCATCTTCGCCCTCATCCCGTTCGGACCGCCCGGAGCCTTCGCCCCCGGTCGGCGACCGATGGTAGGCAGCGGCCGGTGGCGCGCGGGCGATGCCCGGCGGGACGGGCGGAAAACATGGCGGAAACGTGCGTCAACTTTGGGTATCGGCCTCGTGAACCCGATGTGCGATCAGTGGGGACCCGCGAGTATCGTCCTCACCTGCACTGAGCACGCGCGGTGCTGAAGACGCATTCGATGCCGGAGGGCCCACGTTGTCCCGTATTGCGCTCATCAAAGCCACTGTCGGACCGGTCATGCGGATGATGTTCCGCACCCGTGTCGAGGGTGCCGAGAACATTCCGGGGACCGGGCCGGTCATCCTCGCGGGCAACCACCTGACCTTCATCGATTCGATGATCCTGCCCCTGGTGTGCGACCGCCAGGTGCACTTCATCGGCAAGGACGAGTACGTCACGGGCAAGGGCCTCAAGGGCCGCGCCATGGCCTGGTTCTTCACCGGCTCCGGCATGGTCCCGGTGGACCGCGACGGCGCCAACGGCGGGGTGGCCGCCTTGATGACCGGTCGCAGGATCCTCGAAGAGGGCAAGATCTTCGGCATCTACCCGGAGGGCACCCGCTCCCCCGACGGCCGCCTCTACCGCGGCCGCACCGGCATCGCCCGCCTCACCCTGATGACCGGCGCCCCCGTGGTCCCGTTCGCGGTGATCGGTACCGACAAGCTCCAGCCCGGCGGCAAGGGCATGCCGCGCCCGGGCCGGGTCACCGTCCGCTTCGGCGAGCCGATGGAGTTCTCCCGGTACGAGGGCATGGACCGCGACCGGTACGTCCTGCGCGCGGTCACCGACTCGGTGATGACCGAGGTCATGCGGCTCTCGGGCCAGGAGTACGTCGACATGTACGCGACCAAGGCCAAGGCGGCCTGAGCCCGTACGTCCCCGTCCGGTAGACCAGCGTCCCGCGCGCCGCGCTACTGCCTGCTCAGTGACCGGCTGACGCCCGCCGCGGTGGTCGTCGCCAGCACCCAGCCCGTCACGATCAGCAGGTACGAGAGCCACTGGTACCCGCCGCGCGGACCGAAGGCCTCCTCCTGCCCGAAGCCGATGATCGGCAGCATCAGGTCGAGCGTGTAGAAGACCGGGTTGAACTCGGGCGCCTCGCCGGGTTTGAGCGGGGGCGGCGGCCGCAGCCCGTACGCGAGGGCGCCCGTGCACAGCAGCGCCACGAGCCAGCCCGCCGCGCGCAGCGGCCGGAAGCCGTACCCCACGGTGACGTCCTGGAGCAGCCCCCACACCCGGGCGCGGCGGGGCAGGGTGCGCCGGTGCCTGCGGAGTTTGGCGAGCAGCACGCTGCGGGCGCCCGCCTCGTCCCCCGCCGTGCGGTAGGCGGCGGCCAGTTGCTCGTAGGCGTACGGAAGGTAGCCCGCGTCCTCCCGCTCCAGGACGGGCAGACGCTGCTCGGCGGGCAGGTGCGGGCGCAGCGAGCGGTAGCTCAGCCCGTCCAGGGAGACCGTTTCCGGCCATCCGCCGGGTTCCACGTGGAGCAGGTCGCACTGGGAGCGGCGCAGGTTCACCGCGCCCCGGACGGTGTCGCAGCCGCGCAGCCAGATCTCGCCGATCGCGCAGCTGGAGGCGCGCAGGGCGGTGCCGCCCGGGTTGGCCAGGCTGGAGTGGGCGAGGCCCAGTTGGCCCGGTATCCGGGAGCCGGCGAAGTTGACCCGGCCCCGCGCGTGCAGGCCGCGGGCGCGGACGTCGGTGCCGACGGTGAGGCTCTCGGCGTGCAGCGCCTCGCCGCCGGGGTCGAGCAGGCGGGCTCCTTCGAGGGTGATCCGGCCGCCGACGACTGCGCCGTTGATGCGCGTCTGGCCGTGGACGGTCAGCCCCGGGGCGATGACGTCGGTGCCGATGTCGGCGTGGTTGAGCTGGAGCGCAGGCTCGGCTTCCTCGACGGCTCCGCCGCTCTCCCCGGGGGCCGCCCGGCCCGGCGGGGTGCCGATGACGGCGCCGGTCAGGAAGAGGCCCCCGGCGATCCGGGCGCCGGCGAGCCGGACCGGTCCGGTGATCCGGCAGCAGGACAGCCGCAGCACCACGTCGACGCTGACGGTGGCGGCGGTCAGACCCGGCAGGGCGGAGTCGCTCAGGACGAACGCGCGCAACCGGGCTCCGTAGAGCAGGGGTTTGCGCTCGAACCAACAGCCGCGGAGCCGGATCGGGTGCTCGACGACGGCGTACTTGAGGTCGAGCTTGCCGGTGATGCGGAAGCCCTTGAGGTTGAGCCCGGCGACCTGGCCCCCGGGCGCGCCGCCGCCGAGCAGGAGGGCGGTGAGCACCTCGGCCCGTACGGTCCGCTCGAGTCCCCAGGCCGCGCCGTCGGCGGCGCTCTCGTCGGGGTCCCGGCGGGCGTCGACGCGTTCGCCGCGCGGGAAGGCGTCCCACACGCGGCGTTCGGCGGGGGTCAGGTCGGTCGGGGTCGGGTCGGTCGGCTCCATCGCGGGGATGGTGTCGTGCGCATGATCACCGTGTCAACTCCGCGCACGGCAGCGCCCCTTGGGTCTGCCCCGGGACGCTGCCGCAGCGTCAGTGTTCGAGGCCGTCCTGCAACTCCTGGCCCTTGAGCAGGAACCAGGCGGCGGCGGCCGTCGCGAGCAGGACGGCCGCGCCGACGCCCGCGGCGAGCCGCAGGCCGTCCACGAAGGCCTCCTGGGCCGCGTCGACCATCACCTGGGCGGTGTGCGGGTCGAGCGTCCTGGCCGCCTCGACGGCCCCGCCGAGGGATTCGTGCGCGGCGGTGGCGACCGGTCCGGACACCGAAGCCGGGGCGGTGAAGGTCTGGTAGACCCCGGTGACGATGGAGCCGAGCAGGGCGATGCCGAGGGCGGCGCCGAGTTCGTACGCCGTCTCGGAGACGGCCGAGGCCGAACCGGCCTGCTCCTTAGGCACGCTGGAGAGGATCACGTCGGCAGTGACGGTGAAGGAGAAGCCCGCGCCGAGGCCGACGACGAGCAGGGCGGCGCCGAGCAGCGGGTAGCCGGTCTCCTTGCCGATGACGGTGAGGGCGCCCAGCGCCAGGCCGATCGCGGCGAGCCCGCCGGTGACGATGACGCGTACGGAGTACTTGCGGGCGAAGCGGCCCGCGAGCAGACCGGTGACCACCGCGCCGACGGCGGCGGGCAGTTCGGCCAGGCCCGCTTCCAGCGGCTCGCGGCCCTGGACGAGCTGGAGGAACTGCGAGAGGAAGAAGACCAGGCCGGAGAGGCCGAAGACGGTGAGCAGGTCGGCGAGGACCGCGCCGGAGAAGCCGCGGTGCTTGAAGAGCTTCATGTCGAGCAGGGGCGCGGCCAGCGTGTGCTGGCGGCGGACGAAGGCGTAGAGCATGGCGGCGCCGAGGACCGCGGCCGTCCAGACCTCCCAGGTGAGGCCGTCGGTGGCGGCCTGCTTGACGGCGTAGACGACGCCGATGATGCCGACGAGCGAGAGGGCGACGCTGAGCAGGTCCCAGGGGCCCTTCGCGGGGCTCTTCGATTCGGGCAGCAGCTTGACGCCGACGACGACCAGCACGATCATCACGGGCAGGTTGATGAGGAAGACCGAACCCCAGTAGAAGTGCTGGAGCAGCGCACCGCCGATCACGGGGCCGATGGCGGCGCCGGCCGAGGCGGTGGCGCCCCAGATGCCGATGGCGAGGCTGCGTTCCTTGGGGTCGTGGAAGATGTTGCGGATCAGCGCGAGGGTGGACGGCATCAGGGTCGCGCCGGCGACGCCGAGCAGCGCGCGGGCCACGATCATCATCTCGGGGCTGGTCGCGTAGGCGTTCAGGACCGAGACGAGGCCGAAGGCGGTGGCGCCGAGCAGCAGCAGCTTCTTGCGGCCGATGCGGTCGCCGAGGGAGCCCATGGAGACGAGCAGACCGGCGATGACGAAGGAGTAGACGTCGCCGATCCACAGCAGCTGGGTGCCGGACGGCTTGAGGTCTTCGCTCAGGGAGGGCGTGGCGAGGCCGAGGACGGTGGCGTCGACCGCGACCAGCAGCACGGCCAGCACGAGGACCGAGAGCGCGATCCAGCGCCCGGGGCTCTTGCCGTCCTCCGTCCCCTTCCGCCTGCTGAGCTCTTCGGTTCTGGTCATTTCTCCACGCTCCGTCGTGCGCCACCGAGCAGCAACTCGGTGATCATGTACTGAAAGTCCTTGGCGGCGACCCGGCCGTCCATGACGGCCCAGGCGCAGGTGCCGATGAGCCCGTACAGGGCTTCGGTGAGCCAGGCCGGGGTCAGGTCGATCCGGATGTCGCCCTCCTGCTGGCCGCGCTTGAAGAGCGCCGAGACGCGGGCGTCGAGCCGGGCCCAGCCCTCGTGGACCTCGTCGCCCTCGAAGAGCTGGTTCTCGGTGACGAGGAAGGCCAGCAGCGGGGCGTTCGGCTCGGCCTCGGCGACGAGGCGCCGCAGGGCCTCGACGGCGCTCCCCTGGTCGAGGCGCGCCGTGTCGAAGGCGATCTCGAACTCGCGGATTCCGAGTTCCTCCAGGGCCCGTACGAGGGCGTCGCGCCCGGCGAAGTGCCGGTGCAGGGTCGCGCGCCCGATGCCGGCGGCGCGGGCGACCTCGTCCATCGTCGCGGTCGATTTGCGGGAGAGCAGGGCCGCCGCAGCGCGGAGCACCTGGTCACGATCCATGGCCATGAGACAACCATAACCCGAATGAGACGTTGATGTCTCATTCGATATTCGGATGCCCCACCGGGGGCACGGAAGGGATCCTGCCGTGATGACGACGAAGCCACTGCTGCTGATCGATGTGGACGGTCCGTTGAATCCCTACGCGGCCAGGCCGCAGCGACGCCCCGCCGGCTACACCACGCACCGGATGCGCCCCACCGGCTGGACGGGCGCCGAGAGCGCGAAGCCGCTGCGGGTGTGGCTCAACCCGGGGCACGGCGCGGAGCTGCTGGCGCTGGCGGACGCGTACGAGCTGGTCTGGGCGACGACCTGGAAGGACGAGGCCAACGACTGGATCGGCCCGCACCTGGGGCTGCCGCGGCTGCCGTTCATCGACTGGCCGCAGATGCACGGGAGGGCGCCCCGCGGGACCTTCTGGAAGACCCAGTACGTCCTGGAGTACGCGCAGGGCAGGCCGTTCGCGTGGGTCGACGACGACATCACGCCGATGGACCGGGAGTACGTCGACCAACGCCACCCGGCCCGGGCCCTGTTGCTGCGCATAGACGAGCGGGTCGGGCTGCTCCGGGAGGACTTCGCGCGACTGGCCGACTGGGCGGAGTAGGCCCGGGTACGCGGCAGGGGGCGGCCGGGGCGCTCGCCCCGGCCGCCCCCTGCGCGACGGCTGATTCCTGTGCTTCGGCTCTAGTT
Source organism: Streptomyces sp. NPDC006529 (assembly GCF_040611795.1). NCBI lineage: Bacteria > Bacillati > Actinomycetota > Actinomycetes > Kitasatosporales > Streptomycetaceae > Streptomyces > Streptomyces sp. NPDC006529. Next base: position 84,306 of record NZ_JBEXPB010000026.1, on the reverse strand, counting down.
CTTGTGGTTCGCCCAGGCGTGCTGGATGACCAGGTCCGCCTTCAGTTCGTTCAGCTGGACGGCGACCGCGCTCGGGGCGGTGCCGCCGCGGCCGTTGCGGGAGGCCAGGGCGCCGGGCACGTTGAGGACCGTGCGGACCTCCGGGGTGAGGTGCTCGGAGATCTTCGCGAACTGTTCGTCCGTCAGCTCGTCCAGCTCGATGCCCAGGCCCTCGCACTCCTTGACGCACTCGCCCGCGACCTCGTGCGCCACCCGGAAGGGCACGCCCTGGCGGACCAGCCACTCGGCGATGTCGGTGGCGAGGGAGAACCCGGCCGGGGCCAGCTCCTCCATCCGCGCCCGGTTGACCGTGAGGGTCGCCATCATGCCGGTGAAGGCGGGCAGCAGGACCTCAAGGGTGTCGCAGGAGTCGAAGACCGGCTCCTTGTCCTCCTGGAGGTCCCGGTTGTAGGCCAGCGGCAGGGCCTTGAGGGTGGCGAGCAGACCGGTCAGGTTGCCGATGAGACGGCCCGACTTGCCGCGCGCCAGCTCCGCGATGTCCGGGTTCTTCTTCTGCGGCATGATCGAGGAGCCGGTGGAGAACGCGTCGTGCAGGGTGACGAAGGAGAACTCCTTCGTGTTCCAGATGATGATCTCCTCGGCGATCCGGGACAGGTTGATCCCGATCATCGCCGTGATGAACGCGAACTCCGCGACGAAGTCCCGCGAGGCCGTGCCGTCGATGGAGTTGCCGACCGAGCCGCGCTCGAAGCCGAGGTCCGCCGCGACCTGCTCGGGGTCCAGGCCGAGCGAGGAGCCCGCGAGCGCGCCCGAGCCGTACGGGGAGACCGCGGTCCGGGTGTCCCACTGCCGCAGCCGCTCCGCGTCCCGGGAGAGGGACTGCACGTGCGCCAGCACGTGGTGCGCGAAGAGCACCGGCTGCGCGTGCTGGAGGTGGGTCCGGCCGGGCATCGCCACGTCGGCGTGCGCCTCGGCGAGGCCGACGAGCGCGTCCTGGAGGTCGGCGATCAGCGAGCCGATGATCCGGGCGTGGTCGCGCAGGTACATCCGGAAGAGCGTGGCGACCTGGTCGTTGCGCGAGCGGCCGGCCCGCAGCTTGCCGCCGAGGTCGGGGCCGAGCAGCTCCAGCAGGCCGCGCTCCAGGGCGGTGTGCACGTCCTCGTCGGCGATGGTGCCCACCAGGGCGCCGGACTCGACGTCGGCCGCGAGCCGGTCCAGCCCGTCCGACATGCGCTGGAGTTCGTCGGCCGTGAGCAGGCCCGCCTTGTGCAGGACGCGGGCGTGGGCGCGCGAACCGGCGATGTCGTACGGCGCGAGGCGCCAGTCGAAGTGGACCGACGCGGACAGCTTCGCGAGGGCCTCGGCGGGACCGTCGGCGAACCGGCCGCCCCAAAGCCGGACGTCACCGTTGTTGCTGCTCACAGCTACTGCTCCTCAAGAGGTGGGTGTACGACGGCCTCCCCGTCGCGGAGGTCCGGGGAGGCCGTCAGAGCACTGCGCGTACCGCGTACGCGTAACGAGCGGACCTCAGGCGAGGTCGCGGCGCGCGGCGATCTTCGAGGACAGGCCGAAGATCTCGATGAAGCCCTGTGCCTTGGACTGGTCGAAGGTGTCGCCCGAGTCGTAGGTCGCGAGGTTGAAGTCGTACAGCGACTCGTCGGACTTGCGGCCGGTGACCACGGCGCGGCCGCCGTGCAGGGTCATCCGGATGTCACCGGTGACGTGCTGGTTGGCCTCGTTGATGAACCCGTCCAGGGCCCGCTTGAGCGGGGAGAACCACAGGCCGTCGTAGACCATCTCGCCCCAGCGCTGCTCGACCTGCCGCTTGTAGCGGGCCAGCTCGCGCTCGACGGTGACGTTCTCCAGCTCCTGGTGGGCGGTGATCAGCGCGATCGCGCCCGGCGCCTCGTAGACCTCGCGGGACTTGATGCCGACGAGGCGGTCCTCGACGATGTCGATGCGGCCGATGCCCTGGGCGCCGGCGCGGTCGTTGAGCTGCTGGATGGCCTGGAGCACGCTGACGGGGCGGCCGTCGATGGCGACCGGGACGCCCTCCTTGAAGGAGATGACGACCTCGTCGGGCTCGCGCGGCAGGGCCGGGTTCGAGGTGTACTCGTAGATGTCCTCGATCGGGGCGTTCCAGATGTCCTCCAGGAAGCCCGTCTCGACGGCGCGCCCGAAGACGTTCTGGTCGATGGAGTACGGGGACTTCTTGGTGGTCGCGATCGGGAGCTGCTTCTCCTCGCAGAAGGCGATCGCCTTGTCCCGGGTCATCGCGTAGTCGCGGACCGGGGCGATGCACTTGAGGTCCGGGGCGAGGGCGACGATGCCCGCCTCGAAGCGGACCTGGTCGTTGCCCTTGCCGGTGCAGCCGTGGGCGACGGTCGTGGCGCCGTGCTTCTTGGCCGCGGCGACCAGGTGCTTGACGATGGCCGGCCGGGAGAGCGCCGAGACCAGCGGGTAGCGGTCCATGTAGAGGGCGTTCGCCTTGATCGCCGGGAGGCAGTACTCGTTGGCGAACTCGTCCGAGGCGTCGGCGACCTCGGCCTCGACCGCACCGCAGTCGAGCGCGCGCTTGCGGATGACGTCCAGGTCCTCGCCGCCCTGGCCGACGTCCACGGCGACGGCGATGACCTCGGCGCCCGTCTCCTCGGCGATCCAGCCGATGGCGACGGAGGTGTCCAGGCCGCCCGAGTAGGCGAGTACGACGCGCTCGGTCACGGGTTTCTCCTTACAGGGTGCATCTGACGACAGGCATAACTATGCACTACTCCGTATGTTTCGTCAAAGAGCGCAGGAATGCGCTGGTCAGGGGCGTGGCCGGGACTTAGGGTCAGGGCCATGACGGGGGACACGAGAGCCATGACGCACGCGCCGCGCCACCGGGGGCGCAGGCGGTGGGACGAGGGCGCGGGCCGCGAGGCGGCCGAGCGGCTGGCCCGGGGCGGGGCACTGGCCGAGGTGCTCGACACCGGCGACCCGGCCGCGTGGATCGCCCTCGACCAGGCCGTACGGGGTCTCCCCCACCCGGACGGCGCACTGCCCGCGCTGCTGCGGGCCCGGCCGGAGACCGCGCTGTGCCACGCGGAGGGCCGGATCCGCGAAGAGGCCCTGCCGGCCCACGGGCAGGACGGCTCGCTGCTGCCCCTGGTCGTCATCCGCTGCGCCGACTGGATCCAGCCGGTACGGACCCGCGCCCGCGCGCTCCTGGAACGGGCCCTGGCCGAGCACCCGGGCCGCACCCTGGGTGCGCTCACCCCGCTGGTGCTGCGGCTCGGGGCGCGCGAGCGGGGCGCGTGGGCGCGGGAGCTGTTCGAGGCCGCGCTGCGGGAGGCTCCCGCGGGGGTGCTGGAGGAGCTGCTGCGCGGCGGCGACCCGGCCGCGCGGCGGTTCGCAGGGGGGCTGCTGCTGGAGTCCGCGCGCCCCGGTGCGGTGGAACTGGCCCGGCGGGCCGCCCGCGAGGGCGACGCGGTGCTGCGGCGGCTGTGGACCGACGCGGCCCTGGCGGCCCTGGCGGCGGAGGTGGAGCGGGCGCCGTACGCCGGTACGGACGCCCGGGCCTCGACCGGCCGGGCCGAGGACGGCGCGGGCGCCGGGCCCGACGCCGTGGTCGATCTGCTGCTCGGTGCCCGGTCCGGCCAGGTCCGGGCCGCCGGGGCGCCTTGTGCCGGGGACGCGGTGACGGGCCGGGACGGTGCGGGCGGGAGCGCGGAGGCGGGTGCCGGTGCCGACCTCGTGGTCGATCTGCTGCTCGGGGCCCGGTCCGGGCAGGTCCGGGCCGCCGGGGTCACCGCCCTGCGCCGCCTCGGCCGCGCGGCCGAGGCCGGCGATCACCTCGCGGACCGCGTGGCCGTCGTACGGGCCTGCGCCCGCTGGCTGGTCGGCCAGGACGGCGGCGACCCGCACGCCCGTTACCGGGAGCTGTGCGCCGCCCCCGCTACCCTGACCGGCGGGGCCGTGCTCGGGCTCGCCGAATGCGGGCGGCGCACGGACGCCCCCGTGCTGCGCGCCCTGCTGTCCCATCCCCGGCCCGGGGTGCGGGCGGGTGCGGTGGCCGGGCTGCGGCTGCTCGACGCCGCCGACGCCGACGCCGCGTGGCCGCTGCTGGCCGACCCCTCCGGGGCCGTCGTCCGGGAGGCGGCCCTCGCGCTGCGGCCCTCGGCCGACCGGCTGCCCGAGGCGCGGCTCACCGGGCTGCTGGGCCCAGGCGCTCCCCTGGCTCAGCGGCGGGCCGCGCACCGGCTGCTGCACGCCCGGGGCGGTGTGGCCGCCCTGCGGGCCTCCGTCGCCCTGCTGGAGGACCCGGATCCCGGCCTGCGCGGGCGGGCCGAGCAGTGTCTCCAGGCCCTGTGGTCGCCGTACGCCCCGCCGCCCCTGCCCGCGCGCGATCCGGAGGTGGACGCCCTGCTGGCGCGCTGCACCGGGGTCTTCAGCGACCACGTCCTGCGCCGGATGCGGGCGCGGCTCGGTTTCGCCACGCCCTGACGCGGCGCAGACGGGGGAAAGCGGGCGGGCGGCGGCCCGGCGGCCTCCTGCCGACGCTCGCGCGGCGTACCGTCCGCAGGGTGCTGCGTACCGCCGCCCTCCTCGGCTCACTGCTCGTCAGCTCCCTGCTGCTGCCGCAGGGAACGTTCCCGGCCGCCCCGCGGGAGACCACACTGCCCGACCGGCTCGCCGACACCGGCGGCGGCCGTCAGCTGATCACCGCCGTCGCCCCCTCGGCCGGTTCCACCACCGGCCGCCTCACCTGGTGGGAGCGCCGGTCGGGGCGGTGGGTCCCGATGGGCCGGGCGCCCGCCCGGTTCGGCGCGAACGGCCTCACCGAGGGCGCCACCCGCGTCCAGGGCACGGACACCACGCCCACCGGGCTGTACGACCTGCCGTACGCCTTCGGGATCCGGCCCGCACCGACGGGCACGGCCTACACCTACCGGCCGGTCCGTGAGGGCGCCTGGTGGTGCCAGGACAACGCCTCCGTGCACTACAACCGCTGGGTGGATCCGCTGCCCGCCGACTGCGCGCCCGGCGAGGCCGAGCACCTGGTGGGCTACGCACGGCAGTACGCGCACGCCCTGGTCATCGGCTTCAACTACGACCGGCCGGTGCACGGGCGCGGCGCCGGGATCTTCCTGCACGTCAACGGCAAGGGCGCGACGGCGGGTTGCGTGTCGGTGCCGGAGGAGTCCATGCGGGCGATCCTGCGCTGGGCCCGGCCGGAGCGGCGTCCGCACATCGCGGTGGGCACGGAGTCGGGGCCGCTGGACGTGACCCGGTACTGAGCCGCCGCCCGCCGCGCCGCGTCAGAACGCGCCGCCGCTGTCCACCCAGGTGTCCGTCTCCACCGGCCGCGGTGCGCGGTGGTCGAGGCGGGCCAGCCGCTCCGGGTCCAGGGCGCGGACGTCCGGGTGCGGGGGCAGCGCGGCACAGTACGCGCGGAAGGGGTCGCGCCGCTTCGGCCACACCCGCACCATGACCATGGCCGCGAGCAGGGCGCCGCAGGCGCCGACGGCCACCGCGAGCACGAAGGTGCCCATCAGCACGATCCCCCGCAGGGTGTCCGGCCGGGAGAGCACCACCAGCTGGAAGCTGTACCAGGCGACCACCGCCATGATCAGCAGGATCGCGGCGTCGGCGAGCCGGTCGCGGACCCGGATCGCGGCCAGGCGCGGGTACTTCGCGTCCTCGGCGGAGAGGAAGGCCTCGCGGGCGGCGCGCAGTGCGCTATCCCCGGACAGGTCGGCCAGGCCGGTCGGCCGGTCCCGGCGGATCAGCGCGGCCAGGACGGCGGCGGGCAGCGGGTGCACCGGCGCGGGACCCGGTTCCGGCCCCCGGTGCGGGCCGCCGGGAGCGATGGTCAGCAGGCCCCGCGCGTCGATCTCCACGGATCCGTCCAGCAGCAGCCTGGCGACCGCAGGGCGGTGCGTGTCCTCGCCGCGGCCCGCCACGGCCACCGCGTGGTACGGATCGGGCGGGGCGGTGGTCAGCACATCGGCCGCGGCCCGGTCGGCCCGGTCACGCAGCCGCCACAGCACACCGAGCACGGCGTAACAGGCGAGGGCGACGGCAGCGGCCTCGAACACCGCTGCCCAGAGGGGGTGTTGGCTCATGCCCCCAGGGTCGTCCTCAGCCCTCCTTCTGCGCCAGACGCAGGAGGTGATCGGCGAGGGCCTGGCCGCCCGCCGGATCGCGGCTGATCAGCATGAGGGTGTCGTCGCCCGCGATCGTGCCGAGGATGGCCTGGAGTTCGGCCTGGTCGATCGCCGAGGCGAGGAACTGGGCGGCACCCGGCGGGGTGCGCAGGACCACGAGGTTCGCGGAGGCCTCCGCGGAGATCAGCAGTTCGCCGGAGAGGCGCCGCATGCGCTCCTCCTTCGCCGACTCGCCCAGCGGGGCCTGCGGGGTGCGGAAGCCGCCCTCGCTCGGTACCGCGTAGATCAGCTCGCCGTTGGTGTTGCGGATCTTCACCGCGCCCAGCTCGTCGAGGTCCCGGGAGAGCGTCGCCTGGGTGACGCTCAGCCCGTCGTCGGCGAGCAGCTTCGCCAACTGGCTCTGGGAGCGCACCGGCTGCCGGTTGAGGATGTCCACGATCCGGCGGTGGCGGGCGGTCCGGGTCTGCGGAACGGACTGGCCTCCCCCGGACTCCGTCCGGGGGGACTCCCACGGCTCGTGTTCCTGCGCCTGGCTCATCGTCGTCTCATTCTCCGGATCCGTCCCCGTGGGCCGCGTCGAGGATGCCCGGCAGGGCCCGGAGGAACGCGTCCGCCTCGGCCTCGGTGAGTACGAACGGCGGCATCAGCCGTACGACGTCGGGGGCGGGCGCGTTGACCAGGAAGCCGGCATCCTGAGCCGCCTGCTGCACCTGTGGTGCGAGGGGCTCGGTCAGCACGATACCCAGCAGGAGGCCCGCACCGCGGACACGGGCGACCAGCGGGTGCCCGCTGCCCTCGATTCCGGAGCGCAGCCGCTCGCCGCGCTCCTTGACCCGGTCGAGGAGTCCGTCGGCGGCGATGGTGTCGATGACGGCCAGTCCGGCGGCGCAGGCGACCGGGTTCCCGCCGAAGGTCGTGCCGTGCTGGCCGGGCCGCAGCAGGTCGGCGGCCGGGCCGAAGGCGGCGAGGGCGCCGATCGGCAGACCGCCGCCCAGACCCTTCGCGAGCGTGACGAGGTCGGGTTCGACGCCCTCGTGCGCCTGGTGCTCGAACCACTGGCCGCAGCGGCCGATGCCGGTCTGCACCTCGTCGAGGGCGAGGAGGGTGCCGGTGGCGCGGGTGATCTCGCGGGCGGCGGTGAGGTAACCGGGCGGCGGGACGACCACGCCGTTCTCGCCCTGGATCGGCTCGATCAGGACGAGGGCGGTGTCCTCGGTGACGGCGGCCCGCAGGGCATCCACGTCGCCGTAGGGCACATGCGTGACGTCGCCGGGCAGCGGCAGGAAGGGGGTCTGCTTGGCGGGCTGGCCGGTCAGGGCGAGGGCGCCCATGGTGCGGCCGTGGAAGCCGCCGGTGGTGGCGACCATGTGCGGCCGCCCGGTCAGCCGGCCGACCTTGAAGGCCGCCTCGACCGCTTCGGCTCCGGAGTTGCAGAAGAAAACCCGGCCGGTGCGGCCGAAGAGCTGGAGCAGCCGTTCGCCGAGGGCGAGGACGGGTTCGGAGGCGTAGAGGTTGGAGACGTGGCCCAGCGAGGCGATCTGGTGGGAGACGGCTCCGACGACCGCCGGGTGGGCGTGGCCGAGGGCGTTGACGGCGATGCCGCCGACGAAGTCGGTGTACTGCTTGCCGTCGGCGTCCCAGACCTGGGCGCCCGCGCCGCGGACGAGGGCGAGCGCGGGGGTGCCGTAGTTGTCGGTGAGCGCCGCCTGCCAGCGGGCCCGGTAGGCCTCGTTGGACGGCGTCGGCCGCTGGGTCCGGTCGGCCGGGTTCGTCCGGTCCGTCTGCTGCGCGCTGTTCCCGCTCACGCGGATGTCCCTCCCTCTGCGTCGGGCACGACCATCGTGCCGATGCCCTCGTCGGTGAAGATCTCCAGCAGGATCGAGTGCTGGACCCGCCCGTCGATCACCCGGGCGGTGCTCACGCCGCCGCGGACGGCGTGCAGGCAGCCCTCCATCTTGGGGACCATGCCGCTGGACAGCTCGGGCAGCAGCTTCTCCAGCTCGCTGACGGTCAGCCTGCTGATGACCTCGTCGCTGTGGGGCCAGTCCGCGTACAGCCCCTCGACGTCGGTGAGGACCATCAGGGTCTCGGCGCCGAGGGCGGCGGCGAGCGCCGCGGCCGCGGTGTCGGCGTTGACGTTGTAGACGTGCGCGTCGTCGGCGCTGCGCGCGATGGAGGAGATGACCGGGATCCGGCCGTCCGCCAGCAGCGCCTCGATCGCGCCGGTGTCGATGGCGGTGATCTCGCCGACCCGGCCGATGTCGACGCGTTCCCCGTCGATCTCCGGCCGGTGCTGGACGGCGGTGATGGTGTGGGCGTCCTCGCCGGTCATGCCGACGGCGAGCGGCCCGTGCTGGTTGAGCAGGCCGACCAGCTGGCGCTGGACCTGCCCGGCGAGCACCATCCGTACGACGTCCATGGCTTCCGGGGTGGTGACGCGCAGGCCCGCCTTGAACTCGCTGACCAGGCCGTGCCGGTCGAGCTGGGCGTTGATCTGCGGGCCGCCGCCGTGCACGACGACCGGCTTGAGGCCGGCCTGGCGGAGGAAGACGACGTCCTGCGCGAAGGCGGCCTTCAAGTCCTCGTCGATCATGGCGTTGCCGCCGAACTTGATGACGACGACCTTGCCGTTGTGGCGGGTCAGCCAGGGAAGCGCCTCGATGAGGATCTCGGCCTTGGGGAGCGCTGTGTGCTTGCGGGCACTGCCGGGGGCGCCGCTCATGAGGAGTACGCGCTGTTCTCGTGGACGTAGTCGGCGGTCAGGTCGTTGGCCCAGATGACCGCGGACTCGCTGCCGGCGGCCAGGTCGGCGGTGATGCGGACCTCGCGGCCCTTCATCGAGACCAGGTCGCGGTCCTCGCCGACGCAGCCGTTCTTGCAGACCCAGATCCCGTTGATGGCGACGTTCAGCCGGTCCGGGTCGAAGGCGGCCTTCGTGGTGCCGATTGCGGAGAGCACCCGGCCCCAGTTCGGGTCCTCGCCGTGGATGGCGCACTTGAGCAGGTTGTTCCGGGCGATGGACCGGCCCACCTCGACGGCGTCGTCCTCGCTGGCCGCGTTCACGACCTCGATGCGGATGTCCTTGCTGGCGCCCTCGGCGTCGCCGATGAGCTGGCGGGCGAGGTCGTCGCAGACGGTCCGTACGGCCTCGGCGAACTCCTCGTACGCCGGCACCGTGGCGGACGCGCCGGAGGCGAGCAGCAGCACCGTGTCGTTGGTGGACATGCAGCCGTCGGAGTCGACCCGGTCGAAGGTGGTGCGGGTCGCGTCCCGCAGCGCCTTGTCGAGGGTGGCGCTGTCCAGGTCGGCGTCGGTGGTGAGGACGACGAGCATGGTGGCCAGGCCCGGGGCGAGCATGCCCGCGCCCTTGGCCATGCCGCCGACGGTCCAGCCCGCGGCGTGCGAGACGGTCGCGGTCTTGTGGACCGTGTCGGTGGTCTTGATGGCGATCGCCGCGGCCTCGCCGCCGTCGGCGGTGAGCGCTGCGGCGGCGCTCTCGATGCCGGGCAGCAGCTTGTCCATCGGCAGCGGGACGCCGATCAGCCCGGTGGAGGCCACCGCGATCTCCCCGGCGTTGTGCGCGCCGCCGAGGACGGCGGCGGCCTTCTCGGCGGTGGCGTGGGTGTCCTGGAAGCCGCGCGGGCCGGTGCAGGCGTTGGCGCCGCCGGAGTTGAGGACCACGGCGCTGACGGTACCGCCGCGCAGCACCTGCTCGGACCAGAGGACGGGGGCGGCCTTCACGCGGTTGGAGGTGAAGACGCCCGCCGCGGCCAGGCGGGGGCCGTGGTTGACCACGAGGGCCAAGTCCGGGTTGCCGTTCGCCTTGATTCCGGCGGCGATGCCCGCCGCGCTGAAACCTTGTGCTGCCGTGACACTCACGGTGCGACTCCGATCGTGGAAAGACCCAGGCCCTCGTCGAGCCCGAGAGCGATGTTCATGCTCTGCACCGCGCCACCGGCGGTGCCCTTGGTCAGGTTGTCGATGGCGCTGATCGCGATGATCCGCTGCGCCGACGCGTCGTACGCGACCTGGACCTGAACGGCGTTGGAACCGTAGACGGACGCGGTCGCGGGCCACTGGCCCTCGGGGAGCAGGTGGACGAAGGGCTCGTCCGCGTACGCCTTCTCGTACGCCGCCCGCACCGACTCGGCGGTGGTGCCCGGCACCGCCTTGGCCGAGCAGGTCGCCAGGATGCCGCGCGCCATCGGCGCGAGGGTCGGGGTGAAGGACACCGAGACGCGCCGTCCGGCGACGGCCGAGAGGTTCTGCACCATCTCGGGGGTGTGCCGGTGGCCGCCGCCCACGCCGTACGGGCTCATGGAGCCCATCACCTCGGAGCCGAGCAGGTGCGGCTTGAGCGCCTTGCCCGCGCCGGAGGTCCCGGTGGCGGCGACGATCACCGCCTCGGGCTCGGCGAGGCCGTCCTGGTAGGCGGGGAGGAGGGCGAGGGAGACGGCGGTCGGGTAGCAGCCGGGGACGGCCACGCGCTTCGACCCGGCCAGCGCGGCGCGGGCGCCGGGCAGCTCGGGGAGGCCGTAGGGCCAGGTGCCGGCGTGGGGGGCGCCGTAGAAGGCGTCCCAGTCGGCGGCGGACCGCAGCCGGTGGTCGGCGCCCATGTCGACGACGAGGACGTCCTCGCCGAGCCGGGCGGCGACGGCGGCCGACTGGCCGTGCGGCAGGGCGAGGAAGACGACGTCGTGCGGCGCGTCCAGCCCGGCGAGCACCTCGGGGGTGGTCGCTTCGAGCGTGCGCCCGGCCAGCGGCACGAGGTGCGGCTGGAGGGGGCCCAGGAGCTGCCCGGCGTTGGAGTTGGCGGTCAGCGCGCCGATCTCGACCTCGGGGTGGGCCAGGAGCAGGCGCAGGAGTTCCCCGCCCGCGTACCCGCTCGCTCCGGCCACCGCTACACGAACCACCATCGGACCCTCCTCGTCGATGGCATGACTATACGTATCGATGCACGTTTATGCAAAGCTCGGAAGGGCGTCAACCGATCTTCGCGCAGGAGCGTTCCGCGTGCTATTTTTTGTGAGCGATCGTTCAACTAAAGCGGTCGCTCGACGAAAGGGACGCGCGATGGGCCGCAAACAGGTGTGGGACCAGGACGAGGTGCTGGCGTCCGCCATGGGCCTCTTCCGCCGCCGCGGCTACCTCGGCGCCTCGCTGCGCGACCTCGAAGAGGCGACCGGCATGCACCCCGGCAGCCTGTACCGGGCCTTCCACAGCAAGGAAGGCCTGTTCAGCGCCGCGCTGGACGCCTACAACGAGCGCGTGGTGGAGGGCCGGGTCCGCGTCCACCTGCGGGACGCGCAGGACCCCGTCGCCGGCATCCGCTCCTTCTTCACCTCGGCGTTCGAGACCGGCGTCACCGACGGACCGGACCCGGGGTGCCTGCTCACCAACACCGCGGTGGAGTCGTTCACCGTTCCGCAGGCGACACCGGGCGTGCGCCGCGGCCTGGACACCATCGAGTCCGGTTTCGCCGCCGCGCTGACCCGGGCCCGCGCCCTGGGCCTGGTGCCCGCGGACCTCGACGTCGCGGGCGCGGCCGCGCTGCTCCTGGCCCTCTACCAGGGCCTGCTGGTGCTCGTCCGGTCGGGCACGGACGCCGCGAAGCTCCACACCATCACCGACGGAGCACTGACATCGGTCGGTGCCCGGCACGCCAACGAAGAGGAACAGCGATGAGTGACCAACAGCAGCTCTGGGACGACTACGCCGCCTGCTGGTCGGCCGACCCCTCGGTACGGCTCGACGCGCTCGGCGCGGTCGCGGTCGACGACATCGCCTACCGGGACCCCGGCACCGAAGTCGGCGGCCTGGCCGCGCTCGACGCCTACATGAACGGGTTCGCCGGGGCGTTTCCCGGACACCGCTTCCGCATAGACGAGGTCCTGGACCACCACGACCGGTCCCTGGCCCGCTGGACCCAGGTCGGTCCGGACGGCGGGACCTTCATGACGGGCGTGAGCAGCGCGGTGCACCGGGACGGCCGCCTCGCCGACGTGACCGGGTACTTCCTGCCCGCCTGACGGCCTCAGGGGTGCCGGGACGGCGGGACCGGATGCCCGGGCGGGCGCGGCGTGCATAGGGTCGGATCCATGACGACACGGCTGGTGCAGCTCGCGATGGACGCCCGGGACGACCGCGCGGTCGGCCGCTTCTGGGCGGAGGTGCTCGGCTGGGGCCTGGACAGCGAGGGGCCCGGCGTCACCAACCTCGCACCCGTGGGGTTCGCCTATCCCGGCCCCACCGCCGTGTGCATCGACGTGGTGCGCGTCCCGGAACCCAAGACGGTGAAGAACCGGGTGCACGTCGACCTGGCCACCACCTCGGCCGCCCATCAGGAGGAGCTGGTCGCCCGCCTGCTGGCACTCGGCGCGACGCCCGCCGACATCGGCCAGGGAGACGTCCCCTGGACGGTCCTGTTCGACCCGGAGGGCAACGAGTTCTGCGTGCTGGAGCCCCGGCCGGTCTACCGCGACACCGGGCCGATGGCCGCGGTGGTGGTCGACTGCGCGGATCCGCGGGCCATGGCCCGGTTCTGGGGCGGGGCGATGGACTGGACCCTGCACCGGGTGACCGGCGACCAGGCCGTGCTGCGCTCCGCCGCGCAGGTCGGCCCGTACCTGGAATTCGTCCGCACGCCGGACGCGAAGACCGTGAAGAACCGCACCCACCTCGACCTGCGCCCCTACCCCGGGGGCAACACGGCTGCGGAGGCGGCCCGGCTGCGGGCCCTCGGCGCCACCGACGTCGACCTCGGCCAGGGCGACGTCCCGTGGACGGTCCTGGCCGACCCCGAGGGCAACGAGTTCTGCGTCCTCTCCCCGCGCTGACACGCCCGCGGAGGCGCCGGGGACCGCGTGCGATGCTGGTGGGCGTGACGATCGAGGATCTCGTACGGCTGCGGCGCGCCCGGGACGCGATGGACCGCGACTACGCGCAGCCGCTGGACGTTCCCGCCCTGGCGGACATCGCCCTGATGTCCCCCGGGCACTTCTCCCGCAGCTTCCGCGCGGCCTTCGGCGAGACGCCGTACAGCTACCTGATGACCCGCCGGGTCGAGCGGGCGAAGGCACTGCTGCGCCGCGGCGACCTGAGCGTGACCGAGGTCTGCTTCGCGGTCGGATGCACCTCGCTGGGATCGTTCAGCTCCCGGTTCACCGAGCTGGTAGGCGAGAGCCCGAGCGCCTACCGGTCCCGCCGTCACGACGACGGAGCCGCCATCCCGGCGTGCGTGGCCAAGATCCTCACCCGCCCGGCCAGGAACGGGCCCGCCGCCAGGGCCCAGCGCCCCGACGCCGCCGGCGCGGACGGGGCTGCGGACACGGGGGCCGAACCGCAGGCGGAAACCGGCGTCACGTCGTAGCGTCGCCGTCATGACCATCAAGCTCTCGCAGTGTTTCATCGCGGTCGACGACCACGACAAGGCCCTCGCCTTCTACCGCGACATCCTCGGCCTGGAAGTACGCAACGACGTCGGCTTCGAGGGGATGCGCTGGGTCACCGTCGGCTCGCCGGAGCAGCCCGACGTGGAGGTCGTCCTGGAGCCGCCGCTCGCCAACCCCAACGCCTCGCCGGCCGACAAGCAGGCGATGGCGGAACTGCTGGCCAAGGGCATGCTCCGCGGCGTGATCTTCACGACGGACGACGTCGACGCCACCTTCGCCCGCATCCGGGCCGCGGGCGGCGAGGTGCTGCAGGAACCGGCCGACCAGCCCTACGGCGTGCGCGACTGCGCCTTCCGCGACCCGTCCGGCAACATGCTGCGCTTCAACCAGCCGCGCGCACGCTGAGCCCGCACGCGGCGGTGCCCCGGACCCGGCGGCGTGGGCCGCGGGTCCGGGGCACCGGTCACCGCACGGGGTGCGGGGCGTGGGGCAGCGTGGAGCGGACCGCGCTCAGGAACGCTGGTCGCCGGACTTCGCCGCGCGCTCCGCGTTGCGCTCCTTGATGCGGACCGTCTCCTTGCGGACCTCGGCCTGTGTGGCGCGCTCCTTCTGGAGCCACTCGGGCATCTCGGCCTTGATGGCTTCGATCTGCTCGGTGGTGAGGGCCTCGGTGACGCCCCCGCGCGCGAGACCGGCGATGGAGACGCCGAGCTTGGACGCGACGACGGGACGCGGGTGCGGACCGTTGAGGCGCAGGTCCTGGAGCCACTGGGGCGGATCGGCCTGGAGCGCACTCAGCTCGGCCCGGGAGACGACACCCTCCTGGAACTCGGCGGGTGTGGCCTCGAGGTACACACCCAGTTTCTTCGCCGCGGTCGCGGGCTTCATGGTCTGGGTGTTCTGGTGCGACGTCATGGGGTCAAGAGTATCGAGCGTGTGCGCCACCTCCGACCACGCCCGGTAACCTGGCCGGGTGACAGGCTCGGAAACACCCCCTTCGTTCCGGCTCGCATACGTCCCGGGAGTGACGCCCACCAAGTGGGTGCGGATCTGGAACGAGCGGCTGCCCGACGTCCCGCTGACCCTGGTCCAGGTGACCCCCGGGGAGGCGCCCGCCCTGCTGCGCGACGGTGGCGCCGACGCGGGCTTCGTGCGCCTGCCGATCGACCGTACGGACCTCAGCGCGATCCCCCTCTACACCGAGACCACCGTGGTCGTGATCCCCAAGGACCACCTGATCACCACGGCCGAAGAGGTGTCCACGGGCGACCTGGCCGACGAGATCGTGCTGCACCCCCTCGACGACACCCTCGACTGGGAGCAGCTGCCGGGCAGGCCCGCGCTCGCCCGCCCCGAGACGACGGCGGACGCGATCGAGCTGGTAGCGGCGGGGATCGGCGTCCTCGCCGTGCCGCAGTCCCTCGCACGCCTGCACCACCGCAAGGACCTCACCTACCGGCCGCTGACGGGCGCGCCCGAATCGCGGGTCGCGCTGTCGTGGCCGGAGGCGGACGAGACCCCCGAGCTGGTCGAGGAGTTCATCGGGATCGTGCGCGGGCGTACGGTCAACAGCTCGCGCGGGCGTACGCCGACCCCGCCGCAGCCGAAGAAGGCCAAGCGCCCCGACGCCGCGGCGGCGCGCCGCAAGCCGGCCGGCGGCAAGCCGACGGGCGGCAAGAACCCGCGCGGCGCCTCCGGAGGCGGCGGCGCCAAGGGCGGCACCGCGAAGGGCGGCGGCAAGGGCGGCGCCAAGCGGGGCAAACCGCGCGGCCGCTGAGCCCTCTCTTTCGGATCGGTCACGCGCCCCGGCCCGCCCCCTGGCGCAGGGTGCGGACGGCCGCCGCCAGTTCCCCGGCGCCCGCGACCCCCGCGAAGCTCATGCGCACGTACGGACCCGGCGGTTCCGCGCAGAAATACGGGCGGCCCGGGGTCACCGCCACCCCCGCCCTCAGCGCCCCCGCGACGAAGGCCGCCTCGTCGGCCCCGTCGGGCAGCCGCAGCCACAACTGGTACCCACCGCACGGCAGGTGCGGCAGGGTCAGCTCGGGCAGCTCCCGGCGCAGCGCCCCGGCGAGCACGTCCCGCCGGTGGCGCAGCTCGGCGCCGACGGCGCGCAGGTGGCGCGGCCAGGCGGGCGCCCCGACCAGCTCCAGCGCGGCCTCCTGGAACGGCCGCGGCACGAAGAAGCTGTCCACGACCTGGATGGCGCGCAGCCGCTCCAGGACCGGTCCGCGCGCGGCGAGCGCGCCCACCCGCAGGCTGGGCGAGGTCACCTTCGTCAGTGACCGCACGTGCACCACCACCCCGTCGGGGTCCTCGGCGGCCAGGGTCGCGGGCAGCGGCCCGGCGTCCTCGTGGGCCAGGGCCCGCGCGTAGTCGTCCTCGACGACGAAGGCCCCGGCGGCCCGCGCGATCCGCCGCACCTCGGCCCGCCGCGCCTCGGCCAGCACCGAACCGGTCGGGTTCTGGAAGAGCGGCTGGCATACGAACACCCGCGCGCCGGCGGCTTCGAACGCCGCGGCGAGGTGGTCCGTCCGCACCCCCTCGGCGTCACAGGGCACCGGCACCGGCCGGCAGCCGGCGGCGCGGGCGATGGCCAGCAGGCCGGGGTAGGTCGGGGACTCGACCAGGATCGGCGCCCCGGGCGGGGCCAGCGCCCGCAGGGCGGTGGTCAGCGCGCTCTGGCCGCCCGCGGTGATCAGCACGTCGGCGGCGGTGAGCGGGCCGCCGATCTCCCGCGCGAACCAGTCGCGCAGTTCCGTCAGCCCTTCCACGGGCGGCCGGGACCAGGCCCCGGGCCGTCGTCCGGCCCGGGCCAGCGCGGCCGCCAGGGCCCGTTCGGGCTGGAGGGAGGAGTGCAGGTAGCCGCCGTTCAGCTCGGCGACGCCGGGCGGCGGGGTGGCGAGGGAAACCAGCACGCCGGAGGCGTCCACCGAGCGAGGCACGATCTCGTCGCTGCCCTCCCCCGCGCTGAGGGCGACCTCCTGCCAGGAGGTGTCCACGGCGGCCGGAGCGCTCTCGCGCGGCGCGCTGCGGAACGCCCCGGCGCCGGGGCGGGTCACGACGAGCCCTTCGGCGGCGAGCTGGGCCAGTGCCCGGGACACCGTCACCGGGCTCACCCGGAACCGCTCCACCAGGGCGCGGCTCGACGGCAGCTTTCCACCCACACAGTAGCGGTCCAGCTCCGAGCGGAGGCATTCCACCAGTTCAGTCGCACTGCTACGCTCATACATGAGAGCACAGAATAGCGCTACCCGGCCGAACGCGATAGCGGTTGGCCCGCAGACCCGCCCCGCCGCCGATCGTGCGCCGGGCAGCCGACGGACCGGCGTCGCGTCCGGCCGGGGCGGCGGTACCGCTCTCGCCGCCCTCGGCGTCGTCGCCTTCTCCCTCACCTTCCCCGCCACCGTGTGGGGCATGGAGAGCTTCGGCCCCTGGTCGTTCGTGGCCCTGCGCAGCGTCCTCGCCGCCCTGATCGCCGCCGCCTTCCTGCTCGCCCTGCGGGTCCGCCCGCCCGCCCGCACGCACTGGGCCGGTCTCGTCGTGGTCGCCGCCGGGGTGGTCGTCGGCTTCCCGATGCTGACCACGCTGGCCCTGCGCACCTCGACCACCGCGCATTCCGCCGTGGTGGTCGGCCTGCTGCCGCTGACCACCGCCGCGCTCGCCGCGCTGCGCACCGGCGTCCGCCCTTCGCGCGCCTTCTGGGCCGCCGCCGTCGCCGGGGCCGCGGTGGTGCTCGGCTTCACCTTCGCGCAGAGCGGCGGGGCCGTCTCGGCGGGCGATGCCTACCTCTTCGCCTCCCTGCTGGTGTGCGCCGCCGGTTACACCGAAGGGGCCCGTCTCGCCAAGGCGATGCCCGGCTGGCAGGTCATCGGCTGGGCGCTGGTGCTGTGCCTGCCGCTGACGGTGGCCGGCTCGGCGCTCGGGCTGGCGTGGGAGCCCGTACACCTCACCGCGCACGGGATCGCGGGCCTGCTGTGGGCGGCGGCGGGTTCCAGCTTCCTCGGGCTGTACGTCTGGTACCGCGGGATGGCCGAGATCGGGCCCGCCCGCGCCAGTCAGCTCCAGCTCGCCCAGCCGCTGCTGACGCTGGTGTGGGCGGTGGCCCTGCTGGGCGAGCGGCTCACCCCGGCCGCGCCGGTGGCGGCGGCCGCGGTGCTCGTCTGCATTGCCCTGACGCAACGGGTCAAATAGGCCCGGAACGCCGTAAACTGGCGTCACCGACCGGACCGGCCCGAGGAGGTCAGCATGCACGCGACCGAGGGTGACCAGCTGGTGCAGCACGGCAGGATCGTCGGCCAGAACGACAAGGTCGGCGAGATCCTCCAGGTCCTGGGGGACAACGGGACCCCGCCCTACCGGGTCCGCTTCCAGGACGGCCACGAGGCGCTGATGGCCCCCGGGCCCGACTGCGTCGTACGGCACCCCGCCGAGTAGTCAGCGCGGCGGCACCCGCGTCGGATAGTGATCGGCCACCACCCGTGCCATCGCCCCGTTCGGGTCCGCGACCACCTGCTTCGCGGAGAAGTAGACGTGGCCGCGGACCTCCGGGTAGCGGGCGGCGACACCCAGGTGCCGGGACAGCTCCGCCGGGTCCCGCCAGGCCTCCGTGTCGCTGTCGGGATCGCAGCGGTAGAGCGCCTCGCCGATCAGGAGGTCCACGCCGGCGCCCCGGACGGTCCCCGACCACCAGTCCACGAGCGTCTCGTAGTCGCACTGCGGGTGCCCGATCGGCCAGTAGAGCTGCGGCGCGATGTAGTCGATCCAGCCCTCGCGCACCCACCGGCGGGTGTCGGCGTACAGGTCGTCGTACGTGCTCACGCCCGCCCGCGTCGGCGAGCCGAGCGGGTCGTCCGCCTGATTGCGCCAGACCGCGAAGGGGCTGACCCCGAACCGGACCCCCGGGCGGGCCGCGGCGATGCCCGCGGCCATCTCCCGTACCAGCGTGTCGATGTTGTCGCGCCGCCACTCCGCGCGCGAACCGAAGCCGGAGCCGTGCTCCGCGAAGGCGTCGTCGTCGTCGAAGGACCGGCCGGCCACGGGGTAGGGGTAGAAGTAGTCGTCCCAGTGCACCGCGTCCAGCGGGTAGCGGGTCACCGCGTCGAGCATCGCCCGCTGCACGAAGGCGCGGACCTCGGGCAGCCCGGGGTTGTAATAGAGCTTCCCGCCGTACGGGACCACCCACTCCGGGTGGAGCCGCGCGGGGTGCTCGGGCACCAGCAGGGCCGGGTTCTCGTGGTTGGCCACCCGGTAGGGGTTGAACCAGGCGTGCAGCTCCAGCCCCCGCTCGTGCGCCCGGGCCACGGCCGTGCCCAGCGGGTCCCAGCCCGGGTCCTCGCCCTGCCGCCCGGTCAGCCACTGCGACCAGGGTTCCAGCGCCGAGGGCCACATCGCGTCGGCGGTCGGCCGGACCTGGAGCACCACCGCGTTCAGCCGCCGCTCGACCGCGGTGTCGAGCAGGGCGACCAGCTCCGCCTCCTGCTCCCGCGCGTCCAGCCCCGCCGCCGAGGGCCAGTCGATGTTCTCCACGGAGGCCACCCACATCCCGCGGAAGGCGGGCGCGGTCCCGGACGCGCCCGCCCGCGCCGCGATGCCGGGCCGCGTCCGCGGACCCGCGCTCGCCCCCGCGGGAGTGACCGCCGCCGTCGCCGCCAGCACCCCCAGGCCCGCCGCCAGCAGTGCCCTCCGGCCGATGTGCGCCATGTGTCCGCTCCGTTCCGCACAGTGATATTGACCTCGGTGCGCCCAGCATGCCCGCCCCGGGCCGTCATCAGGCCGGAGGTCGGGAGTAACGTCGGGGGGCGTGGCGGGCGCCGGAATGCAGTGACCACTGTCAACGACGGGGGACCCGCGATGGATGAGCAGCGAAAGGCACGATGTGACGGACCTCCCTACCCTCCCGACCGACATCGCACGGGTCGGCGTAGTGGGCTGTGGCCAGATGGGCGCGGGCATCGCCGAGGTGTGCGCCCGCAGCGGTCTTGAGGTGAAGGTCGCCGAGACCACCGGCGAGGCCCTGGAGATCGGCCGTACCCGGCTGCACAACTCCCTGACGAAGGCCGCCGAACGCGGCAAGATCACGGAGGAGGAGCGGGACGCCACCCTGGCCCGCCTCAGCTTCACCACGGACCTCGGCGAGTTCGCCGACCGTGACCTGGTCATCGAGGCCGTCGTCGAGAACGAGCAGGTCAAGACCGAGATCTTCCAGGTGCTCGACCAGGTGGTGACCCGCCCGGACGCGATCCTCGCCTCGAACACCTCCTCCATTCCGCTGGTGAAGCTGGCCGTCGCCACCTCCCGGCCGGACCAGGTCATCGGCATCCACTTCTTCAACCCGGCCCCGGTGCAGCAGCTCGTCGAGCTGATCCCGGCGCTGACCACGGGTGACGAGACGGTCAAGCGGGCCGAGGCCCTGGTCCGGGACGTGCTCGGCAAGCACGCGATCCGCGCCCAGGACCGCTCGGGCTTCGTGGTCAACGCGCTGCTGATCCCGTACCTGCTGTCCGCGATCCGGATGTTCGAGTCGGGCATCGCGAGCCGCGAGGACATCGACAACGGCATGGAGCTGGGCTGCGCCCACCCGATGGGCCCGCTGAAGCTGGCCGACCTCATCGGCCTGGACACCGTGGCCTCGGTGGCCGACTCGATGTACTACGAGTTCAAGGAGCCGCTGTACGCCGCTCCCCCGCTGCTCCAGCGCATGGTGGACGCGGGCCGCCTGGGCCGCAAGACGGGCTCGGGCTTCTACCCGTACGGCTGACCCTGCCGGTCAGCCTCGGTTCAGCCCAGCCGCAGGTGGTGCAGCAGCAGGAGCCCGGCCGCCATGTTGGCGGCCGGGACCTCGCCGCGCGCGATCATGTCCGGCACCCGCGTGAGCGGTACCCACGCGCGGTGCGAGGACTCGAAGTCGTCCTCGGGATGGCCGGTGTACGTCGCCCCCTCCGCCCAGTAGAGGTGGTGGCGGGCGTCGGTCAGGCCGTTGGAGGGCTCCACCGTCATCAGGTGGTGGAGGGGGCCCGGACGCCAGCCCGACTCCTCCTCCATCTCCCGGGCCGCCGCGTCGGCGATGTCCTCGCCGTCCTCGACGACCCCGGCGGGCAGTTCCCAGCCCCAGCTGTCGGTGATGAAGCGGTGGCGCCACAGCAGCAGCACCTCATCGGCCTCGTTGACCGCCGTGGCGACGGCGACCGGGCGCAGCCGGATCACGAAGTGGTCCAGGTGCCGGCCGTCGGGGAGTTCGACGTCCGCGAGGTTCACATCGAACCAGCGGTTCTTGTACACAGTCTGCTCACTCAGGTTCATCCACTGCACGGTTGTGCCACCTTTCGTATCTGTAGGTGGCAACATGGCAGCAGTTCGGCGCGTCACAGCGGAACGCGCAGCGCCCCGTCGATGAGGTGCGCGGTCTCCTCGGCCCCCGAACATCCGCTGGTCAGCAGCTGTTCACGGACCGAGCGCAGCCGGTCGCGCAGGCGCAGCGACTCCATCCCCTGGGCGCGTTCGGCCATTTCGGCCGCGGCGGCCACCGCCCGGTCCGCCTCCCCCTGGCGCAGCTGGATCTCGCACAGCATCGCCAGCCGGTGCACCCGGCCCCGGTCGTGCGCCGGGGTCCCGACGGCGGCCGTCGCCTGCTCGTGCGCGGCGTCCAGTTCGCCGAGACCGAGCAGCGCCTCGGCCACCTGCACGTTGACCAGGCCGGGTTGTACGTACCCGGTCTCGGCCGGTTCGCTGCCGGGCCGGATCCGCTCGGCCGCCGCCTCGGCGTGCCGGATGCCGGTCAGGGCCGCGGCGCCGTCGCCGAGTTGGGCGTAGGCCTTGGCCTGCATGGCGTACAGGTCGGCCGCCAGCGCCGGGGTGGTGTGCCGCCCCGCGGCCCGCAGCGCCGCCTCCGCGAAGGCGACGGCCTGGCGGAACTCCCGCAGGTGCAGGGACTGGTTGACGAGCAGCGCGATCACATAGGCACCGAGGCCCCGGTCCCCGCTGGCCTTCGCGAGCCGCAGGGCCTGGTGGAAGTAGCGCTGGGCGAGCCCGTGGGCGTCCGAGTCGTACGCGCAGATCCCGGCCACGGCGACCAGCGACCCCGTGGCGCGGTAGAGGCCGCGGCCGAGCGCGTCGGGGTAGCTCCCGCGCAGCAGGGGCGCGGTCTCGCTGCCCAGGAAGCGGACGATGCGGTCCCGGGTGGCCACGCCGCCCGCCCGCCGGTACATCAGCTCGTAGTGCGCGCGGGCGGCCCGCAGCATCTCGATGTGCTCCGGGCCGACGGGGTCCGGACCCGTGCGGGAGACGTCGGCGTCCTCGGGCGGGTTCTCCCACTCCCAGACCGGGATGACGGCCGGGGTGCCGCACACCGCCCCGGCGGTCAGCAGGTGCGGGCGGGCCTGGCCGTCCGCGCGCCACAGGGCGGTGGCCCGGTCGACGAACCCGCCCAGCGGGGACCCGGCCGCGGCGTCGGGACCGGTGAGGGCGGCGGGCGAGCCGGGCAGGCCGAGCCCGATGTCGTCGAGCGAGAGGGGCCGCCGCAGCCGGCTGCCGAGCACCTCGCAGAGCAGGTCGGGCACTTGGCCGCGGGGGCGCTGGCCCTTGAGCCAGCGGGCGACGGCGGTGTGTTCGTACCGCAGGGCCAGGCCGCGGCTGCGGCCGGCCTGGTTGACGTGTGCGGCGAATCCGGCGTGGGACATGCCCGCCTCGGCGAGGAGGGCATCGAGCAGTGCGTTGGGCTGCATGGGCCGCTCCAAGGGCTCGTCGCTGTCAGGTTAATGGGTGCTCGCTTCACACGGGGTGTGAACCGGATGCGCGCATAAATGCGCCGCGCACCCTGCCGCGAGGGGGCGCGGGAGCGGTTCACTGAAGAGCCTCGCCAAGAGGTAGCCCGGGTCGTCGGCTCCCCCTCGAACAGTGCGACGACCCGTACTAGCGCCGCCCGTTCTGCTGTCTGCCCGACACTCCATGGCAGACGGGCGGCGCGACCCCACCACCGCCGCCGCCCCGGCTCAGGCCCGGCCGAACCGGTCGTTGCGGAGCACGAGCAGGGCGACGTCGTCCACGAGCCGCCCGCCGGTGTGCCGGAGCAGGGCCGCGTGCACGCCCGCGACCAGCCGCGCGGGCGTGAGCGCGGCGGCGGCGGCCGCCTCGGTGACGGCGCCGGCGAGCGGGAAGAACCGGCCCGCCCGGTCACGCGCGTCGGCGACCCCGTCGGTGTGCAGGAACAGCGCCTCCCCCGGAGCGAGCCGCCCGCACCCCCGCGCGACCAGCCCCCGGGGCAACGGCACCACCCCGAGCGGCGGCAGCGTCTCACCCCCGAGCACCTCCAACCCCACCCGCGGCACACACGCCAGCCCCGCGACCCCCGAGCCGAATTCCAGCCCCGCCGGCGTTCGAGGCGCGGGGTCCGGGGCGGAGCCCCGGGAAACGGCGCCGCACCGCTCGGCCACCGGCACCGGCACGGCCACCGGCAGCCACCGCAGCACGTACGGCCACGGATGCCCGCAGTTCAGGGCGATCAGACTGCCGTCCGGCGCGATCTGCAGGACCAACACCGTGACGAACTCCTCCGGCTCCCCCCGCACGTACCGCGCCAGCCCCCGCTCCATCCGCCGCAGCACCCCGCCCAGCGTCGCCTCGTCATAGGCCGCCTCCCGGAAGGAGCCGAGGACCGCCGCGGCCACCCCGAGCGCTCCCGGCCCGTGCCCCCGCGCGTCGCCGATGACCACCCGCACCCCGAACGGCGTCGGCAGCGCCTCGTAGAGGTCCCCGCCCACCGACAGCTGGGCCGCGGCCAGCGCCAGCCCCTCCATCCGGGCCGGGAGCGGCCGCAGCACGGCCCGTTGCACCGCGCCCGTGGTCTCCTGGCTGCGCCGCAGCTCCGCGAGCAGCCGCTTGCGGATGTGCAGCGCGCACCCGGTGGCCAGCAGCAGGAAGGCCGCGCAGGTGGCCAGGCTCGGCCCGAGCGGCCCGGGGGAGGACAGCTCCCAGGACACCGCGGCGCCGCCCCAGGCAAGGACGCACGCCCGGCGCACGTGGGGCTTGTCCTCGTGCGTGATCATCCGTTGGGCCTCCCCTCGGCCGCAACGATTGTGTCCACCCACCGGGGCGCGGGACACGGGTCGCCGGGGTTCTCACCCGAATGAGTGAGGGGCGCCGCGGGTGACCCCGGGCGCCCCTCACAGACCTGCCACCTGGTGCTACGCGCCGCGCAGCACCGCTCCCGTGCGCTCGGCGGCCAGCGCCACCGCCGCGTCGCGGGCGGCCGTGGACTCCTCGGCCGTCAGCGTGCGGTCCGCCGCGCGGAAGCGCAGCGCGTAGGCGAGGGACTTCTTCCCCTCGCCGACCTGCTCGCCGGTGAAGACGTCGAACAGCCGCAGCGATTCGAGGAGTTCACCGGCGCCCGCGCGCAGCGCGCTCTCGACCTCGGCGGCCGGGACGGCGCCGTCGACGATCAGCGCCACGTCCTGGGTCGCCACCGGGAAGGTGGAGATCCGGGGCGCCTGGAGGGCCTCGGTCCCGGCCGCCGCGAGGCGGTCGAGGTCGATCTCCATCGCGCTGGTACGGGCGGGCAGACCCAGCGCCTTGACGACGCGCGGGTGCAGCTCACCGGCGTGGCCGACGACCTGCTCCGCCCCGTCGAGGGTGACGACGAGCTCGGCGCAGCGGCCCGGGTGCCAGGGACCGTAGCGGCCCTGGCGCACGACCAGCTCGGCACCGGCCTCGTCGGCCAGCGAGCGGGCGGCCTGGACGGCGTCCGCCCAGTCGGCCGGGCGGCCCTTGCCCCACCAGCCGGCCTGCTCGCGGGCCCCGGCCAGCACGACCGCGGCGTACCGCGGCTGCTCGGGCAGGGCCGCGTTCAGGGTCGCGATCTCCTCGGCCGTCGGACGGCGGTCGACGGGCAGCCGCACCGCGACGCCGGCCTGCGGACCGGCCCGGAAGACCGAGCCCGTCTCGAAGAGCGCGAGGTCGTGGCTGCCGCGGCTGTCGTTGCGGCGCAGCGCGTTCAGCAGCCCCGGCAGCAGCGTGCTGCGCAGGGCCGGCTCCTCGTCGGAGATCGGGTTGACGAGGGTGACCACCCGGCGGGCCGCGTCGTCCGCGGGCAGCTGGAGCTGGTCGAAGACCTGGGCCCCGAGGAACGGGTAGTTCAGCGCCTCGACGTACCCGGCGCCGGCCAGGGTGCGGCCGAACCGGCGGTGCAGCCGCTGCCGGGCGGTGAGTCCGCGGCCCGACGGGGGCTGCGGCAGCGTGGAGGGCAGGTTCGCGTAGCCCTCCAGCCGGATGACCTCTTCGGCGAGGTCGTTGGGCTCGGCGAGGTCGGGGCGCCACGAGGGCACGGTGACGACGAGCTCGTCCTGGCCGTAGACGTCGCAGCCCACCTCCTGGAGGCGGCGCACGACGGTCTCGCGGCCGTAGTCCACGCCCGCGACCCGGTCCGGGTGGTCCGCGCGCATCGCGATGCTGCGCGGCGCCGAGGGGGCGGACAGCTCGGTCACGCCCGCTTCGGCGGTACCGCCCGCGAGCAGCACGAGCAGGTCGACGGTGCGCTGCGCGGCGGCGGCCGCGGCCTGCGGGTCGACCCCGCGCTCGAAGCGCTTGGACGCCTCGGAGGCGAGCTTGTGGCGGCGGGCGGTGCGCGAGATCGACAGCGCGTCGAAGTGCGCCGCCTCGATGACCACGTCGGTGGTGCCCGTGACCCGGAGGGTCTCGGGGTCCGTGACGGAGTCGGCGATCTCGGTGTTGGCGCCGCCCATGACACCGGCGAGCCCGATGGGCCCGCTGTTGTCGGTGATCACCAGGTCCTCGGCGTCCAGCGTGCGCTTGACGCCGTCGAGGGTGGTGAAGGTCTCGCCCTGCTCCGCGCGGCGGACGCCGATCGGACCGTCCACGCGGGAGCGGTCGTAGGCGTGCAGCGGCTGGCCGAGTTCGAGCATCACGTAGTTGGTGACGTCGACCGCGAGCGAGATCGGCCGCATGCCGGCCTTCTGCAGGCGGCGGGTGAGCCAGATCGGCGAGCGGGCCTCGGGGTCGAGGCCGACGACCGTGCGGGCGGTGAAGCGGTCGCAGCCCTGCGGGTCGGCGATCTGCACCGGGTAGCCGTAGGAGTTGGGGCCGGGGACGTCGAGCAGCGCCGGGTCGCGCAGCGGCAGCCCGTAGGCCGTCGCCGTCTCCCGGGCCACGCCTCGCATCGAGAGGCAGTAGCCGCGGTCCGGGGTGACGGCGATGTCGAGGACCTCGTCGACCAGCTCCAGGAGCTTGATCGCGTCGGTGCCGACCTCGTGCTCCGGCGGCAGCACGATGATGCCGTGCGTGCCGTCGTCGCCCATGCCCAGCTCGTCGCCGGAGCAGATCATGCCGTGGGAGGTGCGGCCGTACGTCTTGCGCGAGGCGATCGCGAAGTCACCGGGGAGCACCGCGCCGGGGAGCACCACGACGACCTTGTCGCCGACGGCGAAGTTCCGCGCGCCGCAGACGATCTCCTGGGGCTCGCCGGTGCCGTTGGCCTGGCCGACGTCGACCGTGCAGAAGCGGATCGGCTTGCGGAAGCCCTCCAGCTCCTCGATCGTCAGCACCTTGCCGACGACCAGGGGGCCCTGGAGGCCGGCGCCGAGCTGCTCGACGCGCTCGACTTCGAGTCCGGCGTCGACGAGCCGCGCCTGTACGTCGCGACCGGTCTCGCCCGCGGGCAGGTCGACGTACTCCCGCAGCCAAGAAAGCGGGACCCGCATCAGATCTCCATCCCGAACGGCCGGGTGAAACGAACGTCACCCTCGACCATGTCTCGCATGTCTTCGACGTTGTGGCGGAACATCAGCATCCGTTCGATGCCGAACCCGAAGGCGAATCCGCTGTACTTCTCGGGGTCGACCCCGCAGGCGACGAGCACCTTCGGGTTGACCATGCCGCAGCCGCCCAGCTCGATCCAGCCCTCGCTGGAGCAGGTGCGGCAGGGGCGGTCGGGGTTGCCCACCGATGCGCCGCGGCACACGTAGCACTGCATGTCCATCTCGGCGGACGGCTCGGTGAACGGGAAGTAGTTCGGGCGCAGCCGGGTGGTCATGTCCGGCCCGAAGAGCGCCTGGACCATGTGGTCCAGGGTGCCCTTGAGGTCGGCCATGGTCAGGCCCTCGTCCACGGCGAGCAGCTCGACCTGGTGGAAGACCGGGGTGTGCGTCGCGTCCAGCTCGTCAGTGCGGAAGACCCGGCCGGGGCAGACGACGTAGACGGGCGGGGTGCGCTCCAGCAGCGTGCGCGCCTGCACCGGGGAGGTGTGGGTGCGCAGGACGACACCGGACTCGTCGTCGACGGTGCCCTCGGGCCCCTGGACGAAGAAGGTGTCCTGCATCTGGCGCGCGGGGTGGTCGGGGGTGAAGTTGAGGGCGTCGAAGTTGAACCACTCCGCCTCCACCTCGGGGCCCTCGGCCACCTCGTAGCCCATGGCGACGAAGATGTCCGCGATGCGGTCCATCAGCGTGGTCAGGGGGTGGCGGGCGCCGGCCGGGACGCGGTCGTAGGGCAGCGTGACGTCCACGGCCTCCTCGACCAGGACGCGCTCGTCGCGCTCCGCCTCCAGCTCGACCGTGCGCGCGCCGAAGGCCTTGTTCACGGCGCCGCGGGCCTGGCCGACGCGCTTGCCGGCCTCTGCCTTCGCCTGCGGTGGCAGGGCGCCGATCTCGCGGTTGGCGAGCGCCAGGGGCGAGCGGTCGCCCATGTGCGCGGTCTTCGCCTCCCGCAGCGCGTCGAGGTCGCCGGCGGACGCGAAGGCGGCGAGCGCCTCGTCCCGCATGCGCTCGATCTCATCCGGTTTCAGTGCCTCGACCTCAACAGGGTCGTACGACTTGTTCGGTGCCGACATCTCTTCCCGTACTTCCGATGGCTGGCTGGTGGTCCCCCGCGCGACGCGCAGGACGCGCTCGGCACTAGGACACGAAGGTGCCAAAGGACGAGTCTAAAGGTCGCCGGGGGTGGAGGGAGCCCGTGGGCCGTCCGGTGAGACGCTCCGCAGGGTCACTGCGTGAGGTACGCCGGCGCGGCGACGGGCAGGGTGAACCGGAACTCGGCGCCGCCGCCGGGGCCGCGCCCGACCGTGATGGTGCCGCCGTGGGCTTCGACGATGCCCTTGACGATGTACAGGCCCAGACCGGTGCCGCCGCGCTTGCTGCCCCGCCAGAAGCGGGTGAAGACGCGGCGCATGGAGTCCTCGGGGATGCCGGGGCCTTCGTCGGTCACGGTGACGGCCGTACCCATCTCGTTGTCGTTCTTGGTCGCGGTGGCACCGGCAGGGGCGGGTGCCACCTCGATGGTGACCGTTCCCTCACCGTGGCGCACCGCATTTTCCAGAAGATTGCCGAGGATCTGATCGATCTTGTCCGGGTCGGCCCACAGCGCGGGCAGCGGGCTGGCGACCCGCACGACGAACCGGTCCGGGGCCTGGCCGTTCGCGGTGAGCGCCTGGACGTGCCGCGCCACGGCGGTGGCGATGTCCACGGGCTGGCGGCGCACCTCCAGCCGGCCGGAGTCGATCCGGGAGATGTCGAGCAGCTCGGCGATCAGCCGGGTGACCCGGTTGGCGTCGGCGTCGACGGTCTCCAGCATCAGCCGCTTCTGGTCGTCGGTGAACCGCTCCCACTTCGCCAGCAGGGTCGCGGTGAAGCCCTTGACGGAGGTGAGCGGGGAGCGCAGCTCGTGCGCGACGGTGGCGATCAGCTCGGCATGGCTGCGTTCGGTGCGGCGCCGGGCCTCGGTGCCGCGCAGGCACACCACGAGGCGGCTGAGCGGGCCGGTGGGGTGCGTACGGACGTAACGCGCCGAGACGAGGACCTCGCGGCCCCCCGGCAGCAGCAGGTTGCGCTCGGGCTGGCCGCGCCGGGTGGCGAGGCCGCCGTACGGATCGGTCAGCGCCCACCAGCGGCGGCCTTCGAGGTCCTCCAGCGGCAGCGCCTGCTCGATCCGGTCCCCGAGGGCCTTGCGGGGGTCGACGGCGGTGATCCGGGCGGCGGCCCGGTTGAAGCAGACGACCCGGCCCGCGTGGTCCGCGACGACGAGCCCGTCGGGCAGGTCGTCGGGGTCCATTGCGAAGCCCGCGCCGAGCAGGTCGCCCGGCCCGGCACTGTCCGTACCGACGGTCATGTCCCCGTACCCCACATCTCCGGTCGGCACAGTGGGCGCCCCCGGGCCGCCACATTACTAGCTGGGGGTCACGGAGCGGCACCCTCCGGACGCCCGCTGTGCACGCGCGGAGGCGTAGAGGCACACGGCGGCGGCCGTGGCGAGGTTCAGGCTCTCGGCCTTGCCGTGGATCGGCACGCGCACGACGGCGTCCGCCAGGGCCCGGGTCTCCTCCGGCAGTCCCCAGGCCTCGTTGCCGAACACCCACGCCGAGGGGCCGCCCATGGTGCCGGCGTCCAGCTCGGCGTCGAGGTCGTCCTCCCCCGCGCCGTCGGCGGCCAGGATCCGCACGCCCGCGGCGCGCAGTCCCGCCACGGCCTGCTCGACGGGGACGCCCACGGCGACCGGCAGGTGGAAGAGGGAGCCGACGGAGGCCCGTACGGACTTGGGGTTGTACAGGTCCACGGAGGCGTCGGTCAGGATCACCGCGTCCGCTCCAGCGGCGTCGGCGCAGCGCAGCACGGTGCCCGCGTTCCCGGGGTCGCGGACGTGCGCGAGGACGGCGACCAGCCGGGGGCCGGCCGCCAGGACCGACTCGAAGGAGGTGTCGAGGAAGTGGCAGACGCCGACCAGGCCCTGCGGGGTGACCGTCTGGGAGACCTCGGCGAGGACCTCGTCGGAGGCGTAGTGCACGCGCGCCCCGGCGGCCTCGGCCGCCTCGACGATGTCGGCGTAGCGCTCGGCGGCCTCGACGGTCGCGAACAGTTCGATCAGGGTCGCGCCCGCCTCGCCGCGGTGCTCGGCGGCCTCGCGGACGGCCTGCGGGCCCTCGGCGATGAACCGTCGCTCCTTGGTGCGGAAGTTCCGGCGCGCGAGCCGTCGGGCGGCGGCCACCCGGGGGGATCGCGGGGAGATCAGCTCGGCGGGGACGGGGGTGCCCATGGCGGTCGGCTCGCTTCCGTACGTACTGCGGGTCGCAACAGGGGGTTGGACAGGACGACCGGGTAGGCCGGTCGGCCGGTCAAACGCACCGGACCCGCAGGCACGAGGCCTGCGGGTCCGGGCTGTGGCCGGTGAGGGCCGGTGAGCCGGTGGGCTCGGAAGGACGGACTGCTTAGGCAGCGGCCTTCGGGGCGTTGACGTCGGCCGGAAGCGCCTTCTGGGCGACCTCGACCAGCGCGGCGAACGCGTTGGCGTCGTTGACGGCCAGCTCGGCGAGGATCTTGCGGTCCACCTCGATGTTGGCGGCGTTCAGACCCTGGATGAGGCGGTTGTACGTCATGCCGTTCTGGCGGGCCGCAGCGTTGATGCGCTGGATCCACAGCCGACGGAAGTCGCCCTTGCGCTTCTTGCGGTCGTTGAAGTTGTAGACCAGGGAGTGGGTGACCTGCTCCTTGGCCTTGCGGTACAGGCGCGAGCGCTGACCGCGGTAACCCTTGGCGGCCTCGAGGATCGCCCGACGCTTCTTGTGCGCGTTTACTGCCCGCTTGACGCGTGCCACTGTGTACTCCTTGTAGCGGGGCCGTGGATGTCTTCACACGGCCCGAATTCGATGGGGTCCCGGTCCTGACGTCCCGCTCCCGCAGACGGGGAGCGGAGGGACGTCACTTGCCGAGAAGCTTCTTGATCTTCGCGGCGTCGCCGGGGGCCATCTCCGCGGTGCCGGTCAGGCGGCGGGTGACACGGGACGACTTGTGCTCGAGCAGGTGGCGCTTGCCGGCGCGCTCACGGAGCACCTTGCCGGAGCCGGTGATCTTGAAGCGCTTCTTGGAACCGCTGTGCGTCTTGTTCTTCGGCATAGCGCCGTTATCTCCTCGTCGGTGGCGCTCCCACCGGTCCGGAGAACCAGGCTGGCGGGAGCGTCAATTGTGTCGGTTGAATCCGGAGCGGAATGCTCCGGACTCAGGCCTCGGCAGGGGCCTCGGTGGAGGCGGCCTCGGCCGGAGCGTCCTCCGCGGCGGGGGCCTCGTCGGCGACGGCCTCGTCGACTCCGGCCTCGTCCGCGAGGAACTCGTCCTCGGAACCCTCGTCCGTGGCGGAAACACCCTGGCGCTCGGCCTTGCGGGCGGCCTGCGCCTCACGGGCCTCGGCCATCGCCTCGGTCTTCTTCTTGTGCGGACCGAGAACCATGATCATGTTTCGGCCGTCCTGCTTCGGGTTCGACTCGATGAACCCGAGGTCCTCGACGTCCGAAGCCAGACGCTGCAGCAGTCGGTAGCCCAGTTCCGGGCGGGACTGCTCACGACCACGGAACATGATCGTGATCTTGACCTTGTCGCCCTGCTTGAGGAACCGGACGACGTGACCCTTCTTGGTGTCATAGTCGTGCGGGTCGATCTTCGGCCGGAGCTTCATCTCCTTGATGACCGTGTGCGCCTGGTTCTTGCGCGCCTCACGGGCCTTCATGGCCGACTCGTACTTGAACTTGCCGTAGTCCATGAGCTTGCAGACCGGCGGCCTGGCGGACGCCGCTACCTCGACCAGGTCGAGGTCGTACTCCTGCGCGAGCTCGAGCGCCTTCGCGAGCGGCACGATGCCGACCTGCTCGCCGCTCGGACCGACAAGTCGTACCTCGGGAACGCGAATCCGGTCGTTGATGCGGGGCTCGGTGCTGATGGATCCTCCTCGGTTGCACCACCACACGGCCGCCTGGCAGACAGCCGCGTTACGTCTCTGACGTGAGACCAACCGATCCGGAACACAAAAAATGCCCCGGGACGGGACACAGGCGGGGCTCCATGGGAATACCGGAGCACCACCGCATCACAACATCGCGGGGCGCAGCATCAGGCGGCCTTCCATCGTCCGTACGGAACGATGGATACTGCCTTGACCGGTGACCTGCCGTCCCGGAGGACGACTAGGTGGGAGAACGGAGCCTCCACTTGTGGGCCGGACGCATGCGCATCCAGCCGGTCTGGTGACCCCAATATAGCAAGGGGTCTTCCCGGACGCTAACCAGGCCGCGGACCGGCCGGCCCCGGGGGCCGGAAGGGCGGTCCGGGGAGACGGACGGGGCCCGGTCCGCACCCCCCGCGGCCCCGGCTTATCGTGAGGACATGACTGACGCGACGCCCCCCGAGACCACCGCAGCCGACCAGGCTCCCGACTACGACGCCATGACCCGCGACATCGCGGACGTGCCCGCGGTCGAGGTGATCACCACGGTGGCCGTGCACCTGCTGAGCGCCGCCGCGGTCAACCTGGGCCTGGACAAGCCGGACTCCGAGCACAAGGACCTCGACGAGGCCCGCAAGCTGATCACCGCCCTGGCCGGGCTGGTCACGGCCAGCGCCACCGAGATCAGCTCCTTCCACGCGGCCCCGCTGCGCGACGGCCTGAAGTCGCTCCAGCTGGCCTTCCGCGAGGCCTCGCTGGTCCCGGACGAGCCGGGCCAGGGGCCGGGCGAGAAGTTCACGGGGCCGGTCTTCGGCTGATCCGGCCGCTCGACCCGCCCGCCGACGGTCCCGGCCGGTCCCCGCACACCGCGGGGACCGGCCGGGACCTTCTGCTGCGGCCGCCGTACCGCCGCGGTGGCCACTCTCAGCCGCGGACGAAGAGGGGCGCTCCGGGAGCGGGCGCGTCCGCGGGCAGCAGGGCCAGGTCCAGCCCGCGCACCAGCCGGGCGCGCAGGGTCTCGTCGGCCGCCAGCGCCTCGGCGAGGGCCCGGGCGCTGCGCCCCGGGTCCGCGCCGTCGGCGAGCACCACGGCCAGGGTGCCGTCGGCGTCGGCACCGGCGGGGCCGAGGTAGGACCGCAGGACGTCCCCGGTCGCGGCCACGACCGCCCGTACGGCCCCGGTGACGGCCGGATCGGCGAGCGGGTCCGCCTCCGTGCGGCCCTCGGCCGCGGCGAGCAGGGCCGAACCGGTCAGCTGGTAGGGCACCGGGCCCGCCAGGTCGAGCACGAGCGTGTCGGCCTTCTCGTGGGCGAGCGCCGCCAGCGCCTGGTGCAGCGGGACGGCCACGGGCCGGGCCGCCGGGTCCCACAGGGCCAGCGAGGCGGTGGAGGTGAAGGCGGGCAGCGCCCGCCGGTTCCCCGCCTTGAGCGTGGGGACGGCCATGTCGCTGGACTTCTCGCGCTTCAGGCCCGTCTGCGGGTCGGTCTCGCTCTCGCCGAGCACGGCGACGACCGGGACGAGCAGCCGGGCTCCCGCCAGCGCCGCGAGGACCCTCGGCTCCTGGGTTCTGTCCTCGGCCCACGCGGCGAGGGCCGCGCTCAGCCGGGGATCGGCGGAGCCGTCGTCGTCGGAGAAACCGGGGTCTGGGATGTTCTTCTGGGCCACAGTTACCCGACCCTATATCGCGGTACGGGACGCGTCCGCCGGGCGGCGCCGCCGCAGCAGTACGCCCGCCAGCGCGAGCAGGGCCGCCCCGGCGCCCGCCGCGACCGGGGCCGCGTACCGGGTGCGGCGCGCGGGGGGACGTACCGGCTCGGGCCCGGGACCGAAGTAGCGGCCCGCGGCCGGGACCGGGGCCGGGAGGACGGGGTCCGCCTTCAGCCCGTCGGCGGCCTGGAGGGCGGCGACCGGGTCGGCCAGGCCGTGCCCGCGCGCGTCGTCGCGGCCGCCGCGCGGGGCGTCGGAGGCGGTGTCCGCCAGCAGCCGCTTGATCTGCGCCGGGGAGAGTTCCGGGTGGGCGGAGCGGACGAGCGCCACGACGCCGGAGACGGAGGCCGCGGCCGCGCTGGTGCCCCAGCCCTCGTAGTAGCCGCGGTCCGGGTCGGCGATGACGATGTCGACGCCGGGGGCGCTGACGGTGGCGTACCAGTTGCGGGTGGAGAAGGGGGCCTTGGCGCCCTTGCGGTCCACGGCGGTGACGGCGATCACGCCGGGATAGGCGGCCGGGTAGGAGACGTGGTCGCCCTGCTCGCCGCCGTTGCCCGCCGAGGCGACCACGACCACGTCCTTGGCCAGGGCGTACTGCACGGCCTCGTCCTCGGCGGCCTCGTGGTGGGCCGACTGGCTGTCGTCGCCCAGGGACAGGTTGATCACGTCGGCCCCGTGGTCGGCGGCCCAGCGGATGCCCTCGGCGAGGGCGCCGCCCTTGCTCTCGCGGGCTTTGGCCCGGCCCGGGTCACCCTCTTCCAGGATCACCCGGACCGGCAGGATCCGCGCCTGCGGCGCGACGCCGAGGACGCCCTGGCGGCGGTCGGTGCCGTGGCCGTGCCCGGCGATCACCCCGGCCATGGCGGTGCCGTGGCGGGCCCAGGCCCGGTCGCCGCGGGAGGCGCCCATGCCGATCAGGTCGGCGCCGTCCAGGACCTGACCGTCCAGGTCGGGGTGGGTGGAGTCGACGCCGGTGTCCAGGACCGCGACGGTGACCCCGGCGCCCTGGGTGGTGCCCCACGCCTCTTCCGCGCGCAGCGCGGTCAGGTTCCACTGACGGTCGCGGATGGCGTCCGCGGCGGCGGGCGGGGCGGCCAGGGCCGCGCAGGCGAGGGCGAGGACGGCGCAGAGCGCGGCGGAGCGGGGCCCGGTCCCGGGCGGGCGGATCATCGGGAGGGCTCCGGCTTCTCCGTGGGGTGCGGGGAGGTGTGCGGCGAGGCGGGCACGGGCGGGGCGGCGAGGGCGCGCAGGGCGCGCTCGATCCGGTCGGCCACGCCCTTGGCCTCGTAGCCGAGGCCGGCCCGGGCGACGGCGCTGGTGTCGTCCTTCTTCACCGCTTCCTCGGCCGGGCGCGGCGCGGGCACCGAGCGGCCGTCCGCGAAGGCGGAGACGGTGTAGACGAGTACGGGCGCCTCGGGCAGGACGGACACCGTCCAGGCGCCGCGCCGGTCCTCGGCGAACCCGTAGCCGGGCGGCGCCGGCAGCCGGCCGCGCAGCGCGGCCATCGCGGGCGCGTCGGCGGGGGTGAACACCATCCCGACGGAGACGAGGGCGCTGCGGGTGGCGTCGGTGTAGGTGGCGCGCAGGACGCGGGTGCAGCCGGTGGGCGCGAGCAGCGCCCGCCAGTCGGCGGGCAGGGCGGCGGCGCACCCGGCGTCGGGGGCGAGGGCGACCCTCGTCCAGGTCCGGTCGGACCCGCCGGGTCCGGCGCCGCGGCCGTCGAGGGTCGGCGGGAAGAGGGTGTCGACGGGGGTCTCCCGCCAGAGCGACGCCGCGGTGCGGTAGGCGGCGGCGGGGGTCACGGGCCGCTGCCGCTCCCGGTGTTCGGCCCACGCCCCGGCGGCGGCCCCCGCGATCAGCACGGCCCCGGCCGCGGCCGCCAGCCCGGCCAGGACCCGCCTCGCCCGCCCGTGCGGTCGGGGGTCGGCCGGGTGCGCGGGATCCTGCGGCTCCCCGGACCCCTCAGGTACCGCGTGCGGGGCGGTGTGTCGGTCAGACATGGTCATCCGGCGGCTCCGCCCCCGTTCCCTACCGTGCCGTCCCTGCGGTTGCCTGCCCGTACTCTACGACCCCCCGCCCCGCCCCCACCCCCGCAGCCCCGACGGGCACCACCACCTCCGGCCCCGCCAGGCACACCCAGCCCCACCGGGGCTGCACCCGCCGCCATTTCCAGCCCCGCCGGCGTTTGAGGCGCCCCCGGAGGGCCCACACCGCGCCAGCCGGGCACGCACAGGCCCACCCCGGGGCCCACCGGGCACATCCAGCCCCGCCGGCGTTTGAGGCGCCCCCGGAGGGCCCACACCGCGGCAGCCGGGCACGCGCAGGCCCACCCCGAGCCCCGTCGGCACTTGAGTCGGTCACGGCCGCTGGCACCGCGGCCACGGTGGCCCGCCCCCCGCCGCACGGCCCACCGCAGGACCCCGCCGAGCCCTACCCACCGGTAGACCGGCATGGCAAGCTGCGCCCATGACTTCCCCCGCCGCCGACCGGGCCCGCTACGACCGGGCCACCGCCCACCTCGACGCGCCGCTGGCCCTCGTGGACCTCGATGCGTTCGACGCCAACGCCGACGACCTCGTGCGCCGGGCCGGCGGGAAGCCGATCCGGGTGGCGAGCAAGTCCGTCCGCTGCCGGACGCTGCTCGAACGGGTCCTGGCGCGGCCCGGTTTCGCCGGGATCATGTCGTACACCCTCGCGGAGTCGCTCTGGCTGGCCAGGTCCGGTTTCGAGGACGTGCTCCTCGCCTACCCCTCCGCCGACCGCGCCGGTTTCGCCGAACTCGCCGCCGACCCCAAGCTCGCCGCCACCGTCACCGTCATGGTGGACGACCCGGCTCAGCTGGAGCTGATCGAGCACGCCCGCGGCGGCGGCACCGAGGAGATCCGGGTCTGCCTCGAACTGGACACCGCGCTGCACCTGTTCGGCGGTCGGGTGCGGGTCGGCGCCCGTCGCTCCCCGCTGCGCGAACCGGAGCAGCTCGCGGCGCTGGCCCGCGCCGTCGCCGCGCGCCCCGGATTCCGGGTGGTGGGGCTGATGGGGTACGAGGGCCATGTGGCCGGCGTGGGCGACTCCCTGACGGGCCGTCCGCTGCGCTCGCGGGCGATCCGGCTGATGCAGGCCACGGCCCGCAAGGAGCTGGCGGCCCGGCGCGCGGAGGCGGTACGGGCGGTGCGCGCGGTCGTCGGCGAGCTGGAGTTCGTCAACGGCGGCGGCACGGGCAGCGTGCAGCAGACGGCCGCCGAGGCCGCGGTCACGGAGATCGCCGCCGGGTCGGGTCTCTACGTACCGCGGCTCTTCGACAACTACACGTCCTTCCGCGGGCGTCCGGCGGCCCTCTTCGCGCAGCCGGTGGTCCGCCGGCCGGGCGTCGGAGTGATCACCGTGCTGGGCGGCGGCTATCCGGCATCGGGCGCGGCGGGCGCCGACCGGCTGCCGCAGCCGTACCTGCCGCAGGGGCTGCGCTACGACGCCCAGGAGGGCGCCGGCGAGGTGCAGACCCCGCTGCTCGGGTCGCCCGCGGACGACCTGCGGATCGGTGACCGGGTGTGGTTCCGGCACGCGAAGGCCGGGGAACTGTGCGAGCGGTTCGAGGAGCTGCACCTCGTCCAGGGCGACCGGGTGACGGCCACCGCCCCGACGTACCGGGGCGAGGGCCGCACCTTCCTCTGACCGCCGACGGCTGACCGAGGGACGGCCGAGGGCTAGAAGACGGAGTCCGCCTGGTCCGGGATGACCGTGCCGTCGGCGCGCAGTACCGGGCCGGGCGTTCCGTCGCGCCCGGTGTAGCCGGTGGTGGCGCACGGGTAGGGGGCGGGCTTCTGCTTCTTCGGCTCGATGAACATCGGGTTGACGATCCAGCGGCCGTCGGCGTCGTCGTAGGCCCGGCACATCAGCTCGTTCTTGTTGCGGTTCAGGACCAGCCGCAGGGCGGTCGCGTCGCGCAGGAACGAGACGTCGGTGTCGGAGTCGCCAGCGGCGAACACCTGGCGGCGGCCGGGCGGTTGGATCCGTTCGGCGGCCGCGCCGCGCACGCCGAAGACCTCCTGGTTGATCCAGCAGCGCTTGCCGTCGACGTACGTGATCATCGTGTCGGCGCCGTCGCGCACCGATCCGCAGCCCCGCAGGTGCGCGGTGAAGGTGCCGTCGTGCGCGGTCGTGTTGCGGATGCCGATGACGTGGTCGGCGGCCACGCCGACGCCCTCGGCCCAGACCTCGACGACCGGCTGGGGCGAGGCCGAGCTGATCCAGACGTCGAACCCGGCTTTCCGCAGGGCGTCGATCAGGTCCTTCTGCTGGTCGTAGTAGCGCACCCAGGCGGTGGCGTCCGCGCTGCCCACCCGCTGCGTGGCGCCGACGGGCGCGGCGAGGTTCTCCGCGCGCGCGGCGGCGGCGAAGGCGCGGACCTGGCGGGCGGTGTAGCCCCGGGTCAGCTGGGCCAGCCAGGCGTAGGCGGGCTCGGTGGTGCGGTGGTCCCAGCCCGCGAAGGCGGGGGCGCCGGACCGGGTGGCCGAGGTCCCGTAGACGGCGTTGATCTCGTCGGCGCAGCGGATCCCGGCGGGGTCGCCGTCGCCGGTGGGCAGCGGGGCGCCGGGGCGGGCGAGCGGGCCGCAGGCGCCGGCGAGGGCCGTGGCGGCGGCCGGGGTGAGGTAGCGGCTGGTGGTGGACCAGTCTCCGTGGTCGGGCTGGCGGATCCTGCCGTTGCGCAGCAGCCAGAACAGGGTGGCGTCGCCGACGTCGTTCCTGACGACGGTGTTGTCCCAGTCGAAGACGGCGACGGGCTTGTCGTGGCCGGAGCGGTACGGGCCGCACCGCCCGTACCGGTCGATCAGCCGCTGGAGGCGGGCCCGGTTGTCGCCGTACCAGCCGGCGCCGACCTCGGGGGTGGCGCAGGGGGCGCCGGGGCGGGCCGCCCGGGCGGCGGGGGCGGCGGCCACGAGGGCGCCCGCCGTGATCGCGACGGCGGCGCCGAGGGCCTGGAACCGTCGTGCGGTGCTGGGCTGGGTCACGGGGGTGAACGCTCCTGGTTCTTGAGCGGATCGTCGCGGACGGGGAGCACGGCAGCCGGGCGTCGCGCGACGCCGGGCGGGCTGGATTTGCCCCCCGCCACCCCAGCCCCGCCGGCGTTTGAGGCGCCGCCGGAGGCCGCACCCGGCGCAGCCTCGCGCGCGTGCCGGTGCGTACCCGGGCTACGGCCCGGCCCGGCCTCCGGCGGGCCCTCAAACGCCGGGCAGGTTGGATTTGCTCCGCCCGCACTTGAGCTGGGCGCACCCACGCCAGGCCTCTCGGGGGACGTCGGGCCGCCCCGCCGCAGGGGCCGTTAGGGTCGGGGGATGAGACTCTTCGCCGCCGTGCTGCCGCCCGCCGGGGCTGTCGCGGAGCTGCGCGCGGCGGTCCGGGCGCTGCCCGCGGCGCCCGAGCTGCGGTGGACCGCCGAGGCCGGCTGGCACTACACCCTCGCCTTCATGGGGGAGGTCGGGGAAGACCTCCTCCCCGCCCTGCACGCCCGCCTCGCCCGGGCCGCCGCCCAAAGCGCACCCTTCACGCTCCGCATCCACGGCTCGGGCCACTTCGGCGGCCGCGCCCTCTGGGCCGGCGCGGCCGGCGGCCTCGACGCGCTGCGGATGCTCGCCGAGGGCGCCGACGCCGCCGCCCGGCAGGCCGGCGTACCGATGGAGCAGCACCACCGCTACACCCCGCACCTGACCCTGGCCCGCGGGAGCGGGGAGGGCGACCTGCGCCCGTACACCGAGGCCCTCGCGGGCTTCGAGGGCACGCCGTGGCCGGTCGAGCAGCTGAGCCTGGTGCGCAGCAGCCCGGTCCGGGCGGCCGACGGGTCCCGCTACGACGTCGTCGGGGCCTGGCCGCTCGGCGGCTGACCCCGACGCGTTAGTCTCAACAGGTGGATCCCAAGACCCGTAACCGTGTGATGGCCGGTGTGCTCGTGCTGATGTTCGTCGTCGTGGCGGTGGCCGCCGCCGTCGGACAGTAGGCGCGGGCGTGGGCCCGGGCGCCGGCAAGGCGCCCGGACACTACCCGGCGAAGGCCCGCGCTACCAGGCGAAGGCCTCCGGCGAGGCGCCCGGCCCCGGGAAGATCTCGTCGAGCCCGTCCAGCACCTCCCGCGACAGCTCCAGCTCGACCGCGCGCAGCGCGGAGGCGAGCTGCTCCGGCGTACGCGGCCCCACGATCGGACCGGTGATCCCGGGCCGGGTCAGCAGCCACGCGAGGGCCACCTCGCCCGGTTCCAGGCCGTGCTTGCCGAGCAGGTCCTCGTACGCCTGGACCTGCGCCCGCACCGAGCTGTTGGACAGGGCCTCCGCCGAGCGGCCGGTCGCGGTGCGGCCGGACTCCGCGGACTTGCGGATGGCGCCGCCGAGCAGCCCGCCGTGCAGCGGCGACCACGGGATGACCCCGAGCCCGTACGCCTCGGCGGCCGGGATGACCTCCATCTCGGCGCGCCGTTCGGCCAGGTTGTAGAGGCACTGCTCGCTGACCAGGCCGAGCCGCCCGCGCCGCGCGGCCGCCTCGTTGGCCTGGGCGATCTTCCAGCCGGGGAAGTTGGACGAGCCCGCGTAGAGGATCTTGCCCTGCTGGATCAGGACCTCGACGGCCTGCCAGATCTCCTCGAAAGGAGTCTTCCGGTCGACGTGGTGGAACTGGTAGACGTCGATGTGGTCGGTGTTCAGGCGCTTCAGGCTGGCGTCGACGGCCCGCCGGATGTTGAGCGCCGAGAGCCGGTCGTAGTTGGGCCACGGGTCGCCCTCGGCAGCCATGCTGCCGTAGACCTTGGTGGCGAGAACGGTCTTCTCGCGGCGGCCGCCGCCCTGCGCGAACCAGGTGCCGATGATCTCTTCGGTGCGGCCCTTGTTCTCGCCCCAGCCGTAGACGTTGGCGGTGTCGAAGTAGTTGATGCCCGCGTCGAGCGCGGAATCCATGATCGCGTGACTTTCCGGCTCCCCGGTCTGGGGGCCGAAGTTCATGGTGCCGAGGACAAGTCGGCTGACCTTGAGGCCGGTGCGTCCGAGCTGCGTGTACTTCATGGGGCACTAGCCAACTGCTTGGAGCGCACTCGAAGCAAGACCCCCCGGTGAAGGGCGTGTTACGCCACCCCCGTACGGAGCTACGGAGCTACGGACCTACGGAATCACGGGCCCGGGAGCGGCGCGTACGGGGCGCCGATGCCCCAGGCCTGGTGCAGGACGGCCGCGAACTCGCCCGCGAGGCGGTGCTCGCCGGAGACGCTGGGGTGGGTGCCGTCATAGGTGTCGCGGGCCAGTTCGTAGCCCTGCGGCCGGGCGGCCAGCAGCAGCGGCGAGGCGTCGGTGGACAGGTCGGCGACGGCCTTGGCGAGCAGCTCGTTGAAGCGGCTCACCTCGGCGGCGAAGGGAACGTCGACGTCGGCGCGGACGTTGGGGATGACGGGGAGCAGCACCATGCGTATCCGGGGGCGGGCGGCGCGGGCCTCGGCGACGAAGCGGCGGACGTTCGCGGCGGTCTGCTCGGCGTTCGTGTAGAAGCCGAGGTCGATCAGGCCGAGGGAGACCAGGAGCACGTCCGGCCGGTGCGCGCGGGCGGCGTCGCCGATGAGCGGGACCATGTGCTGCCAGCCCTCGCCCCAGCCGGCCAGGTGGCGGCGGGCGGCGGCGGGGAAGCCGGGGTCGGCGTAGGCGTGGCTGGCCGGTGCGTCGGCCGAGGCGTCGTAGAGCCCGCTGCGCGGACCGACGATCTCGTGGGGGCCGCCGCAGCGGGTGCTGAGGTGCTGCCACATCCGGTAGCGCCAGGTGAAGTCGCCGGCGCGTCCGATGGTCATGGAATCGCCGACGAACATGAAACGCATCCGGTCATCATCGCGGATCACCGTCGCGCTGCCCACGTGATGCCGGACACGCGCCGGCCGGGGCGGCCTGGCAGGCTGGGGGGATGCGCCCGCCCCTGCCTGCCGCCTCCGCCTCCGCCTCCGCCGTCGCTGCCGTTGCCGTCACCGCTGTCGGGATCCTGTCGCTGCTGCCGGGGGCCGCCGCGGCAGCAGCCGGTTCGCCCGCGCCCGGGCCGGGGGCCTCGTCCTTCACGATCGCGGATCCGCGGATCAAGGAGTCCAGCGGGCTGGCGGCCAGCAAGATCCACCCGGGGGTCTACTGGACGCACAACGACAGTGACGACGGGCCGTACGTGTACGCCGTCGACTCCGCCACCGGCCGTACGGTCGCCCGCGTCACGATGGCGGGCGTCGGCGCCCCGCGCGACGTCGAGGCGATCTCGCTCGGCCCGGACGGGCAGCTGTACGTCGGGGACATCGGCGACAACCTGGGCGGCACCTGGGACCACGTGTGGATCTACCGCTTCCCCGAGCCGGCCCAGTTGGGCGACGTAACGGTCAAGCCGGTTCAGTTCACGGTGCGTTACGCGGACGGGCCGCGCAACGCCGAGGCCCTGATGGTGCATCCGGTGACCGGGCGGGTGTACATCGCGAGCAAGAGCGAGGACAAGGGCGGGCTGTACGAGGGGCCCCAGCAGCTGTCGGCGTCGGGGAGCAACGAGTTCCGGCGGGTGGCGGACGTGCCGTGGGTGACGGACGGGGCCTTCTCGCCGGACGGGGCGAGCCTGACGCTGCGGGGGTACTTCTTCGCGCGGACCTTCCCCTGGAAGGACGGCAAGCCGCAGGGGGAGGGCGTGCGGGTGGACGCGCCGTGGCAGGGGCAGGCGGAGTCGGTGACGTACGCGCCGGACGGCAGGACGCTGATGTTCGGCTCGGAGGGGGCGAGCAGTCGGGTGGTGGCGGTGCCGGGGCCGGGGCCGGGGCCGGGGCCGGGTGCGTCGTCGCCCGGGCCGGGCGGCGGGCCGTCGGCTCCGGCCGGTGGCGCGGGGCCCTCGGCGGCGCCGGGCGGGACCGACGGCGGCAACGTCACGGTGGGCGCGGCGGTCCTGCTCGGCGCGGCCGCGCTCGCCGTGACCACCCGCCGCCTGACCCGCCGGGGGCGGCGGGACTGAGGGGGCGGTGCCCCCGAGCCAGGGGGTGAATCGGCCGGGGCGCGGCCCCCGCCCAGCACCGCGCCTCAAACGCCGGCGGGGCTGGATGTGCCCTGGGCCACCGGCGAGTGTGACCGCCGGTGGCCGGAGCCAGCGGGACGGATCGGCCGGCCGCAGCCCCGACCCGGTGCCGCGCCTCAAACGCCGGCGAGGCTGAAAATGCCCCGAGCCCCGGCGGGTAAGACCACCACCGGCCCACCGTGGCCATACCCAGCCCCGCCGGCGATTGAGGCGCGGGCGCTGGGGCGGGGGCCAGTTCCGGACGATCCATCCCCCTGGCTCCGGCCACCACCGGGCCACCACCGGCCATACCCAGCCCCGCCGGCGATTGAGGCGCGGTGCGGGGCCAAGGGCCGGGGCCCAGCCGGTTCGCCCCCGGCGCGGAAACTTGAGCCCCGCCGGCGATTGAGGCGGCGGGGGGGGCGGCGGCCCCGTCAGGGGGTCCGGGGCGGCGGCGCGGAGGCGGAGGCGGCCAGGCGCCGCATGCCTTCCGTCAGGTCCGCCGCCGTCGCGGCGGTCGCCGGATCGAACTTCCACTGCAGCATCACCCCCGTCAGCAACGCCTGGTACACCGCCCCCAGCGTGCGGAGGTCGTCCGCGCTCAGGTCCTCCTCCGGGATGCCCGTGAACAGGGAGATCAGCCCGCGCCGCCCCTCGCTCTCCGAGGACGCCAGCATGTCCCCCAGTTCCGGCATCTGGTCCCGGTTGAGCGCGACCTCCATGCTGGCCGCCCACATGGGCGCGGACCGCTGCTGCTGGGAGAGGATCCCCTCCCACACCGAGCGGAAGCGTTCCAGCGAGCCGCCCTCCCCCGTCACGTCCGGGCTGAAGGCATCGCCCCATTCCTCCGCGAGCGCGATGAACGCCTGGGCGAGGAGGGCGTCCTTGGAGCCGTAGTGGTAGCCGATGGAGGCCAGATTGGCGCCGGACGCATTGACGATGTCCCGCGCCGTCGTGCGCCCGAAACCCTTCTCGACCAGGCACTTCTTGGCGCCTTCGAGCAGATCTTCACGATGTCCCATGCCGCCCACTTTAGCAAGACAAGCGTCATATACAGCTGTGCCATACGCACGTACTAGACAATCGTTTATGACGCTTGTACATTGCTGCTCATGACGAACTTCGCAGCACGACGCGCAGGCCGCCGGGAATGGACCGCCTTCACCGTCCTCCTGCTCCCCCTGCTCCTGGTCTCGATGGACGTCTCCGTCCTCTACTTCGCCATCCCCTCCATCACCCGGGAGCTGGACCCCACCGCGACGCAGCAGCTGTGGATCTTCGACAGCTACGCCTTCGCCCTCGCCGGACTCCTCATCACCATGGGATCGCTCGGCGACCGCATCGGCCGCCGCAAGCTGCTGCTGATCGGCGCGGCCGCCTTCGGTCTCGCCTCCGTCGGCGCCGCCTACGCCACCAGCGCCGAGATGCTCATCGCCGCCCGCGTCCTGCTCGGCGTCGGCGGCGCGACCCTGATGCCGTCCACGCTGGGGCTCGTACGCAACCTCTTCCAGGACGACAAGCAGCGCGGGCAGGCCATCGGCATCTGGTCCGGCGCCATGGCCGGCGGCATCGCCCTCGGCTCGGTCATGAGCGGGCTGATCCTGGACCACTTCTGGTGGGGGTCGGTCTTCCTCGTCAACGTGCCCGCGATGCTGCTCCTGCTGGCGCTGGTCCCCGTGCTCGTACCGGAGTTCAAGGACCCGGCTCCCGGCCGCTTCGACCTGCTGGGCGTCCCGCTCTCGATGGCCGCCGTGCTCCCCGTCGTCTACGGCCTCAAGGAGATCGCCGCCGAGGGCTTCGCGCCGGTCCCCCTCGGCTGCCTCGCCGCGGGCCTGGTCTTCGGCGCCGTCTTCGTACGCCGCCAGCTCACCCGGGACGACGCCATGATCGGCCGGGACCTCTTCCGGGGCCGCGGCTTCGCCGCCGGGGTCGCCTTCAACACCATCGCCGCCTTCGTCATGATGGGCTCGGCCTACTTCACCACCCAGTACCTCCAGTCCGTCCTCGGCATGGGCACCCTGGAGGCCGCGCTGTGGTCCCTGGCCCCCTCGCTCGCCGTCGGCGCCGCCGCCCCCGCCTCCACCGCGCTCGGCCAGAAGTACGGCCGCCCCGTCGTCATCGCCGGCGGGTTCGCCACCGGCGCCGCCGGGTTCACCCTCCTCGCCCTCACCGGCACCGACTCGCTCTGGCTGCTGCTGGCCGGCGCGGCCGTCCTGGCCGGCGGGATCGTCGCCGTGATGTCGCTCGTCTCCGACATGGCCCTGTCCTCGGCCCCCGCCGAGAAGGCCGGTTCGGCCGCATCGGTGCTGGAGACCGGCAGCGAGTTCGGCGGGGCGCTCGGCATGGCCCTGCTGGGCAGCCTCGGCACCGCCGTCTACCGCAGCGACCTGGCCGACGCGCAGCCCGCCGTACGGGAGACCCTCGGCGGCGCCGCCGCGGCCGCCCGGCAGATCGGCGGCCGGGCCGGGGAGGGCGTACTGGCCGCCGCCCGCGAGGCGTTCGTCCACGGCATGCACACCGCCTCCTACGGCGCCATCGCCCTGCTGCTCGTCGCCGCCGTCATCGCC
The DNA here is from genome assembly GCF_040611795.1 of Streptomyces sp. NPDC006529. NCBI lineage: Bacteria > Bacillati > Actinomycetota > Actinomycetes > Kitasatosporales > Streptomycetaceae > Streptomyces > Streptomyces sp. NPDC006529. The sequence continues at coordinate 39,757 of NZ_JBEXPB010000026.1, read as the reverse complement.
GCGACCCGGGTCCGGCGCACCGGCGCCGCCCCGACGGCGGACCCCGGACCGGACCAGACCACGGTCGCGCTCGCCAACTGACGAGCGCGGCAGCGGACGGATGGAACGGGCCCGGGGTCTCCCCGGGCCCTTCCCGCGTAACCTGCCCCCATGGACCAGGACATGGCGGGGATGACCGGGCGGGTCACCGGCACGGTGGGGCCCGGCCTCGTGGGCGAGGTCATCATCCGGATCCGCGGCGGGGCCGAGCACTTCCTCGCCCACCCGGCCCTGGACGGACGGGAAACCCTTCCCGTCGGAACCGTCGTCACGGTGGTCGAACACCTGCCGCCGCGCACGGTGTACGTGACCGCCGCCTACGCCGGCTGACCCCCGCGCCCCGGCACGTATCAAGATTGCGACAAGGCTCCTCCGGCGTCTTCACGCCACCCCCGCGCGGGCGCAGACTCGCCCTCACCGGTGCCGCAACGGCACTGCACTAAGGGGGCGTTGCCGATGGCTATCGGCGTCGTGGCGGGAGCAGTCCTCGCCTCACTACTTCTTCTGATCGGCCTCTTCAAGCTCATGTGGCGGGTGGCCGAACCGAACGAAGCACTTGTCATCTCCGGTTCCACCCACAAGACCGAGGGCCTCGGCGACGGCATGGGGTTCCGGATCGTCACCGGCCGCGGCACGCTCGTCATGCCCGGTGTCCAGGCGGTGCGCAAACTGTCGCTGGACCTGAACGAAACCCAGCTGCTGGTGGACTGCGTGACCCACCAGGGCATCCCGCTCAAGGTCAAGGGCGTGGTCATCTTCAAGGTCGGGGACGACATGGTCTCCATCGCGAACGCGGCGCGCCGCTTCCTCGACCAGCAGAAGATGATCCCGGAACGCGTGCACATCGTGTTCGCCGGTCACCTGCGCTCCATCGTGGGCGGGCTGACGGTCGAGGACATGATCCGTGACCGCGAGAAGCTGACCGGGCAGACCCGGGCGGCCTGCGGCAGCGAGATGGAGAAGCTCGGCCTCATCGTCGACTCGCTCCAGATCCACGAGATCGAGGACCCGACCGGCTACATCAAGAACCTCGCGATGCCGCACGCGGCCGCCGTCCAGCGGGACGCGCGGATCGCCCAGGCCGATGCGAACCTGCGGGCCACCGAGGCCGAACAGGCCGCCTTCGCCCGCATGTCGGAGGCCACCCGGGACAGCGAGATCCTCCAGGCGGGCTACCAGGCCGAGCGGGACAAGGCCGCGGCCTCGGCCCGCCAAGCCGGTCCGCTCGCGGACGCCGCCGCCCGCCAGGAGGTCGTCGTCCAGGAGACCCGGGTCGCCGAGCTGGAGGCCGACCGCATCGAGCAGCAGCTCCAGGCGGACGTGCGCAAGCCAGCGGACGCCAAGGCCTACGAGCAGCGCACGCTCGCCGAGGCCGACCGCGACTCCCGGATCTCGGCCGCCCAGGCCAAGGCCAGGGAGACCGAACTCGCGGCGGCCGCCGAGGCCACCCGGGTGAAGACGGCCGCGGCCGCCGAGGCCGAGGCCACCGAGGCCCGCGGTCTCGCGGCGGCGAAGGCCACCCGGGCCACCGGTGAGGCCGAAGCCGCGGCGACGCAGGCCAAGGGCCTCGCGGACGCCGAGTGGGCGCGGGCCAGGGGGCTGGCGGAGGCCGACGCGGCGAAGGCCAAGGGTCTCGCCGAGGCCGAGTCCATCAAGGCGCGGGCGGCGGCGCTGGCGGAGAACCAGGAGGCCGTGGTCGCCCAGCAGCTCGCCGAGAACTGGCCGCAGATCGTGCAGGCGGGCGCGAGCGCCTTCGGCAACGTCGAGCACATGGTGCTGCTGAACGGGGCCGAGGGGATGTCGGAGATGTTCGCGAAGGCGCTCACGATGGGCGGTACGGGGCTGGGGCTCGCGCGGCAGCTGCTGTCGTCGATGAACCAGGCCGATGCGGGGGCGGCGGTGCCGGTGGCTACGCCGGTGCCGGTGGCTTCGCCGAACGGGAGCCACCCGATCCCGATCACGGAGGACCCCCTCCCGTAGCCCGACCGGGGTGCGCCGCCTCAAGCGCCGGCGGGGCTGAAGCGCCTCCGGCGGGCCCTCAAACGCCGGGCGGGCTGGAAATACAGCCTCGCTGGCTCCGGCCGGCCCTCAAGCGCCGGCGGGGCTGGAATTCCAGCCCCGCCGGCGTTTGAGGCGCCCCCGGAGGGAGCGGACCGGTGGGTCAGGAGTGGCCCAGGTCCGGCGGGGTGGGGTCCGTGGTGGGGACCGAGCCGGTGTCGGGCGTCGGGCGCAGGGTGAACTCGTCCGAGGCCATGGAGTCCAGCACCGGCGGCGCAGGCCGCATCGGCACCGGCATCACCGCCGCCTCGGAGTGCCCCCCGCACCCGTAGGACAGGGACACGAGCCGCCCGTCGGCCGGGCTGAACTCGTTCGCGCAGACCCCGAAGGCCTGCCCCAGCGAGCCGCCGATCGCGACCAGGAAGCCGCACGACACGCACGACGCGGGCGCCGCCTGCGCCATCGGCGTCTTCGCCCCGAAGGACTCGTCCCAGCGGTCGGCCGCAGTGTGCAGGCCGTAGCGGGACAGCACGCGCGCCCGCCGCATGCCGAGTTCCTCGGCCACCGAGGTGATGGACCCGCGCACCGGCACGACCGGCACCACCGCGCGGTCGGTGACGTCCGCGTCCTCCGCCTCGACCAGTTCGGCCATCTCGGCGGAGACCACGGAGTTCGGCGGCGGCGCGTCCTCGCCGGACCAGCCGGGCTCCAGCCGCAGGTCCTCGGCGTCGGTGGGCAGCAGGTCGCCCGGCCCCATGTCACCCGGTCGCAGCCGCTCGCTCCACGGCACCCACTCGGGCGCGAGGAGCGCGTCGGAGCCGGGGAGCAGCACCGTTTCGTCGAGGGTGACGTTCTTCGCGCGGGAGGCGCGGGTCACCGTGACGGCCCAGCGCCAGCCCCGGTACCCCGGTTCCTTGGCCTCGAAGTAGTGGGTGACGACCCGGTCGCCCTCCGCCACGGCGGATACGTGCTCTCCCACCACCCCGGGGTAGGCGGCCTCTTCGGCCGCCGCCCGCGCGAGTTCTACCGCCTCGACGCACAGGCGGTCAGGGGTACGCGGGGTACGGCTTCGCGTCGTCGCAGCACTCACTGGTCTCGTTCTCTCCTACGCCGTCTCACGTGTGCGCCGTCCGTACTGTCGTCCACAACGACCCGTCGGTGCTGTCCGTACGTGGCGCGGGCGGAGCGGACCAGAGGGCCGCGTCGACGTCCGCACCCGATCGGCCTCGGGCGCACCTTTTGCAATCCATTCTGCGGGACAGCGAAGAGGCGCGCGGCCAAGAGCAACCGCCGGTGGCGCGCTACGCACGCTACCTCTTCTTGGGGCCTGGGCCCACATGCACGTCCGATTCGCGGACGCCCGGCTCCCCGCGGCCCCGGCCCCGGGGACACGGGGAGGGGACGGGAAGCGCGCCGGGAGGGGTTCCCGCGGGCCGTGTGGGGCACTATGGCGAGATGGCACCCGTACGGTCGTCCGAAGGCGGCCCGGGACCGGTCCGCAGGACCGGCCGGGCAGTCGGCCGTGCCCTGCACCTGCCGATCACGGGGACGGCGCGCGGAATCCGGCGGGCCACGCACGCCCACGGGGCGGGCGAATCGGGCCTCGGCAAGCTGATCGAGCTGCACGCGATCAACGGCGCCGGTGACGTGATGATCACAGTGGCGCTCGCCTCGACCGTCTTCTTCTCCGTCCCCACCGACGAGGCCCGCGGCCGGGTCGCGCTCTACCTCGCCATCACCATGGCGCCCTTCACCCTGCTGGCCCCCGTCATCGGCCCGCTGTTGGACCGGTTGCCGCACGGCCGCCGGGCCGCGATGGCGGCGGCGATGTTCACCCGGGCGGTGCTCGCCGTGATGATGTCGGGAGCGGTGGCCACGGGCGGGCTGGAGCTGTATCCGGCGGCGCTCGGCGTGCTGGTCGCGTCCAAGGCGTACGGGGTGGTGCGCAGCGCGGTCGTGCCGCGGCTGCTCCCTCCCGACTTCTCGCTCGTGAAGGCCAACTCCCGGGTCACGCTGGCCGGTCTGCTGGCCACCGGGGCCGCGGCGCCGGTGGGGGCGGGCCTGCACGCGATCGGCCCGCCGTGGCCGTTGTACGGGGCGTGCGCGGTCTTCGTCGCCGGTACCTTCGCCGCGCTCTCCATGCCGCACAAGGTGGACGACGCGAAGGGCGAGCGCCGGGCCCGGCTCTCCACCCACGAGGCGCATTCGAAGCGTCCGGGGCTGCGGACGGTCAGCCGCCCGGTCCTCTGCGGGCTGCTGGCGAACGCGGCGATGCGCGGGCTGTCCGGGTTCCTGATCTTCTTCCTGGCGTTCCTGCTGCGGGAGCACCCGCTGGCCGGGCAGAGCGCGGCCGTCTCCCTGGGCATCGTGGGTGTCTCGGCGGGCGTGGGCAACGCGTGCGGGACGGCGGTGGGTGCCTGGCTGCGGGCCCGTGCGCCGGAGACGATCATCGCGGTGGTGCTGTGCGTGACGCTCGGGGTGGCGGTCCTGGCGGCCGTGCTGTTCAGCGGCCTGTTCATGGCGGTACTGGCCGGAGCGGCCGGGTTCTGCCAGGCGCTGGCGAAGCTGTCGCTGGACGCGATGATCCAGCGGGACGTCCCGGAGGCGGTGCGCACGTCGGCCTTCGCCCGGTCGGAGACGCTGCTCCAGGTGGCGTGGGTGCTGGGCGGGGCGATCGGCATCGCGCTCCCGCTGCACGGGGTGCTGGGGATGGGGGTGGCCGCGGTCATCGTGGCGCTGGGCGCGGTGATGGCGGTGCGCGGCCTGTTGTCCTCGCCCGGGCACACCCGGCGCGGGCCGCAGCGGACCCGGGTGGCGTAGGCGCCGGAGCGAGCCGACCGCAGGCGGTGGCGCCGCACCGGGACCCCATGCGGCGGCGCGGCCCGGGGGCCCGATAGCCTTCGGCTCATGACCGCACCGCTTTCCTCGGGTAGGGCCCGCCGCAGTGTCGCGGCCCTCGGAGCCGTTTCCGCCGGCCTCCTCGTCCTCTCCGCCTGCGACAAGCCGACGCCGCTGGCGACCGTGACGGTCGGCAGCTCGTCGGTGTCCGCGCAGGCCACCTGCAAGCTCAAGGACTCGGAGAAGGAGCTGTCGGACGCGCGCGTCCAGGAGTGCCTCGAAGACTCCAAGGGCGCGAAGAACGCCCAGTCCATCGACTACACCGCCGGCGACACCCTGCGTCTGGGCGTCGAGCCCGAGGTCGTGGAGGGCGGCAAGAAGTGGCTGGCCGCCGTCGGCACGCAGCGCCTCGGCGACCTCACCTCCAACACCTACCAGAGCTTCCCCGGCCTGAACCCCTTCTCCACCGGTGGCCAGGGCGCGCCCGCCGCCCCCGTGGACGCCCAGCCGATCCACATCATCGAGCTGAGCGAGAACGGCAAGCCCACCTCCGTCTGGACCTTCAACCTCAAGCTCAAGAAGTAGTCCTCGCCGTGCGCGCGCTCGTCGTGACCGCGGTGGCGGCGGAGGCCGACTCCGTCGTCGCCGGTCTCACCCCTCATCCGGACCTCTCCGGTCCGCCCGAGCCGCGCACGCTCCCCGGCGGGTACCCCATCACCCGCCGGGACCTGCCGGGCCTCGCCCTCGACGTGCTCGTCGGCGGGGTCGGCCCGGCCGCCGCCGCGGCGGCCACGGCCACCGCGCTCGCGGTCTCCCTCGCGGGCGGGCCCGGCCCGAGCGGCCCCCGTCCGTACTCCCTCGTCGTCAGCGCCGGGATCGGCGGCGGGTTCCAGCCGGCCGCTCCGGTCGGCTCGCTCGTCGTCGCGGACGCCGTCGTCGCGGCCGATCTCGGGGCCGAGACCGCCGAGGGCTTCCTGGACGTCCGGGAACTGGGCTTCGGCCACACCGTGCACCTGCCGCCCGCCGCGCTGGCCGCCCGCGCCGCCGAGGCCACGGGCGCCCTGCTCGCCCCCGTGCTCACCGTCTCCACGGTCACCGGCACCGCCGAGGGCGCGGCGCGCCTCGCCGCCCGGCACCCGCTCGCGGGGGCCGAGGCCATGGAGGGCTTCGGGGTCGCCGAGGCGGCCGCCGCGCACGGGCTGCCGGTCCTGGAGATCCGCGCCGTGTCCAACGCCGTGGGCCCGCGCGACCGCGCCGCCTGGCGGATCGGGGAGGCGCTCGGTGCGCTCACCGACGGCTTCCGCGCGCTGGGGCCCGTACTCGCGAACTGGGGAGAACGTCCGCATGCGCAGTGACGAACCGCTGAAGATCGCCTACTCGCCCTGTCCCAACGACACCTTCGTCTTCGACGCGTGGGCGCACGGCCGGGTGCCGGGCGCGCCCGCGCTGGACGTGACCTTCGCGGACATCGACGTCACCAACGGCATCGCCGAGCGCGGTCCGGACGCTCCCGCCGAGGCGGCCGGCCTCGCCGGGCTCGACGTGCTGAAGGTGTCGTACGCGGTGCTGCCCTGGGTGCTGGAGGACTACGCGCTGCTGCCCTGCGGCGGGGCGCTGGGCAGGGGCTGCGGGCCGCTGGTCCTGACCCGCGAACCGGGCGTCGACCTGACCGGGAAGACGGTGGCCGTGCCGAGCGAGCGCTCGACGGCCTACCTGCTCTTCCGGCTGTGGGCGGCGGACGTGCTGCCCGACGCGGTCGGCGAGGTCGTGGTGATGCCGTTCCACGAGATCATGCCCGCGGTGCGCGCGGGCCGGGTGGACGCCGGACTGGTGATCCACGAGGCGCGGTTCACCTACCGGGACCACGGGCTGCACTGCCTGGCCGACATGGGCGAGCACTGGGAGTCCACGACCGGGCTGCCGATCCCGCTCGGCGCGATCATCGCCCGGCGTTCGCTGGGCGCCGAAACGCTGCGGGGGCTGGCCGAGGCGGCGCGTACGTCGGTGCGGATGGCGTGGGACGACCCCGAGGCGTCCCGCCCGTACGTCCGGGCGCACGCACAGGAGCTGGATCCGGCGGTCGCCGACCAGCACATCGGGCTGTACGTCAACGAGTTCACCGCGGACCTCGGCGAGGACGGCTACGCGGCGGTCCGCGGCCTGCTGACCCGGGCGGCGGCGGAGGGCCTGGTCCCGGCGATCGCGCCGGGCGCCCTCGACTTCCCCTGAGACGCGACGCCGGAACGGCCGTGCCCCGGTCCCCCGCGAGGAGCGGGGCCGGGGCACGGCCGTTCACGGCCTCCGGGACCGGGCCGGAAGGTCAGACGTCGAGCTGGTCGGCCACCGCGCGCAGCATGCCGGCGATCTTCGCGCCCTGCGCCTTCTCGGGGTAGCGGCCGCGCTCCAGCTGCTGCGTGACGTTCTCCAGCAGGGTCGTCAGGTCCTGGACGATCGACGCGAGTTCATCGGGCTTGCGGCGCTGCGCGGCCGCGACCGACGGCGTCGGGTCCAGGACCGTCACGGACAGGGCCTGGTCGCCCCGCTGGCCCGCGACCACGCCGAATTCCACGCGCTGGCCGGGCTTGAGCGCGTCGAGCCCGTCCGGCAGTACCGACGAGTGGACGAAGACGTCGCCGCCGTCGTCGCGGGAGAGAAAGCCGAAGCCCTTCTCACTGTTGAACCATTTGACCTTGCCGGTAGGCACGTCCGTCCTCTGTCCTTGCGCTCGTCGGTGTGGCAGATCATCTGTGACCTGTCACCCTCAAGGCTAATGGCCGAGATCACCCTGACAAGGCGTCCCCCGGTCCTTCCTGCAGTGGCCCTTCGGCCAGGGAACTACCCTGGTGAGGTGACTCCCACTCCCCGTTCCGAAAATGCGCGGCCCGGCGAAGCGCAGCCCGACGAAGCGCGGCCCGGCGACGCATTGGTCAGGGCCGGCGGCATCGTGTTCATCCTCGGTGCCGTGGCGACCCTCGCGACGATGGCCCCGCTGTTCCTGCACACGCGGCCGTTCCCCTCGTGGGCGTGGGCCGTGTGCATGCTCATGGGCGTCGGCTTCGCGATCTCCGCCGCCGGGGTGCTCCGCTCTGCCGCCGCCCAGCGCCGCGCGGCCCGCCGCTCGCAGGCCGCCGCGTCGGCCGCCTCCGCCGCGCGGGGCTCCGCGTAGCGTAGGGGTCGGTTCAGACCTCCTGAACCAGCTCGGCCGCCTCCGCCACCACCGGGCGCGTGGCGACGTACTCCGCCAGCCAGGCCGGCAGCGCGGTCAGATCCGCCAGGATCACGTCCGCGCCCGCCGCGCGCAGTTCCGGCTCGGGGCACGGGCCGGTCGGCACCGCTACGGACAGCGCGCCCGCCGTGCGGGCCCCGCGGACATCGCCCACGTGGTCGCCGACGTAGACCTGCGCCCCGTACTCGCGCAGCGCGACCGCCTTCGCCTCCGCCCACAGCCAGCCGATCACCGCGTCGGGCTCGATGCCCAGGTGCGCCAGGTGCAGGCGGGCGTTGGGCTCGTGCTTCGCCGTGACGACGATCGCCCGGCCGCCGAGCGCCCGCACCGCCTCGACCGCCTCGCGCGCCCCGCGCATCGCCGGGGTCGGCGCGATGGCGTGGGCGGGGTAGATCTCCCGGTAGCGGTCGGCCACCTCCGCGATCCGCTCCTCGGGGAACCAGTTCGCCAGCTCGTCGTCGAGCGGCGGCCCGAGCCGGGTGACCGCCTCCGCGGCGTCGATCCAGGTGCCCGTCTCGGCGGACAGCGCCTCGTACGTCGCCCTGATGCCGGGGCGGGAGTCGATGAGGGTCATGTCGAGGTCGAAGCCGACCGTGAACGCGGGCGCGGCGGGGGGTCCGGCGGGGGCCGTGGCGGGAGAGGTCATGCCCTCCATTGTGCCGAGGCCGCGGCAACGCCCGGGAACGTAGACTTAGGCTCGCCTTACCGGATCATGAAATTGGGTGAGATGTCAGCCCCCGCTCCCAGCACCCCCCACCGCGGCGCCCCCGGCCCCGGTGACCGCGACCGCGACCACGGCCCGCCGGCCGCCCGCAGCGCTCCCCTCCCGCGGCGCGCCCTGACGGCCCGCCGCCTCGGGTGGACGGCGGCCGGGCTCGCCGCGCTGCTGTGCGCGGTCGTCCTGAGCCTGGCCGTCGGCGCCCGCTCCATACCCCCGGCGGAGGTGTTCGACGCGCTGTTCCGCGGCGCGCACACCCCCGACGCGGAGGTGGTGCGCAGCCTGCGGGTCCCGCGCACCCTGGTCGCCCTCATGGTCGGGGTGGGCCTCGCGCTCGCCGGGACCGCCCTCCAGGGCATCACCCGCAACCCCATCGCCGACCCCGGCATCCTCGGCATCAGCCAGGGAGCCGGGGTCGCGGTCGTCTGCGCGATCGCCTTCGCCGGGGTGCACACGCTCACCGGTTACGTGTGGTTCGCCTTCGCCGGGGCGGCGGTCGCCTCCGTCGCCGTGTACGCCATCGCGGCGAGCGGGCGCGGCGGCGCGACCCCCGTGAAACTCGCCCTCGGCGGCGCCGCGATCAACGCGCTGCTCGCCTCCGTCACCATGGCGGTCCTCACCACCAAGGCGTCCACCCTGGACGAGTTCCGGTTCTGGCAGGTCGGCTCGGTCGCCGGGCGCGACCTGCGGGTGGTCTCCCAGATCTGGCCGTTCCTGCTGGCCGGGGCGGTGCTGGTGGTGGCGGTGGCGCGCGGTCTGGACGCGCTCGCGCTCGGCGAGGACGTCGCCAAGGGGCTCGGGCAGAACGTCGGCGCCGTCCGCGTCGTCGGCGGGCTCGGGGCCACGGTGCTGACCGGTGCCGCGGTCGCGGCGGCCGGGCCGATCGCCTTCATCGGGCTGGCCGTGCCGCACCTCGCGCGGGCCGCGGTCGGCGGCGACCACCGCTGGGTGCTGCCGATGGCCGCGCTGATCGGGCCGGTGATGCTGCTGGTCGCGGACGTGGCCGGGCGGGTCGTGGTACCGCCGGGCGAGGTTCCGGCCGGGGTGATGACCGCGCTCATCGGGGTGCCGTTCCTGGTCGTCCTGGTCCGCCGCAAGGCGGTGGCCGCGTGAGCGCCCCCACCGGCGTACGGGGCCCGGCTGCGGCCCCCGCCGCCTCCTCCGTGCCCGCCCGGCCCGCCGGGTACGCGCTCGTCCGGGGCCGGCGCGGATCGTTCCTGCTGCACCGCCGGGCCACCGCGGTCGCGTGCGGCCTCGCGGCGCTGCTGGCCGCGGTGTGCGTGGCGTACCTCTGCGTCGGCGAGTCCTTCGTCGCCCCCGGGGAGGTCGTCAAGGTGCTGCTGGGGCGGCCCTCGCCGGACGACCTGGTGGTGGGGACGCTGCGGCTGCCCCGGCTGACGGTGGGCCTGCTCGTCGGCCTCGCCTTCGGGGTCGCGGGCGCGCTGATCCAGACCGTCGCCCGCAACCCGCTGGCCAGCCCCGACATCATCGGCATCAGCCAGGGCGCGGGCGCGGTCACCGTGGCGGCGCTGACCTTCGGGGTGACCTCGTACGCCGTCCTGCCCTACCTCTCCGTGCTCGGCGGGCTCCTCGCGGCCTTCCTGGTCTACGTCTTCGCCTGGCGCGGCGGGCTGCACGCGGGGCGCTTCGTGCTCATCGGCATCGGCTTCGCCATCGCGCTGCGGTCGGTGACGACGCTGCTGATGACCAAGGGCGACTACCTCGTGGCCCAGCAGGCCCAGATCTGGATGACCGGCTCCCTCAACGGGCGCGGATCGGACATCGCCGAACCGCTCGCCTGGGTGCTGCTGGCGCTGCTGCCGGCCGTCCTGTGGGCGGCGCGGGCGCAGCGTACGGTCTCGCTCGACGACGACACCGTGACCGCGCTCGGGGTCCGGCTGGGCCCGGTGCGGCTCGGGCTGGTCGCGCTGGGCGTGGTCCTGGCCTCCGTGGCCACGGGTGCGGCGGGGCCCGTCGACTTCGTCGCCCTGCTGGCCCCGCAGATCGCGCGCCGGATGACCCGGACCGCGCAGATCCCGCTGCTGTGCTCGGCGCTGACCGGCGCCGTGATCGTGGTCCTGGCCGACCTGCTGGCGCGCCGGCTGCTGTCGCCGACCGAGCTTCCCGTGGGCGTGCTGACCGCCGCCGTGGGGGCGCCGTACCTGATCTGGCTGATCGTGCGCGGGCGTACCGGGCGCGCCGGGCACGCCGGTGGCAGTGGCCGTTCTGGCCGAACTGGAGGAGAAACGTGAGCCGTCTGGCGGCGAGCGGGCTGACGCTCGCCTACGAGGACCGGGTCGTCGTGGAGGACCTCGACCTGTCCGTCCCCGACGGGAAGGTGACGGTGATCGTCGGCCCGAACGCCTGCGGGAAGTCCACCACCCTGCGGGCGCTGGGGCGGCTGCTGAAGCCGCGCTCCGGGGCCGTCCTGCTGGACGGCGAGGCGCTCGCCTCCCTGCCGACCCGGCGGATCGCGCAGACCATCGGGCTGCTCCCGCAGTCCCCGGTGGCACCGGAGGCGATCACGGTCGCGGACCTGGTGGCGCGCGGGCGCCAGCCGCACCAGCACTGGTGGCAGCAGTGGTCCGAGGCGGACGAGCGGGCCGTGGTGGCGGCCATGGAGCGCACGTCCGTCTCCGACCTGGCGGACCGGCCCGTGGACGCGCTGTCCGGCGGGCAGCGGCAGCGGGTGTGGATCGCGATGGCGCTGGCGCAGGAGACGGAGCTGCTGCTGCTCGACGAGCCGACGACGTTCCTGGACATCGCGCACCAGGTGGAGGTGCTGGACCTGGTCCGGCGGCTCAACCACGAGCGGGGGCGGACGGTGGTGGCCGTCCTGCACGACCTGAACCAGGCCGCGCGGTACGCGGATCATCTGGTGGCGATGAAGGCCGGGCGCGTGGTGGCGCAGGGCCCGCCCTCCGCCGTGGTCACGGCCGACCTGGTCCATGAGGTCTTCGGCCTCGCCTCCCTGGTCATCCCCGACCCGGTAACGGGCTCCCCCCTGATCGTCCCGACCTCTCCTTGGACCCCCTGAGGGCACCCGGGCCGCTGACGGGGCGGGGAGTCGGGGCTTCCGGGCTGCGGGCCCGTGGCGGCCTCCGGCGGGCCCTCAAACGCCGGGCAGGCTGGATCTGTCCTTGTCGGCACCCGGCAAGCCGAACTTGACCCGCCAAGGCGGAACCTCCCAGCCTCGCCGGCGTTTGAGGCGCGGGTCCGGGCAGGGCCCGGGGGCCGCCCCCGCCCCCTCCGGCGATGCAAGTACCGGTCCGGGAGGCCTCCGGCGGGCCCTCAAACGCCGGGCGGGCTGGATTTGCTCCGGGCCCGGGAGTGGCTCGGCGTGGGCGCCGGGAGCGGCTCGCCCCGCGGGTCAGGGGTGCCCCGGGGTGGGGGCGGGGGGGGTCAGCGGGCGCGGCGGGCGCGCCAGGCCAGGTAGAGGGCCGAGGCGATGGCGGCGGCCCGGACCAGCCAGGGCCACATGCTCTGGAAGGCTTCGCCGAGCTGCGCATCGGCCAGGGGGTCCCCCCAGCGGTGGTTCAGGCGGCCCCACACCCACACCACCGCCCCCGCGAAAACCACCCCCGGCAGCCCGAACACCGCCCACTTCTTCTCGGCGGGCCCGAGCACCCGCGACGCGTACGCCAGCAGCCAGCCGAGCCCGAGCAGCACCCAGTAGCCGCTGACCACGCCGACCGCCAGGAGCAGGGCGGCGAGGAGGAGGAAGGCGTGCGGCTTCGCCCGGACGACCGGGACCTCCGCGACCGGGGTCGTGCCCGCCGCCGCCGCGGCCTCCTTGCGCAGGCGCCGCCGCTCACGCAGCGCCCGTACCGCGGCCCGCCCCCGGGACCCGCCCGCCGCCCTCGCCCCGGCAGCGGCGGCGGCGGCCTCGGCCGCCTCGTCCTCCTCCGCCGGGACCTTGAAGAGGTCGGGCAGCTCGCGCGGGTGCGGCCGCTCGATGCCGCCCACGAAACCGTCGACCTGGGGACCGTCGCCGTAGGGGCCGGGGGTGACCCGCCACCAGTCGGGCTCGCCCGATTCGCCCCCTTCGGGGCCGAGTTCGTCCAGTCCGGCCAGGTGCGGCGACGCGGGCCCGGTGGCCGCGGGCGGCTCGGGGCGCGGCGGCGGGACGGGCGTGCGACCGCGCAACCGCCCCGGCCCCCGCTGCACCGGTACGCCGATCCCCGCATCCGCCTGCGGAGCGGGAGCCGAGGCGGAAGCCGCCCGCGGGCCGCCCGACTCCAGCGCGTCCAGGATCTCCTCGGGGCTGCCGATCCGGTCCAGGATGCGCCGGACCGCCGCCGGGGTCTCCGGGTCGTACTTGGCGCGGCGCCGGTCGATCTCGTCCCGCAGGCCCGTCACGAGCCGCATCCGGTCGCTCGACGCCAGCTGCCGCCGCTGGGCCAAGTCCCCGACCCGGCTCAGATATTCGTAGACCAGATGGTCGCTCTCGATGCCCACGCCCCGGCTCCTCCCGTACCGCCTCGTCGAAAGGTAGCGCGTGCGCCCGTGGAGCGGCCGCGTACGCAGCGGATAACGTGGACCGGATGGGGACCGGCCGACGACCGGCCGACGCGACCAGGAGGCGACCGTGCCCGAGCCACGCACCGCAGGGACCGCTCCGCGTTCTCTCGCCGAGGCGCTGCGCGCCCGCGACGACGCCGCGCTCGCCGCGCTGCTGCGCGCCCGGCCGGATCTGCTGAGCCCGGTACCGGGGGACGTCACCCAACTGGCGACCCGCGCCGGGACCCGCGCGTCGGTGGTGCGCGCCCTGGAACACCTGGACCGCTTCACGCTCCAGACCGCGGAGGCGCTGGCGGTGGCGCCGGACCCGTGCCCCTACGGCGTGCTGGAAACACTGCTGACCGGCGCGGCCCCGGACGGCGACGACGACCGTCGGGAGGCCGCCGACGCGGTGCGGGCCGCGCTGCCGGGCGCCGTGCGGGCCCTGCGCGACCAGGCCCTCCTCTGGGGCGGCGAGGATTCCCTGCGACTGGTGCGCACCGCGCGGGAGTTGCTCGCCCCGTCCGCCTCCCGGCCCTCCCCGACCGGGCTCGGCCCGACCGTCGCCGAGGCCACCGCGGGCATGTCCCCGGGCCGGATCCAGGAGATCGTGCTGGCCGCCGGGCTGCCCGCGACCCACGACGCGGTCTCGGCGGTGTCCGCGCTGACCGCCCTGTTCGCCGACGGGGAGCGGATGTCCGCGCTGCTCGACGAGGCACCCGCCGAAGCCCACCAAGTGCTGGGCCGGCTCGTGTGGGGGCCGCCCTACGGCGAGGTGACCGCGCATCCGACGCCGCCCGTGCGCTGGCTGCGCGACCACGGGCTGCTGCTGCCCGCCTCGACGCGCACGGTCGTCCTGCCGCGCGAGGTCGCCCTGCACCTGCGCGGCGGGCTGGCGCACCGCACGGTGGAGCCCGTCGCCCCGCCGGTGGAAGCGGCGCGCGAACACCGTCCACAGCTTGTGGACGCGAACGCGGCCGGTCAGGCGCTCGCCGCGCTCTCCACCGTCGAGGAGCTCGTCAAGTACTGGGAGCACACCGGACCCGCCGTGCTGCGCGCGGGCGGACTCGCCGTCCGCGACCTCAAGCGGACCGCCGCCGCGCTGGACACCACCGAGGCCCTCACCGCCTTCTGGATCGAACTCGCCTACGCGGCGGGGCTGCTGGCCAGCGACGGCGAAGCCGACGAGCGCTACGCCCCCACCCCCGCCTTCGACACCTGGGTCGAACTCCCGCCCGCCGAGCGGTGGTCGGCGCTGGCCGCCGCCTGGCTCCCGGCCACCCGCACGGCCGCGCTGGCCGGCGAGCAGGACGCCAAGGGCCGCACCCTGTCCGTCCTCGGGCCCGACCTGGACCGCAGCGCGGCCCCCGAAGTCCGCCGCCGGGTCCTGGAACTCCTCGCCGCGCTGCCCGAGGGCGGCTCCGCCGACCCCGCCGCGCTGCTCGCGCGGCTCGCCTGGGAGCGGCCGGTGCGCGGGACCAGCGAGCTGCGGGCCCGCCTGGCGCGGTGGACGCTGGAGGAGGCGGAGCTGCTCGGGGTGACCGGGCGCGGGGCGCTGTCGGCGCCCGGCCGGGCGCTGCTCGCGCACGAGGATCCGGGGCCGCTGCTGGCGCCGCTGCTGCCGGAACCGGTGGACCACGTCCTGCTGCAGGCCGACCTGACCGCCGTCGCGCCGGGTCCGCTGCGCCGGCCGCTCGGGGACGTGCTGGCCGTGCTCGCCGACGTGGAGTCCAAGGGCGGGGCGACGGTGTACCGGTTCACGCCCGGATCCGTGCGCCGGGCCCTGGATGCCGGGCACACCGCCGTCGACCTGCACGCCTTCCTGGCCGAGCACAGCCGCACCCCGGTCCCGCAGCCGCTGTCCTACCTGATCGACGACGTGGCCCGGCGGCACGGCCACCTGCGGGTGGGCGCCGCCTCCTCCTACGTGCGCTGCGACGACGACGCGGTGCTCGGCGAACTCCTCGCCGACAAGCGCTCGGCCGGTCTGGGCCTGCGCCGCCTCGCGCCGACCGTGCTGGCCGCGCAGGCCGAACCGGGCGCGCTGCTCGAGGGGCTGCGGGCCATGGGCTACGCCCCGGCCGCCGAATCCCGCACCGGTGACGTGCTGGTGGCGCGCGCCGACGCGCACCGCACCCCCCGCCGCGCCGCGCCCGTACCGGTCCCGGAGGGGCCGCCGGTGCCGGACGCGACGCTGCTGGGCGCGGCCGTGCGCGCGATCCGCGCCGGCGACCTCGCGGCGACGGCGGTCCGCAAGGAGCCCGCGCCCTCCGCCACGGCGTCCGCCGCCCCCGGTGAACTGCCGCGCACCAGCGCGGCCGAGACCCTGGCGACGGTGCAGGCGGCGGCGCTGACCGGGTCCGCGGTGTGGATCGGCTACGTGAACGCCGAGGGCGCGGCCAGTCAGCGCGTGATCGCACCGGTGCGGGTCGAGGGCGGCTTCGTCACCGGCTACGACCACACCGCGGACGAGGTCCGCACCTACGCCCTGCACCGGGTCACGGGCGTCGCGGAACTGGCCGACGACCAGCTGTGAGACGAGGCGGCGGGCCGCGAAAACCGTTCGCCGGGCGGCTCGGCGGGCGGCCATCCTGAGCGCATGCCCCCAGA
Source organism: Streptomyces sp. NPDC006529 (assembly GCF_040611795.1). Taxonomy (NCBI): domain Bacteria; kingdom Bacillati; phylum Actinomycetota; class Actinomycetes; order Kitasatosporales; family Streptomycetaceae; genus Streptomyces; species Streptomyces sp. NPDC006529. Next base: position 23,828 of record NZ_JBEXPB010000026.1, on the reverse strand, counting down.
ACCGACCCGCCGGATCCGCGCCGTCCACACCGCCGACACGATCACCGTCTACCAGGCCTACGGGCCGCACCTGGGCCTCCCCGCAGCGCGTGACGGGCGGTTCCCTCCCGCCTGGAAGCGGGAGCGGATGACCTGGATCAAGCCGTCGTTCCTGTGGATGATGTACCGCTGCGGCTGGGGCACTAAGGCCGACCAGGAGACGGTCCTGGCCGTCGAGATCACCCGGGCCGGTTTCGACGACGCGCTGCGCCGGGCCTGCCTCTCCCACTACGAGGCCGCCACCCACCCCGACCACGGCGCCTGGCGGGACGCCCTGCGCGCCGCCCCCGCCCGCGTCCAGTGGGATCCGGAGCGGGACCTCCACCTGAACCCGCTGCCCCACCGGTCCCTGCAGCTGGGCCTGTCCGGACCCGCCTCCCGCGCCTACGCCGACACGTGGACGGTGTCCATCCGCGACGTCACCCCGCTGGCCCGCGAGATCCACGCCCTGGTCCGCTCCGGGGACGAGGTCGCGGCCCGCGCCCTGCTCCCCGTCGAGACCCCCTACCCGGCGGGCCCCCTCCCGCACCTGGGCGCCTAGGCAGTCCCTTCGGGATACGCCCGGGCAGTCCCTTTCGGATCTCGCCGGACCCCCACACACGGCGGCGGATACGGCAGACTGGAGGTTTGGCCGTCCGCGCCCGGACGGCCACACCGCCGGAAAGGGACGCTCTTGAACGGGCCTCTGATCGTCCAGAGTGACAAGACCCTCCTGCTCGAGGTCGACCACGAACTGTCCGCCGCCGCGCGGCGGGCCATCGCGCCCTTCGCCGAGCTGGAGCGGGCTCCCGAGCACATCCACACCTACCGGATCACCCCGCTCGGGCTGTGGAACGCCCGGGCCGCCGGGCACGACGCCGAGCAGGTCGTGGACGCGCTCGTCGAGTTCTCCCGCTACCCGGTGCCGCACGCGCTGCTCGTCGACGTCGCCGAGACGATGGCCCGCTACGGGCGGCTCACCCTCACCAAGCACCCCGTGCACGGGCTGGTGCTGACCAGCACGGACCGGCCGGTGCTGGAGGAGATCCTGCGGTCCAAGAAGGTCGCCCCGCTCGTCGGCGCGCGGCTCGACGCCGACACCGTCGCCGTGCACCCCTCGGAGCGCGGTCAGATCAAGCAGACCCTGCTCAAGCTGGGCTGGCCCGCCGAGGACCTCGCCGGGTACGTCGACGGCGAAGCGCACCCGATCGAGCTGGCCGAGGACGGCTGGGCGCTGCGCCCCTACCAGCAGCAGGCGGTCGAGGGCTTCTGGCACGGCGGTTCGGGCGTGGTCGTGCTGCCCTGCGGCGCGGGCAAGACGCTGGTGGGCGCCGGGGCGATGGCGCAGGCCAAGGCGACCACGCTGATCCTGGTGACGAACACCGTCTCGGCCCGCCAGTGGAAGCACGAGCTGATCAAGCGGACCTCGCTCACCGAGGAGGAGATCGGCGAGTACTCGGGCACCCGCAAGGAGATCCGCCCGGTCACGATCGCGACCTACCAGGTCCTGACGACGAAGCGGAAGGGCATCTATCCGCACCTGGAGCTCTTCGACTCCCGGGACTGGGGCCTGATCGTCTACGACGAGGTGCACCTGCTGCCCGCGCCCGTCTTCAAGTTCACGGCCGACCTCCAGGCCCGGCGGCGGCTCGGGCTGACCGCGACGCTGGTGCGCGAGGACGGCCGCGAGTCGGACGTCTTCTCGCTGATCGGGCCCAAGCGCTTCGACGCGCCGTGGAAGGAGATCGAGGCGCAGGGCTACATCGCCCCGGCCGACTGCGTGGAGGTGCGGGTCAACCTCACCGAGACCGAACGGCTGGCCTACGCGACCGCCGAGACGGAGGAGAAGTACCGCTTCTGTGCGACGACCGCGACGAAGCGGAAGGTCACCGAGGCGCTGGTGCGCAAGCACCGGGGCGAGCAGACGCTGGTCATCGGCCAGTACATCGATCAGCTCGACGAGCTGGGCGAGCACCTGGACGCGCCCGTCATCAAGGGCGAGACCTCGAACGCGCAGCGGGAGAAGCTGTTCAACGCCTTCCGCGAGGGCGAGATCAGCGTGCTGGTCGTCTCGAAGGTCGCGAACTTCTCGATCGACCTCCCGGAGGCGACGGTCGCCATCCAGGTGTCGGGCACCTTCGGCTCCCGCCAGGAGGAGGCCCAGCGCCTCGGCCGGGTGCTGCGTCCGAAGGCGGACGGTCACGAGGCGCGCTTCTACTCGGTGGTGGCCCGGGACACGATCGACCAGGACTACGCCGCCCACCGCCAGCGGTTCCTGGCGGAGCAGGGCTACGCCTACCGGATCATGGACGCGGACGAGCTGCTGGCCGGCGGCTGAGCCGGCCGCGGGGGCGTCAGCGACGTATGACGCCGGCGTCCTCGCCGTATTCGCCGAGCAGGACCACGCTCACGGCGGTCCCGGCGAAGATCTTCGCCGCGCGCAGCAGGCCGCCCTTGCGCCGCTGGCCGGGCCGCGTGGCCTCGGCCGCGCGGGCCGTGTGAGCGGTGTGCGCCGCGTGGAAGTCGGGGGCGAGGGACGTGGAGGACGGGGTGGTAGAGGTGGTGGCGCCGCGAGTGTGGCGGCCCTGGCTCGGGGTGAAGAGTGCGGTGCTCATGGATCCATGGTCCTTTTCCAGGGCGGATCACACATCGCCCTCGGGGCGGAACCGGGCGACCCCCCGTCTCCTCCTCACGGCGCACGCCCACCCCTAGGGCCCCTCCCAAAGGTTTGACACTCTCAGGTATGACACGGGAGCGTTCTCCCCCCTCCCCGCTCCCGCCCCGCCCCGCCCCGGCCCCGAAATCCGTTCGCGCGCCGCCGCGCCGCTGGCTACACTCTCCGCTCTTGCCGCCTCCCCTCCCGCCGTCGCTCCACCACGCCGCCGGGGAGAGCCGCCGTCCGCTCGGAAACCGGACGGTCCGATCACAGAGATCAGCAGCTGGAGGCAGTTCCGTGTCCGCAGGCAGTGCCGTAGCCCGTCCAGACGGTTCCGAGTCAACCGGTTCCGGGCCAACCGGTTCCGAATCAGCCGGTCCGCTCGCCCGGGAACGGGCCCACCTCGCGGCGTCCCGCGCCGCGCTGCGCGCCATGCGCGAGGACGTCGAGTCCCTCGACATCCGCGACGTCACCGCGAACTGGGTCAACGCCGTCGTCCTCCAGGCCCAGATCGACGACCGCATCAAGGCCCTCGCGGACCTGGCCCACACCCCCCTCTTCTTCGGCCGCCTCACCTACCTGCACGCGCCCGGCGCGTCCCTCGCCGAAGGCGCGGAGGGCGAGCAGTTCTACATCGGCCGCCGGCACGTGCACGACGCGGGCGGCGACCCGATGGTCATCGACTGGCGCGCGCCCGTCTCGCAGCCCTTCTACCGCGCGTCCAGGACCGACCCGCAGGACATCGCGCTGCGCCGCCGCTTCGGTTACACCGGGGGCGAGCTGACGGCGTACGAGGACGAACACCTCCTGGACCCCGCCGAGGCGTCCGCCGTCAGCAAGCTGCTCCAGCAGGAGATCGAACGGCCGCGCGTCGGCCCGATGCGGGACATCGTCGCGACGATCCAGCCGGAGCAGGACGAAATCGTGCGTTCCGGCCTCGGCGGATCGGTGTGCGTCCAGGGCGGGCCCGGCACCGGGAAGACGGCCGTCGGCCTGCACCGCGTCGCCTACCTCCTCTACGCGCACCGCGACCGGCTCGCCCGGACCGGCACCCTCGTCATCGGGCCGAACCGTTCCTTCCTCCACTACATCGAGCAGGTCCTGCCCGCGCTGGGCGAGCTGGAGGTCAAGCAGGCGACGGTGGACGACCTCGTGGCGCGCCCGGGCGGGCCCGAGGTGCGGGCCGCCGATCAGGCCGAGACGGCCGTGGTCAAGGGCGACGCCCGGATGGCGGAGGTGCTGCGCCGGGCCGTACGGTCACACGTCACGCTGCCGACCGAGCCGCTGATGGTGGTCCGCGGATCGCGCCGCTGGCGGGTCCCGGCGTACGAACTCGCCGAGATCGTCGAGGAGCTCCAGAACCGCGACATCCGCTACGGCGCCGCCCGCGACGCGCTCCCGCAGCGCATCGCGCACACCGTGCTCGTGCGCATGGAGCAGGCGGGCGAGGCCCCCGACGACCGCGTGCAGGACGCCGTGGCCCGGAACCCGGCCGTCAAGGCGGCCGTCAAGCAGATGTGGCCGCCGGTGGACCCGGCGAAGCTGGTGCTGCGGCTGCTCGCCGAGCCGGAGTTCCTCGCGGAGCACGCCGAAGGCATCCTCACCGAGGACGAGCAGAAGCTGCTGCTGTGGCCGAAGCCGTTCCGCAGCGTGAAGGCCGCGAAGTGGTCGCCGGCCGACCTGGTGCTGATCGACGAGGCGACGGACCTGGTGGAGCGGACGCACTCGCTCGGCCACGTCGTCCTCGACGAGGCGCAGGACCTGTCGCCGATGCAGTACCGGGCGGTCGGACGGCGCTGTACGACGGGCTCGGCGACGGTACTGGGCGACCTGGCCCAGGGGACCACGCCGTGGGCCACGCGGAGCTGGGCCGAGGCGCTCGGGCACCTGGGCAAGCCGGAGGCGGTGCTGGAGGAGCTGACGGCCGGTTTCCGCGTGCCGCGCGAGGTGATCGCGTACGCGTCGCGGCTGCTGCCGCGGATCTCGCCCGGGCTGGCGCCCGTGTCCTCGGTGCGGGAGGCGCCGGGGTCGCTGGAGGTACGGGCGGTGGCCGGGTCGGCGCAGGAGCTGACCGCGGCCGTCGTGGCGGCCTGCCGGGACGCGCTCGCACACGAGGGGTCCATCGGGCTGATCGCGGCGGACGCGCGGATCGCGGGGCTGGGGGAGGCGCTGGTGGCGGCTGGCCTGCCGTATCTGGGGCCCGGGGAGGAGACGACTGCCGCGTCGCGGTTGACGCTGGTGCCGGCGTCGCTGGCGAAGGGGCTGGAGTACGACTACGTCGTGCTGGACGAGCCGGGGGCGATCGTGGCGGGGGAGCCGGATGAGCGGACCGGGTTGCGTCGCCTGTACGTCTGCCTGACGCGGGCCGTATCGGGGCTGACGGCGCTGCACGCCGGCCCCCTGCCGGACGCCCTGACCTGACCCGCCCCGGGGCCGGGGGCCGTGCCAGCGTGGCCAGGGCCCCGCAGCCGCCCGCGGCACCGCCGCCCTCCGGGGGCGCCTCAAACGCCGGCGAGGCTGGATTTGGCCGCGTGCCCGGGGATGGCCTGAGGCCCGTAATCGCCCGCGCCGCCGCTGCCCTCCGGGAGCGCCTCAAACGCCGGCGGGGCTGGATCTGGCCCCAGCGGCGTCCGAGGCGGCCCACCCACGGCACCGCCGACGTCCGAGGCGACGCACCCCCAGCCCCGCCGGCGATTGAGGCGCACCCGGAGGGGCGAACGGCCGCGGCACCGGGGACGCGGCCCGCCACCCCCCAGCCCCGCCGGCGATTGAGGCGCACCCGGAGGGTGGGACGGGCGCAGGCGGCGGCCGGCCGCGGTCGCGCTAACCGCTCCCGGGCCCGCGGGTCAGGACAAGGCCGTGCGCCAGCGGGCCACCGCGGCCGCGTCGACCGGGGTCGACCAGCCGCCGGGGCGAGCCGCACCGCCGATGTGGAAGGCGTCCGCGCCCGCGGCGCGCAGCCGCGGCAGGTGGTGCAGGCCGAGGCCCCCGCCGACCAGGATCCGCGGCCCGTAACCCGGATCTCCCCGTCGCGCGGTTTCCGCCAGCAGGGTCGCAAGTCCGGCGTCCACGCCCTCGGCGGCGCCCGCCGTCAGGTAGGTGTCCAGGCCCGGCAGGTCCGCGAGGGCCTTGCGCAGGCCGTCCCGGTCCGCGGCCCGGTCGATGGCCCGGTGGAAGGTCCAGGGGCAGCCGTCCAGCTCCGCGACCAGGGTCTCGATGGCCGCCAGGTCCGGCGTGCCGTCCGCATGGAGGAAGCCGAGGACGAACTCCCGCGCCCCCTCCGCCCGCAGCTCCCGCGCCTTCTCGACGAGCGCCCCGACGTCGCCCGCGGCGAAGCCGTCCGCCAGCCGCAGCATCACGCGCAGCGGGATGTCCACGGCAGCCCGGATCGCCGCGAACGTCTCGCGCGGCGGGGTGAGGCCGTCGGCGGCCATGTCGGTCACCAGTTCCAGACGGTCCGCCCCACCGGCCTGGGCCGCGACCGCGTCCTCCGCGGTGAGGGCGATCACCTCCAGGAGCGCACGGTTGCTCATTTGACCCCATCCTTCGGATTGCTGCTCGTATGACTGGTATGGAAAATAGGTCTAGTCCAATATCCAGAGTACGGCCCTCCCGGCACCCACCACCAGCACCCATCACGCCACCCGCACAATGTGCGCATGGACTCCGACACACCGCAGCGCGCACACGGCGCCGCCGAGGGCCTGCGCGCCGCCTGGCACCGGACCGCCACCGAGGCGGGCGCCGACCGCGATCCCGGCCCCTACGCCGACCGGCTGCTGGCCGCCTGGGCCGAACCCCAGCGCCGCTACCACTCCACCGCGCACCTGGCCGCCGTACTCGCCCACGTCGACACGCTCGCCGGGCACGCCGCCGACCCGGTCGCGGTCCGCCTCGCCGCCTGGTTCCACGACGCCGTCTACCGCCCCGACCGCTCCGAGAACGAGGAGCGCAGCGCCGCCCTCGCCGAGCGCGCCCTGCCCGAACTCGGCATCGGCGCCGCCCGCACCGCCGAGGTGGCCCGCCTCGTCCGGCTCACCGTCACCCACGACCCGGCCCCCGGCGACACCGACGGCGAGGTGCTCTGCGACGCGGACCTCGCGGTCCTCGCCGGGTCCCCGCAGGACTACGCCGCCTACGCCGCCGCCGTCCGCGAGGAGTACGGCTTCGTCCCCGACGACGCCTTCCGGGCCGGGCGCGGCGCCGTCCTGCGCCAGCTCCTCGCCCTGCCCCGGCTGTTCCGCACCCCGTACGGCGCGGCGCACTGGGAGGCCCCGGCCCGCGCCAACCTCGCCGCCGAAGCCGCCCGCCTGACCTCCTAGCCGCCTAGCCGCCTGACGGAAGCGAGTAAAACCTCACAAAACAATCCGCGCGGGAATGCTGAACCGTTCCCCGCCGTTGGTGCGACACATGCCCGCAGCAGCCGAACGCACCCGCATGCCCGTCGCCGTCTACGTCCTCGGCCTCTCCGTCTTCGCCCTCGGCACCAGCGAATTCATGCTGTCCGGGCTGCTGCCACCCATCGCCGAGGACATGGGCGTCACCATCCCGCAGGCCGGCCTGCTCATATCCGCCTTCGCGATCGGAATGGTGGTGGGCGCCCCGCTGCTGGCCGTGGCCACCCTGCGGCTGCCCCGGCGCACCACCCTCATCTCCCTGATCGGCCTGTTCGGCCTCGGCCAGGTCGCGGGCGCCCTCGCCCCGACGTACGAGCTGCTCTTCGCCTCCCGCATCGTCTCGGCCCTGGCCTGCGCGGGCTTCTGGGCCGTCGGTGCGGCCGTCGCGATCGCCATGGTCGAGCGGCACCAGCGGGCCCGCGCGATGGCCGTCATGATCGGCGGCCTGTCCATCGCGAACGTGCTCGGCGTCCCGGCGGGCGCCTTCCTCGGCGAGCACCTCGGCTGGCGCTCCGCCTTCTGGTCGGTCGGCGCCGCCTCCGCCGTCGCCCTCGTCGGCATCCTCGCGCTGATCCCGCCGATCCCGCTGCCCGCCGAGAAGCCCCGCCTGCGGCGCGAGCTGGGCATCTACCGCGACCGCCAGGTGTGGCTGTCCATCGGCGTCACCGCGCTCGCCGCGGGCGGCGTCTTCTGCGCCTTCAGCTACCTCTCCCCGCTGCTCACCGACGTCGCCGGACTCGATGCGGCCTGGGTCCCCTGGATCCTCGGCCTCTTCGGCATCGGCGCGCTCGTCGGTACGACGGTCGGCGGCCGGGTCGCCGACGCGCACCTCTTCGGGGTGCTGCTCTGGGGGATCGGCGCCTCCACCGTCTTCCTGACCGCGCTCGCCCTGCTGGCCTCCGCGCAGGCCGCCGCGATCGCGCTGGCGTTCCTGCTGGGCTTCTCCGCCTTCTTCACCGCGCCGGCGCTCAACGCCCGCATGTTCAACGTGGCGGGCGCCGCCCCGACCCTGGCCGGGGCGACCACCACGGCCGCCTTCAACCTGGGCAACACAGGCGGCCCCTGGCTCGGCGGTACGGTCATCGACGCGGGCTGGGGCTTCGCCGCCACCGCCTGGGCCGGCGCCGCCATGACGGTCACCGCGATCGCCCTGGCCGTCGTCTCCCTGCGCCTGGACCGCCATACGCCGCCCCGCGCGACCCGCGTCGTGACCTCGTCCTCGTCGCACGCCTCCGCCGCCGCCCCCGCAGACCAGCCGGTCTAGGACAGCAGCAGCGGCATGTCCCACCCCGCGGGCGCGCCCCCGGCGGCGTAGGCGTCCAGCGCCAGCGCCACGCCCGCGGCGCCGTCCAGGTAGCCCGAGACGTCCGTTCCGTACGGCGTCTTCGTCATCGTGAAGCGGTAGCCGAAGGGCAGCTCCGGATCGAAGTCGGCGACGAGCCGGGCCGCGATCCCGTCCCGGACCGCCTCGATCCGCGGGTCGGCGAGGTGCTCGCCGAGGCGGCCGAGCTGGTGCAGGGCGCCCGCCCAGCCGTGGCACAGCGCGTTGTCCTCGATCCCCCACCGCTCCGGGGGCAGCGTCAGCATCCGCTCCAGCGAGGCGTGTGCCGTGGCCGCCCAGTCCGCCCGGTCCAAGGCCAGCCCGGCCAGCTGCACCGCGCGCGAGACGCCGGGGGCGCCGTAGCACCAGGACGGCCAGCCCGCGGGCCGGGTGTAGGCCCCGGGTCCGGCGAGGTAGTCGGCCAGGCTCAGGTGCGGCGGCCAGTAGGCCCCGTGCCCGTCGCGCACCACCCACCTGGTCAGCAGCGCGACGGCCGACTCGATGGCCTCCCGCTGCCCGGGGACCCGTACGCCCGCGCTCCAGGCCAGCGACATCAGGGCCAGCGGTCCCGCCACCCCGTGCGAGATCCCGAGGTTGAGGTGGCCGTCGGGCAGGGTCGCCTCGGTGCCGATCCGCGGCGCGTCCAGCGCCCACCAGCGCGGCACCCGGTGCCCGCGGTGCTCCACCTCGCCCACGGACAGCCGGACCAGGTAGGCCAGTACGGCCTCCAGCTCCTCCCCGCAGGTGTCGGCGCGGGCGAGCAGGTAGCGGCCGACGCCGGTCATCCCGCGCACCACCTCGTAGTGCCCGATGGTGGGCAGCGGGGAGTTCTCCGGGACGGCGGGCATCGCGGTGCGCACGAGGTCGCGCTGGTAGGCGTCGAGCCGCTGGAGCGCGGAGACGTAGCCGCCGGTGGCGCGGTGGGCGAGCAGCACGGCGAAGGCGAGGGCGCCGGGGCCCTTGAAGATGCCGCTCGGGACGGTCTCCCCGGTGCCGGCGGCCCGGGTGGCGACGGCCAGGTAGCCGTGCGCGCGGGCCGCGTGCAGGGCGGTGGGGCGGGCCGCCCCGCTGAAGGCGATGGCCAGGCCCGGGCTGCCGCTGCCGAGGGTCAGCTCGGCCCAGATCCCCTCGGGCTCGCCGTCATCGGAGGCCTCGGCGGGGATCCGGGTGGCGGCCATGGTGGCGGCGGGGTCGGCGAGCCGGTCGAGGACCTGTGCGCAGACCTCGCCCGCGCGCCGGCGCAGCGTCGTCGTCCCGTCGGCGGCGCCCGCCGGCCCGTCCCGCTCGGCGGTCGCCGGACGCACCGGGCCGGGGCCCTGGCCGGGGTGCATCGGGGGCACCTCGTCGTGGCACGTCCCGAGCGCCTGGTCGTCGCTGTTCATCGGGCGCTCCTGATCGTCGTGGTCGGGGCGCTGCGCGCCGTCCGGGCCGCGTGCGCGCGGCCCTCGATCCGGGTGCGGGCGGCCCCGCGCAGGACGGCGTAGCCACGGGCCTCCGCCGCCGGGTCGATGCCGAAGAGCCGGTTGTGCCGCATGTGCAGCAGCGACAGGACGGCTTCGTCGCGGTCGGCCTCGGAGGCGGCGAGCACCCGCTCGCCGAAGGCGCGCGGTTCGGGGGCCTTCGTCCACAGGTCGGCGAGGGCGGGGATGCCGAGGCGTTCGGCGGCCCGGCGCGCGGTGTCCCCGGGGAGGTCGCCGGGGCGCACCAGGTCGTCGGCGAGCGCGCGGTGGCGCTGGTAGACCTCGTGGTCGGGGCCCTTGGTGAACATGTGGTCCGCCCAGGCGCACCAGTCCCAGTCGCCGAGGGAGTCCAGCAGGACGGCGTGCCCGGCGGCGGCGAACACCTCGTCGGGGACGGCGGCCGCTCCGGCGCGCCGGGCCCGCAGCTGGATGACGGCGGACTGGCTGTCGGTCAGGAAGAGCCCCTCGGCGTCCTCCTGGGCGGCGGGCCCGAGGTAGCGGTCGGTCTCGGGGCGGTAGCTGTCCAGCAGCAGGGTCTTCACGGTGCCCGCCTCGACCAGGCGGCGCACGTGCCGGGCGACGGCGGGCAGCACCCGGCCGTGCAGCGCCTGCGGGTCGCCGTGCAGCCGGATCCGCAGGTGCGGGTCGGGGTCGCGGTAGCGCAGGAAGAACCAGCGGTCGACGTCCTCGTCGACCTCGGCGAGCAGCGGCGGGAGGTGGTCGGCGAGCAGCGCGTCGTGGACGCCCGCTTCGGCGTACAGCTTGAGGTACAGCCAGTCCTCGCCGGGCAGGTGGACGGCGGTGGGCGCGGTGCGGACGGCGGACCGGGCGAGCGGCGCGGGCGGCGCCGGTTCTCCTGGCACGGCGGGTGCGGCGGCGCGGGCGGCCCGGACCAGCGGGACGACGATCTCGGTGCTGTGTCCGGAGTTCCAGCCGAGCCCGGCGCCCCCGGCGGTGAGGTCCTCGTACAGCTGGAACCTCGGTTCGCGGGCGGTCAGTTCGGCGCGCAGCAGCCCCTGGTCCCAGGGGTCGCTCAGGTCGACGGGGAACATCTGGTCGTTGCGGGCGATCTGGATCCGGTCGGGCACCCGGCCGCGGCGCCGCCAGGCGCGCAGCCCCTCCTCCCACACGGCGGTGTCCGGCGAGCGGGCCGCGTCCATCAGCCTGCGCCCGGCGAGCCAGCGGCGCGGGGCGGTGATCACCCGCCCGTAGCGGACGCTGGGGAGGTACGGGAGCACGTCCAGCCCGGCCCAGTCCCAGCCGGACCACACCCGCGGGCGGGCCGCGGCCAGGTCGGAGAGGAAGCGGGCGACGGGCGGGGCCTGGGCGTCGAGGGCCAGCATGTGCGGGAAGACGGGGACGACCGGGCGGCCGGTGGGTCCGTGCAGCAGCCGCAGCCCGTCCTCCCCGGCGGCGACGAGCAGGGTGCGCCAGTCCAGGCAGCGCGGGTCGCCGCGGTCGTCGGCGACCCCGATGGGGATGCGGTGCTCCAGCAGCGGCGGGACCTGCACGATGTTCAGGGAGCGCGGGTCGTTAGGCATGACGTCGACCTGCGCGAGGAGCGGCTCGTCGGCGCCGCCCGGGCCCTCGCCGGGTCCCGCTTCCGGTCCCGCCGCCAGTGCGCGCAGTTCCGCGGTGAGCCCGGCGACGGCGGCGAAGCGGCCCGCGGTCGCGCCGGCCGTCCAGGAGCCGATGTGCGGGCTGCCCAGGAGGGTGAACTCGCCCCGGTCGAGGGCTTCCCGGCTCTCGGCCAGGATCTGGAAGCAGAGTTCGAGGGTGCGCGGGGCGCGGGCCGCGGGGTCGTGTCCGACGGCGGCGGCGAGCCGGGCCACGTCCGCGTCGGTGAGTTCGATGTCGCCGCCGTCGAGGACCGCTTGCTGGGTGAGTTCGGCGATCGCGGCGCGGCGCGGCCGGTCGGCGTCCTCGCCGGGGCCGGTGCGCGGGTGGGCGGGCGCGGGGGCGCCGTAGGAGGGCGGCAGGCCGAGGCCCCGGTGCGGGTCGACGAGGTCGCCGAGCGGGACCGCGCAGGCGGTGCCGTAGCGCTCGATGAACCGCTCGCGGTAGTCCCGCATGTGGTCGAGGGTGGTCCACTGCGGGGTCATCGCCCAGATCGCGGCGGCGTAGCGGCGCACCTCCTCGCCGACGGCCTCCGGCAGCACGAGGTCGGCGGGCATCCGCAGGTCGACGTGGACGGGCGGCCGCGTCCCGGCGGCTTCCTCGCCCTCGCCGTCCAGGGCGCGTACGGCGTCCAGCAGGGCGCGCCAGGAGCCGTGCCCCTCGCCGGGCGGGTCCGCCTCGTGCGCGGCGGCCGCGGCGCGGACCGCGCGCAGCCCTTCGGCGGCGCCGGGCACCGCTCCGTCGACGGCGGCCCCGATCCGGTCGAGGAGCGAGTCGTCGATGCGGTGCGGGGTGAGGGAGGTGAGCAGGAAACCGTGCTGGACGAGTCCGGCGAGCAGGCCGTCGATCCGGTCCGTCCCGACCGTGGGGAAGCGCTCGACGAGGGCGTCGAGGAGTGCGGTGTACGGGACCGGGCGGGCGGCGGCTTCGCGGACGACGGCGACGAGCGCGTTGTCCTGGACGGAGACCTCGCGCTCACCGGTGTGCCGCAGGAGGCGGCCGTCCCGGCGCACGCACAGGTCGTTCAGGACGACGTCGGTCCGGCGGCGGACGGCGGGCACGGCGAGCCAGTCGCGCACCCGCCGGTGCAGCCAGGCCCCGTCGAGCCGGACCGCCACCTGCGGGGGGCCGGTGAGCTCGGCCGCGGCGGTGGCGCCGAAGCGGGCGGTGGTGACGCCGGCGAACAGGCCGAAGGGGGTGGGGCGCCCGCCGGCCCGGCGGGCGTACCGGGTGAGGGTGCGGGCGGCGCTGAGGGTCCGCTTGCGGCCGAGGGCGGCAGCGCCCTCGTCGGTGGCGAGGCGCCGGAGGCTGAGGGCGAGGCTGCCGCTGGCGACCTCGACGGCCTGGCGCAGGAACGGATCGGCGGCGAGGCGGCGCAGGCCCGGGACGGGGTCGGCGGCGTCGATCCGGGCTTCCGCGGCGGCGCGCGGTGTGCTCGCCATGCGCACGAGCACGGGCCCGCGCACCTCGAACAGGTCCGCTTCGAAGGCCAGGTCCGGTTCCGGGTCCGGTCGCACGTCGTTGATCCCCCGTGTCGGTACGGAGAAGCGGGGCGGGCACCGGCCCGCCCCGCTTCACATCGGACGTCTACCGCGTCAGCAGCAGGTGGGGCAGCGGGTGCCGATGGCGTAGCTGCTCGGGGAGGTGAAGGTACCGGCGCCGAACTCCTGCGTCTGGTCGGTCACCTCGGAGATGCTGAGGTCGAGGTCCAGGTCGGAAGCGTCGTTGGCGAGAATCATTTCGATGCGCATGTGTCCCCCAGAGGGTTCGTTGAAGCGAACAAATGATCGGTGCAGCAGGCACGTGTTCGTCCCTGCCCCCCACACCTTTCATTGCGACAGCATTGCGCCGGGAGCGCTTTTTCGGCCAACCGGAAGAAGGAGCGGAGAGGGCCCTCCCGGCCGCAAGAACGGGGCCCGCACCGGCCTTCGCGACTCCCCCGCGAGTGGAATCACCGCTTCAGCCAGGAGCTTCTCCTGCCGCCGACACCGCAGGTTTACGGGCCCCCACGCCCGGAGGACTTGGCCTCGGCGGCCCTGCCGGGCCCCGACCGGCCACATCCGGCCGCCCCGCCGGGCCCGGATAGCGCCCCGTAGGCCCTCCGCGCCGCGTCACCGGCCGCGTGGCGCGATCTTGCCCTTGCCATATGCACAGGCGGCGGCTTACGGAGCGGCCGGGCGGCCCTTAGGGCGGCGCAGCCCCGCCGCCGTGATCCGGCGGACGATCTCCTTGCTGCCCACCTCGACCGCGCCCGCGCGCACGGCGTCCGCGTACCGGTGCGAGGGGACGTCGTAGTGATCGCGCTCGAAGGCGCGCTCCGGACAGCCGATGGCCGCCGCGAAGGCGTGCAGCTCCTCGAACGAGACGTCGCTGACCAGGTGCGACCACATCCGGCCGTGCCCCGGCCAGGTCGGCGGATCGATGTAGAGGGTCACGCGCGGCCCCCTAGCGCCCGAGGACGGGTCCGAGGCCGCCCACGGCGGCCACCTTCACGCCCTGCTTCCCGCACACCCAGTGCGGATCGGGCCCCAACTCCGGGTCCACGTCGAGCGCGTGGAGATCGGCGTGCGAGCAGACCGGGCAGAGCGGCCAGCGCCCGTACTTCTCCAGGAGCGCGTCCTGCACGTCCTGGGCGACGAGCCCGGCGAGGTAGCCGGCGCCCTCCGGCCACTGCTCCGCCCACCAACGGCGGTGCACGACCGAGTCCTCGACGAGGGAGACGACGTCGGCGTCCGCGACCTCACCCGCGATGAGGTCGGCGAGTACGAGAGCGCGAGCGGCGTGCAGCGCCTGCTCCAGAGGGGTCGCGTGGTCCATACGAGTCATTGTGGACCCGCGGCACGCGAAGTGGCGAAGGTCCCCCGGAGGAGCGGCCGCACGGGTCCTTGACGCCCGGAACCGCCTGAAAATATCTTTCAGAGGTGAGCGAAACCGAGAAGGAAACTTTCAGCGCGTCCGCCGGAGCGGCCACCCCCGGCCGCGGCCCCGCACCCGGCCCCGGCCCCGGCCCCGGCCCCGGCCCCGAGACCCTGCGCGCCAAGATCCGCACGCTCGGCCCCTCGATGACCCGCTCCATGCAGATCGTCGCCGAGGCCGTCGCCGCCGACCCGGCGGACTGCTCGCAGCTCACCGTCACCGCCCTGGCCGCCCGTACCGGCACCAGCGAGGCCACCGTGGTCCGCACCGCCCGCCTCCTCGGCTACCCCGGCTACCGGGACCTGCGCCTGGCCCTCGCCGCCATCGCCGCCCGCCAGGAGTCCGGCACCTCCCCCGCCCTCACCGCCGACATAGCCGTCGACGACCCGATCGCCGACGTCGTCGCCAAGCTGGCCCACGAGGAGCAGCGCACCCTCGCCGAGACCGCCGCGGGCCTGGACCACGCCCAGCTGGAGGCGGCCGTCACCGCGCTCGCGGGCGCCCGCCGCACAGACCTCTACGGCGTCGGCGCCTCCGCCCTCGTCGCCCAGGACCTCGCGCAGAAGCTGCTCCGCATCGGCCTCATCGCCCACGCGCACGGCGACCCGCACCTGGCCATCACCAACGCGGTCCTGCTGCGCCCCGGGGACGTCGCCATCGCGATCACGCATTCCGGTTCCACCGGCGACGTGATCGAGCCGCTGCGCCACGCCTTCGAGCGCGGCGCGACCACCATCGCCATAACGGGCCGCCCCGGCGGTCCCGTCGCCCGCTACGCCGACCTCGTGCTCGCCACCTCCGCCGCCCGGGAGACCGAGCTGCGCCCGGCGGCCATGTCCAGCCGCACCGGCCAGCTGCTCGTCGTCGACTGCCTCTTCGTCGGCGTCGCGCAGCGCTCCTTCGCGACGGCCGCCCCCGCCCTGGCCGCCTCCTACGAAGCCCTCGCGCCCCGCCACCGCGCCTCCGCGCCCGCCGCCCCGCGCACCGGCAGCAGCACCCCGGCCCGGAGCGCCGCCCGTACGCCCCGCACCCCCGGCACCGCCCCCTAGGAGCCCTCCGCCATGACCACCGACCCGGCCGTCACCGCCGCCCACGCCGCCCTGCGCGCCCAGCTGGAGACCCTCACCACCGAGGCGTTCCGCCCCGAGCTGGCCGACATCGACCAGCTCCCGACCCTCGACATCGCCCTCACCATGAACGCCGAGGACGCCACCGTCCCCACTGCCGTCGCCGGGCAGCTGCCGCGCATCGCCGCCGCCATCGACGCCATCGCCGAGCGCATGGCCCGGGGCGGACGGCTGATCTACGCGGGCGCGGGCACGGCGGGCCGGATGGGCGTCCTGGACGCGAGCGAGTGCCCGCCCACCTTCAACACCGACCCCGGCCAGGTCGTCGGCCTGATCGCGGGCGGCCCCTCCGCCATGGTCCGCGCCGTCGAGGGCGCCGAGGACTCCGCGGACCTGGCGGTGGCCGACCTCACCGCCCTCGACCTGACCGCCGACGACACGGTCATCGGCATCTCGGCCTCCGGGCGCACCCCGTACGCGATCGGCGCCGTCGAGTTCGCCCGTACCCGCGGCGCCCTCAGCGTCGGCCTGTCCTGCAACGCCGGTTCCGCGCTCGGCGCGGCCGCCGACCACCCCGTCGAGGTCGTCGTCGGCCCCGAACTGCTCACCGGATCCACCCGCCTCAAGGCGGGCACCGCGCAGAAGCTGGTCCTGAACCTCGTCTCGACCATCGTGATGATCCGGCTCGGCAAGACCTACGGGAACCTGATGGTCGACCTGCGCGCCTCCAACGAGAAGCTGCGCGCCCGCTCCCACCGCATCGTGGCCCTGGCCACCGGCGCCCCCGACGAGGAGATCGAGGCCGCGCTCACCGCCACGGACGGCGAGGTCAAGCACGCCATCCTGGTCATCCTCGGCGCGGTCGACGCCCCCCGGGCCGCCGCCCTGCTGAAGTCGTCCCACGGCCACCTCCGCGAGGCCCTGGCGGCCGCCCCGCCCACGGCCGCCCCGGCCCCCGCCCCCGTCACCTGACCTCGCCGGCCCCGCCACCCCGACCACCCACCACCGAGGGACGACCCGCACCGTGTCCACAGACAAGAACCGCGCCACCGCCGCCACGATCCTTCCGCTGGTCGGCGGCTCCGACAACATCACCTCGATCGCCCACTGCATGACCCGCCTGCGCATCGGCCTGCGCGACCGCGCCCTGGTCCGGGACGAGGCCCTCAAGGCCCTGCCAGCCGTCCTGGGCGTCGTCGAAGACGACACCTACCAGATCGTCCTCGGCCCGGGCACCGTCGCCCGCGTCACCCCCGAACTGGAAGCCCTCGTCGCCGAGGAACGCGCCGCCGCGCCCGCGCCCGCCGCCGCCCCCGCGCCCGCCGCCGCCCCGGCGGCCGACCACGCCCCGGCGCCCGCCGACGCGGTGACTGCCGACGCGCTCGCCGCCCGGGGCGCCGCCCTCCGGCAAGCGCAGAAGGCGAAGAACTCCACCCCCGTCAAACTCTTCCTGCGCCGCGTCGCGAACATCTTCGTCCCGCTGATCCCGGCCCTCATCGGCTGCGGCATCATCGCGGGCCTGAACGGCCTGCTGACCAACGCCGGCTGGCTGCCCGCCCTCGTCCCCGCGCTCGCCGCGATGGCCTCCGGCTTCATGTCGCTGATCGCGGTCTTCGTCGGCTACAACACGGCCAAGGAGTTCGGCGGCACGCCCATCCTCGGCGGCGCCGTCGCCGCGATCATCGTCTTCCCCGGCGTCGCGAAGATCGACGTGTTCGGTCAGCAGCTCTCCCCCGGCCAGGGCGGCGTGCTCGGCGCCCTCGCCGCCGCGCTGCTCGCCGTGCACGTCGAGAAGTGGTGCCGCCGCCTGGTCCCCGAAGCCCTCGACGTCCTGGTCACCCCCACCATCACCGTGCTGGTCTCCGGCCTGGTCACGATCTTCGGCCTGATGTTCCTCGCCGGTGAGGCCTCGCACGCCATCGGCACCTTCGCCACCTGGATCCTCGCCACCGGCGGCGCCTTCGCCGGTCTGGTCCTCGGCGGGCTCTTCCTCCCCCTGGTCATGCTCGGCCTCCACCAGGCCCTGATCCCGATCCACACCACCCTGATCGAGCAGACCGGCTACACCGTCCTGCTCCCCATCCTCGCCATGGCGGGCGCCGGCCAGGTCGGCGCTGCCATCGCGGTCTACTACCGCCTCCCGCGCAACGGTTCGCTGCGCCGCACCATCAAGTCCGCGCTCCCCGCCGGTTTCCTCGGCGTCGGCGAACCGCTGATCTACGGCGTCTCGCTGCCGCTGGGCCGCCCCTTCGTCACCGCCTGCGTCGGCGGCGCGGCGGGCGGGGCCTTCGTCGGCCTCTTCAACCAGCTGGGCGTGGCCTTCGGTTCGACCGCCATCGGCCCCTCGGGCTGGGCCCTGTTCCCGCTGCTGGGCGGCAAGGCCGGGCTCGGCGCGACCGTCGCCGTCTACGCGGGCGGCCTGGCCGTCGGTTACGCGACCGGCTTCCTCGCCACCTACTTCTTCGGCTTCACCCGGCAGATGCTGGCGGACCTGAACACCAACCCGGAAGCGGACCCGGCCGCCACCGCTGCCTCCACGGCTTCGCCGGTCCCCGCACAGGAACCGGCGATGTCGTAACGGCCGCCCGCGGGCGCGGCCCCGTCAGCGGGCCGCGGCCTGCGCGGGCAGGTTGAACACGTTCCCAGGCGAGACGATCTTCGTGATCGCCTCCCCGAAGACCGTGGTGGGCTCCGCGCCCTTGTAGTCGACGTCGGTGTTCAGCACCACGACGAGGGTCGCCTTCGCCTCCGGCAGGTACATGGTCAGCGACTCATATCCCGGCAGCGAACCGTTGTGCCCGATCCACCCCTGCACCCGGAAGATGCCGAGGCCGTAACCGGCGCCCGGGATGGTCGTCTTCACCGTGTCCAGCCGCTCCTTCTGCGTGGCGGCGCTGATCAGCGGCTTCCCGTCGGGCAGCACGCCCGTCGCCACGGTGGGCGCCCATATGCGCAGGTCGTCCAGGGTCGAGATCATCGCCCCGGCCGCCCACCCCCACGACGGGTTCCAGTCGGCCGAGTCCTCCAGCTTCCCGCTGGCCGTCTGCTCGGTGTAGCCCTGCGCGTGCGGCTCCGGGAACTCCGCGCCCTTCGGGAAGAGCGTCTTGTCCATCCCCGCCGGGACGGTGATGTGCTCGTGCACGTAGTCCGCGAGCTGCTGTCCGCTCAGCTTCTCGACCACCAGGCCGAGCAGGATGAGGTTGGTGTTGCAGTAGAAGAACCGCGCTCCCGGCTCGAACAGCACGGGGTGCTTGAAGGAGTAGTCGAGCAGCTGCTGCGGCGTGAACGGCCTGTCGGGATTCGAGGTCAGCGCCTTGTAGAAGCCCGGGTCCGCCGAGTAGTTGAAGAGCCCGCTGCGCATCTCGGCCAGCTGGCGCAGGGTGATCCGGTCCCCGTTCGGCACCCCGTCGATGAACTTCCCGATGGGATCGTCCAGTCCCGCCTTGCCCTGGTCCACGAGCTGGAGCAGCGCCGTCACCGTGAAGGTCTTGGTCTCGCTGCCGATGCGCGTATAGAGGTCCGGCGTCATCTTCTGGCCGTTGGCCTTGTCGGCGACCCCGAAGGACCGTACGTACTCGCCCTTGTCCGGCGTCCAGATCCCCACGCTCACCCCGGGCACCTTCGCGTCGCGCAGGACCTGCTGCACGGCCGCGTCCAGCTGCCGCGCCACGGCGGGCGTGAGGTCCCGTACGGTCCCGGGTGCGACCGGTGGATCGGTCGCGGCGGAGACGGCCGGTACGGACGCGCCCTGCGCGAAGGCGGCCCCACCCGCGACCGGCACCAATAGCGTCCCGACCGCGACGACGGTCACGGCCCCCCTGCGCAACCGACTGGACGAGTGCGAGTGCGTCATGGCCGGACTCCTGCCATACGAGGACAAACCCGAGTTTTCAGCGTAGGCGGTCACGGGTGAGCCCGCTCGTGGAGCACCGCTGCCAGCCGCATCGCGGTGTCCAGGTTGCACCGCCCCAGGTCCACGAGCGGAAGCCCGTACGTCCCAGCCGCCGACACCACGTCCACCCCGAGCGAGGGGAACACCACCCCGACGCCGTCCAGCGCCTCCTTGAGCTGCCCCACGGCCTCCTCCGCCGCCTGGCGCCGCTCCTTGGGGGTCATCACCATGACATGTCACCTTTCGCTCTGAGTAATCACTTTCCCCACACAGAGTGGCGACCCGCTCGCTAGCCTTTCAATGCGGACACCGCAACAACGGCACGTGTTGCCCAGGGAGTTGCCATGGCACGAAAGCACCTCGACCCCTCCTCCTCACCCCGCGCCCTGCTCGGCGCGGAACTGCGCGTAGCGCGCGAACGCGCGGGCCTCACCCAGGCCGAACTGGGCGAACCCCTCTTCGTCAGCGGCTCCTTCATCGGCCAACTGGAGGCGGGCACCCGGCGGATGCACCTCGACATCGCCCGCCGGATCGACGAAATCCTGGACACGGGGGGCTTCTTCGTCCGCAACTGCGGGGCGGCGGCGAAGTCGAAGTACCCGGATCACTTCGCCGAGGCCGCCGAGGCGGAGGCATTGGCGACGGACATCCGGGAGTACGCGCCGCTGATCATCCCGGGCCTGTTGCAGACCGAGCGCTACGCCCGAGCCGTCTTCCGCGCCTACCAGCCGACGGCCACGGAGGAGGACATCGATGAACTGGTGGCGAATCGGTTGGAACGAGCAGCGCTGCTGAAGGATCCAACAACGCCGCTGTTGTGGTGCGTTCTCGATGAGGCAGTTCTGCGCCGGACGGGAGACCACAAGGCGGTGCTGGCTGAGAACCTGCGTCACATCGCGGCGCTCATCCGGTCGCACCGGATCATCGTGCAGGTGCTCCCGTTCAGCGCGGGTGTCCACGCCGGCCTGTTGGGCTCTCTCAAGCTGATGACCTTCAAGGACGCGCCCCCGCTCGCCTACGTCCAAGGTATGGGCACGGGCCAGCTGTTCGACGATCCGGCTACTGTGGCCCAACACACCCGGACCTACGATCTCCTCACGGCCACTGCGTTGTCGCCTCGCGAGTCACTGGCCCTGATCGAGTCCGTGGCGGAGGATTACGAACATGACCAGCACGCGTGAGTACGACATCTCGACGGCCCAGTGGCACAAGTCCAGCTACAGCGCGGGCGATGGCGGCAACTGCTTGGAAATGGCAACGTGGCGGAAGTCCACGTACAGCGGCGGCGACGGAGGTGACTGCGTAGAGGTAGCCGAGGACCACGGCCACCCGGACATCGTCCCGGTCCGGGACTCCAAGCGCCCCGACGGCCCCCACCTGGCCTTCGACGCCCCCGCCTGGACGGCCTTCGTCAGCACCCTCTGACCGCACTCAGTGCGGGAAGGCCGCCGTATCCAGCGTCACAGCGAACGGCTCCGGCAGCACCACCTCGTCCCCGAACGGCACGCGGTCCGCGTGCCGGTACGCGCCGTTCTGGGGCCCGGTGAACAGCGTGGCCGTGGGGCCGTGCTCATCGAAGCGGTCGATGAGCAGATAGACCGGGACGGGAGCGTGGGCATAGGCCCACAGCTTCTTCTTCCGGTCGTCCTCGGCGTTGCTCTTCGAAGTGATCTCCACGACAAGCAGCGCCTCGGCGGCGTCGACGGGGTCAGAGACCTCGGCCTGCACGTCCTCGACCAGGACGGACGGCACGACCACCAGGTCCGGCATGTAGAGCTTGTCCAGCGAAGCGATGTGGATGCCGAGCCTCTGGTAGACCCCCCACGCCTCCGGCAGCGCGCCGTACAGCGCGCGCTGCACCCGGGCCGCGATCCCGTGATGGCGGCGGTGCGGCGGTGGCGCCAAGACGATCCGACCACCGTCGATCTCGGCGCGCCAGCCCTCCGGCACGTCCAGGCCGCGCCAGCTCCGCAGCAGGTACTCCCACGTGACGCCATCCGCGTTCCGGCCGGGCCCGGCCATGGCCACGGTCATCGCGGACCCCTTTCCTCCGGCACTAGCGCCGGTACACCTGGAGCGACGCGACCTCGTACGACAGCTCCGTCACCCCCGGCTCGGGAGCCGGGTGGTAGCGGCCGGCCGAGACCGAGAGGTTGACGATGAGGTAGGCGTGCCAGGAGCGGCCCACGCCCCGGCCGTCACTG
Source organism: Streptomyces sp. NPDC006529 (assembly GCF_040611795.1). NCBI lineage: Bacteria > Bacillati > Actinomycetota > Actinomycetes > Kitasatosporales > Streptomycetaceae > Streptomyces > Streptomyces sp. NPDC006529. Next base: position 2,280 of record NZ_JBEXPB010000026.1, on the reverse strand, counting down.
AAGACGCGCGCGCCGTTGACCCACCAGACGGCCGAGTACCTGCCGAACTCGACCTTGAGGTCGACCCACTCGCCCGGCCGGATCGCCGGATCGCGGTAGTAGCGGTGGGCCTCACGGACGTGGTTCGACAGCTCCAGCAGATCGGGATTGTCGGGGTGGTACTCGAAGACGTCGATCTCCTGCCCGCCGTCCCGCCAGGTCCAGATCGCGGGCCACGCGCCCCGGCCCACCGGCAGCTTCACCCGGGCCTCCAGCACGTCACCGGTGCGCACCATGAAGCCCTCGTCGCTGCCCTCGGTGGTGAGCAGCCCGCTGTCCCAGTCGCCGTCGGGGCGCAGCGTCGCCCGGAACACCCCTCCCCGGCTGTAGGCGGGGTCGGCGACGAGGTGGTCCAGCTTGTTGTCGCCCGGATTGACCGGGCCGCCGTCGGGATAGGCCCACGAGCGGCCGGCGACCCACTGGGTGGGCGAGGTGAAGTCGGCGGTGAAGACGGGAGCACGGCGCGGGCGCGGCAGGAACGGAGTCAACCGCCGCAGTCGTTCGAGCATGTCCGAGACCATGACTTCGGTCTGCCCACCCAGCGCCGCGCCGACACCCGAATTCTCGCTCAGAGTAATCACATCAACACGTAAGGCGACAGACCCACTTACTGCCCGCGCGCCGAGCGGGCCGCCTTCACGAAGGCACGGATCAGCTCGGGCGACTTCACCCCGCGCTCCCGTTCCACGCCACTGGATACGTCGACTCCCCAGGCCCCGGTGGTCAGCACGGCCTCCCGCACGGTGCCCGGCGCCAGCCCGCCCGCCAGCAGCCACCGGCCCCGGGGAGCGGTGAACTCCTGCGACCCCCAGTTCCACGGCTTCCCGGAGCCGGGGTCCGGAGCGTCGAGCAGGAGCAGGTCCTCCCCGTACTCCCCGCAGTCCGCGACCTGCCGGGAGGTGGCCCGCAGCAGCGTCCGCCCCTCGGCCCGCAGGGCCGCGAAGTCCTCGGGCCCTTCCTCACCGTGCAACTGCACGCCCCGCACGCCGCTCTCCTCGGCGAACCGCCGCACCTCGTCCACCGACTGCCCCCGGAACACCCCCACGGTCAGCACCTCAGCCGGAACCCGGGCAACCAGCTCACGGGCCGTGGCGGCATCGACCGTACGCGGACTGCCCGCGGCGAAAACGAACCCGATGGCATCGACCCCGGCCCCCACGGCCACATCGACATCGGCCGCGGTCCGCAACCCACAGATCTTGATGAACACGTCAGTCATGCCAGAAGTCAACCACCCGGCCCGCCGTCAACGCAGACAGCCCTGCCCCTCGATGGGGCGCAACGACCCGACGCACCGTATTATGTCGTCGACAACATAATACGGTGCGTCGCATGGACGAGGATCTGCACGTAATCGAGGTGGAGCCCGCCGTGCGCATCTGGCTGGACCTGCTGCCCGGTAAGCACTACCGGAAGGTCGAGGAGTACGCCGAGCTGCTGGCAGCCCACGGGCCGCTGACCCCGATGCCCTTCGCCCGTCCGCTGAGAGATGGCGTGTACGAGCTGCGACCCACGCTCGATGGCGTGGCCACCCGGATCACCTACTGGTTTGCGCCGGGGCGCAGAATCGTGTTGCTGACCGTATTCCGCAAGACGCGCATGCACGAACCGGACCAAGTGGAACGCGCGGTGGCGGCCCGTATCGTGTGCGCACGGGAGCACGCCCCGGCCCACTCCACGTACAGCCGCGGCGAGGAAGGGGACGCGTCATGAACCACAGCCGCTGGAAGTCGGCCCGCGAACGAAAGGCCTTGCGGGAGTACGCCGAGCCGGCCGAGATCGAGGCCGAGCGGGCGGAGATCCGCCTCGCGATGGCGTTCGCCAAGGCCGTGTACGACCGACGCAAGGCACTCGGCCTGTCCCAGGCTCAGCTGGCCGAGCGGGCGGGGCTCACCCAGGCGAAGGTGTCCCGCGTGGAAGGGGCCGACGCCGTCCCCACGCTGCCCCTGCTGCGCCGCCTCGCCCACGCACTGGACGCATCCTTGACCATCGACCTCGGCCATGACCACGAAGAGGTTGCATTCGTGGCCCACCCGGCCGCGTAACCGGTCGCGGCTTCGCCGCGAGGGGGGCGGGGTTTCGAGCTTCGGGGTCGGTGATGCTCCGGGGGCTGCCCGTCAGTTCCACTGTCTTCCCGTGCCGGGGTGTCCTGTCAAGAGCGCTCCCTGCGGTCGCGTCGCTTCGCGATGGCCTGCGGCCACTCTTGACATGCCACCCCGTCCCGGAAAGCCAAGAACTGTC
>NZ_JBEXPB010000025.1:0-99098 GCF_040611795.1 Streptomyces sp. NPDC006529 | reverse complement strand
CGTTCGCGGCGGTCTGCTCGGCGTTCGTGTAGAAGCCGAGGTCGATCAGGCCGAGGGAGACCAGGAGCACGTCCGGCCGGTGCGCGCGGGCGGCGGCGCGCCGGGCCCGCCCGGCCGTGCGCCAAAGGCGCGTCCGGTGGCCGGGCCGTGGGCCCGGCGCCGCCCGGCCGCCGGGGCCGCCGGGTCCCGGCCCGGCGCGCGCCGCCCGGCGGGGCCGCCGCCGAACTCGGGCGGCCGGACCCCGACGACCGGTTCGCGGGCACGGTCACCGTGGACGGCGCCGGGGTCGGTGACCGCGGTCCGGGCCGCCGGCCAGGGGGCGTGGCCGGACGGCAGCGGGCGCAGGCCCGTGTTCGGGCCCGTGCCGAGGATGTGCCCGCGCGGCGGTACCGGGACCGGTGCGGACGCGGGGGCCGCCGGGACGGATCCGGCTCCCCCGGCCGGGGCGGGCCCGGCCGGGGGAACGCGGGCGGGGCCCGCCCCGGCCACAGGGGCGGGGGCGGGCCTCCGGGCGCCCGTCAGGGGCGGCGTATCACTCACGCGGCGGCCGCGCGGTCCAAGGCCCCGTCACCGGCCGGGGACGGCAGCGCCCACCACGCGGCCAGGCCGATGATCACCCCGGTGAGGACGGTGGAGGGGCCGCCGATGTCGGCGTACAGGAAGTCGGTCAGCTGCCAGACGAAGAGCCCGGCCGCGATCAGCCCGCAGTCCCGGATCCGGCGGGCGGCCGGATCGGGGGCCAGCACCCGCCGTACCCCGGCGACCAGCAGCGCCGCCCAGCCGCCCACGAGCGCGGTCAGCCCGATCAGCCCCTGCTCGCTCAGGACGAGAAGGTACATGTTGTGCGGGGAGAGCAGCGGCTGGCGGATGAAGGCCTGGCCCGCGCCCGCCGTGTCGCTCCCCGAGGACAGCCCCAGCGAGGAGTGGCTGTCGCGGTTGGCCGGGAAGCCCTTGAGGCCGACCCCGGCGGCCGGCCGCTCCCGCCACATCGATTCGGCTGCGGCCCACATCGTGTACCGGTCGGTCACCGACTGGTCGGGCGCGCTGGAGACCTGGGTGATGGAGCCCAGCCGCTCGGCGATCATCTCCGAGCCGAGGCCGAAGCCGCCCACCAGGACCACCCCGGCCGCGCCGAGCGCCACCAGCACCTTCAGCGCGCGCCGCACCCCGGCCATCAGCATCACGACGAGCCCGGCGCCGACGGTGGCGATCCACGCGCCCCGGCTGAAGGACAGCCCGAGCGGCACGAGCAGGGCGAGAGCCGAGACGGCGGCCGCGCGCCGGACCCTGTGCGCCGGCGTCGGGGTCAGCGCGGCGGCGGTGGCGATGATCAGCCCGTACGCCACCACGGTGGCCATGCCCATGACGTCGCCGGGGCCGAAGGTGCCGACCGCCCGGATGTCGGAGCCCTGGTAGGAGGCCCCGGTGCCGGTGGCGAACTGCACGACGCCCACCGCGCCCTGCACCAGCGCCAGCGCCACGAAGCACGCCCCGGCCAGCCGGAACTCCCGCGCGTCCCGCAGCAGCAGCACCACCGCGGCCGGGACCAGCACGAACACCTGGAGGTAGCGCACGAACCCGGGCAGCGCGGCGTACGGATCGGCGGCGGTGACGGTGGCGACGGCCAGCCCGGCGGCGGGCAGCCCCAGCAGGAACGCGCCCAGCGGGCTCAGCCGCCGCGTCCGCCCCCGCAGCGCCTGCACCGCGCAGCAGAACACCAGCAGCAGGGAGGCCGCGTCGGCCGGGGTGACCTTGCCGGAGGCGGTCGCGTCCCCGGCGGGCAGCGGGGCGCACAGCAGCAGGACGGTCGCGGCGAGCGGCAGCAGCGGCCAGTGCCGGCGCAGCGCGCCCGGGAGGTCGAAGCGGACCGGGGACGGGGCGAGGGCGGTGCTCATGCTCAGCTGCCTCCCAGCCGGAAGCGGAAGAAGGAGGCCGCGGTGCGGGCCAGGATCCACAGGTCCTGCCAGAGCGACCAGGTGTCGATGTAGTGGTTGTCGAAGCGGGCCCGGTCCTCGATGGAGGTGTCGCCGCGCAGGCCGTTGATCTGGGCCAGGCCGGTGATGCCGACGGGCATCCGGTGGCGGGCCTCGTAGCCGGGGTGGATGCTGGCGAACTTCGCGACGAAGAAGGGCCGTTCGGGCCGGGGGCCGACCAGGCTCATGTCACCGCGCACCACGTTCCACAGCTGGGGCAGCTCGTCCAGCGAGGACTTGCGCAGGAAGGAGCCGACGGGGCCCATCCGGTTGTCGTTCGCGACGGTCCAGCGGGTCGCCGACTCGTGCTCGTCGGCCGGGCGCAGCGTGCGGAACTTGAGCAGGGTGAAGGGGCGCCCGTACAGGCCCACGCGCTCCTGCCGGAAGATCACCCCGGGGCCGTCGCTGAGCCGTACGGCGAGCGCGCAGGCGCCCATGACGGGGGCGGCGGCGCAGAGCGCGAGGGCGGCGAGGGCGGAGTCGATGAGCCGCTTCCCGTAGCGCTCCAGCGGGCGGGCCGGGCGCGGCAGCAGCGGCTGTACGGAGTAGCCCCACAGGTGGTCGGCGGGCTGCGCCACCCGCATGCCGGTGACCTTGGCGGTGCCGGCCGGGTCGGCGAGCCACAGGCGGCAGCCGTGGTCGTGGAAGAGCCGCACCAGCGAGGCGGTGCGCTCGTCGGCCTCCGGCGGGCGGGTGAAGACCGCGTGGCGCACGGAGTTCTGGATGACGGCGCGCCGGATGTCCTCGTGGGTGACGAGGACGGGCAGCCCGGTCCCGGTGACGTCGTCGGCGCCGCCCCCGGTGTCGGCCAGGCCGACCGGGCGCAGCCCGTACTCGGGCCGTCCGTGCAGGGCGCCGGCCACCGCGCCCGCCCCGGCGCCGGGTCCGACGACCAGGGCGGAGCGGGGGGAGCGCAGGGCCGTGCGCCTGCGGATCTGGTTGACCACTCCGCGCCCGGCGCAGGCCAGCAGGAACTGCAGGCCGACGCAGGTGAGCAGGGTGCTCCAGCCGAGGGCCCGGTGCGGCTCGGCCGCGGCCACGACGGCGGCGACCGCGCACCACAGCACCGTCGCCCGGCCCGCCAGCGCGGGCAGTTCGAGGAGTGCGGAGGGTGCGAGGCGGGGCCGGTAGAGCCCGGCCTGGGCGTGCAGCGCGGCTGCGAGCAGCGCGATCGGGGCGGCCGCCTGCCCGGGCAGGTCCAGTCCGGGCAGCGTGGTCGTGGTGAGTACGGCGGCCAGCGCGTCGGCGGTCAGCAGCGGGCCGATCCCGTCGCGGCGGCGGACCCGCTGCGGCCGCAGGACGGGGCGGGCCTGTGCCGCCTTGGGGCCGCGCGGCGGGTGGATGGCGGTCGCGGAGCGCCGGACGGCGGTGGTGCCCGCGGGCCCCGTACCGCTCTGCCCGGTGGGCCGGGCGTGTGCGCTGTCCATCGTCATCGGCTGATGCGCTCCTGGTTCAAGGGCCGGGGCCTGCCCAGCAGTTCGTGATACAGACCGGTGACCGCGTCCGTGGTCCGTCGCACGTCGAGGTCCGTCCGCGCGTGCTGACCCGCCCGCTCGCCCAGGTCGGCGAGCAGCCGGGGATCGGCCAGCAGCAGGCCGAGCGCCTTGGCCAGCGCCGTCGGGTCCTCCGGCGGCACCAGGCACAGGGCGCCCTGGCCCGGCGGCAGGCTCTCGCGGGCGCCGCTCACGTCGGAGACCAGGACCGGGCGGCCACACGCCATCGCCTCCAGCGGTGCGAGCGCCATCCCTTCCCACCGCGACGGAAGTACAACGAGATCGGCGGCCCGAAGCCACGGCCGGATGTCCGCGGCGGCTCCGGCGAAGTGCACCCCGGGCGGGGCGGCCCGGCGCAGCCGCTCCGCGTCGGGGCCGTCGCCGACCAGGGCCAGGCGCGCGCCCGGGACCGTGGCGAGCAGCTCAGGCCAGGCGCGCAGCAGCACGTCCTGGCCCTTCTGGTGGCAGATCCTGCCGACGCAGACGGCGAGCGGCGCACCGTCCGCGAAGCCGGGGGGCAGCGGCAGTGCGGCCCGGGTCTCCTTCGTGTCCACCGCCCGGGAGCTCTCGTCGGCGCCGCCGCGTCCGTCGGGGCGGAAGTGGTGGAGGTCGACGCCGTTGCGGATCACGGACCAGCGGGCCCGGACGCCCGCCGACTCGCCCGCGCGCCGTTCGGCTTCGCTGACGCAGAGCACCCGGTCGGCCCAGCGCGCCCCGAACCGCTCCCAGCGCAGGGCGAGCGCTCCGGTGGCGCCGCCCGCCGCGTCGAAGGACCAGGCGTGCGGCTGGAAGACGGTGGGCAGCGCGCCGCGCACGGCGAGCCGGCCGGCCAGGCCGGCCTTGGCGCTGTGCGCGTGCAGCAGGTCGGGGCGGATCCGGCGGACCAGCCGGGCGGCGCCGCTGATTTCGGCGGCGAGCCCGGGCCCCGGGGCCCGGCCGGCCCGCCAGGTGACCACCTCGGCTCCGGCGTCCCGGGCGCCGTCGGCGAGCTGCCCGCCGGGCGGGCAGCCGACGACGGCGCGCAGGCCGGCGGCGGTCTGGGCGCGGACGAGGTCGATGACGACCCGGGCGACACCGCCCTCCACGGGCTGGACGAGATGGAAGACGGTCACATGTTCTGACACATGCTCCGGCACTGGTTCTGACGGCACGTGGAGCGGTCTCCTGCGATCAGCGGCGCGCGTCGGTCTGAACGAAGAGCACGCCGAGGAAATGACCCTGGTTTTCGCCCGTGAACCTGAAGGTCAGGTTGCGGGCACCACCGGACAGGGCGGGACTCAGGTCGAACACGTCCGCGTCATATCCGAGATTATTCATATTTTCAGGCTGTCGTACCGACGTGGAATGCCCGAAATCGGTGATGGTCGAATTCATCACGTCATTGAAGGGGTTTTCACCGTCGCTCAGATTCAACCGCCGACCACTGTCCGCGGTCACCATGAGTGAGTCGCCGAGCACCCCGCGGTCCCCGTCGTAGCCGACCACCCCGACCCGGCCCGACGCCCCCGCGGGCGCGTCCAGACCGGCGAGTTCCACCGTTTCCGCGGCCGTCGCACCGGCCCCGGCGCGCAGCTCCTCGAAGCCGTCCCACACCGACACCCGGCGCACCGGCTCCTGCGGCTGCTCGTAGGCCGCGACCAGCGTCCAGCCGCCCCACGCGCCCACGGGCGAGTTGCCCATGGCGATGTTCAGCTGGGCCACCGTCCACATCCCGGTGCCCCCCTTGCGGACCATCGGCGTGACGTCGGCCGACGCCTGGTAGGCATCGCTGCCCGCGTCGGAACGGTGCCCGATCACCGTGTCCGCCAGCACTTCCTTGTACGCGCCGCCCGGTTCGGCGACGAGCACGCGGCCGCTGTCCTCCGGCGGCTTCTGCTCCCCCACGCGCAGGTTCCCGCCCCAGTACAGCCGGGCGTAGGCGACCTTCGCCCCCGCCGGGATCTTCAGCTCGGCGCGGGTGGAGTTGTAGGTGTCGGGGTCCTTGTCGACCTCGCTGTAGAACATCTCGAAATCGCTGTTGACCCCCGCCGCCCCCCGCTTGACCTCGTCGCACGAGGCGGCCTGGGCGGGCTCCTCCCCGCGGCAGCTGATGCCCGCGTTGGAGGCCCGTACGAGACCGCCGTGCAGCTCGGCCTGGTAGCGCTGAGTGAAGGGGATACGGGCCATTTCCCGCCCGGCGGGAGCCGTCGGGGGGCCGGCGGCACCGGCCGCAGAAACGTTCATTGAAAGGGCGAGGCAGGACAGCAGGGCGAGCGAACCGAGGATTCTGCGGGAGGAACCCATGACCCTGTCTCCATTTTTCGATCAAGGGAACAAAACAGGAGTGAACTTTGTCAGAAATCAAGCTGGAAATCACGCCGGACTCGCGCGTACGGCCTTTTGGGCGATACCACGCACCCTTGCGGATGGGACGTCGTTATGGGGGTGCACCATTGTTCGAGCCGAAAGGGAAAACGGAGATGAAGAAGAGGCTGATGCGCGGCGCCACGCTGGCCGCGACGGGCGCGGCGGTGCTGATGGGCGGCGCGGGCCTCGCCTCCGCCCACGGTGGGGACGGTGCCTCCGCGCAGGGCGCGGCCACGGGTTCCCCCGGCGTCCTGAGCGGCAACCTGCTCCAGGTCCCGGTCGACGTCCCGGTGAACGTCTGCGGCAACACCGCGAGCCTGATCGGCGTGCTGAACCCCGCCTTCGGCGCCACCTGTGTGAACGCCTGACCGTCAACCGCACCGCCCGAAACGTCGGCATCCGGGTGAATCGACGCAACCCATCGCGGTTGGCGACAGTTGTTCCGGGTGCTCCTGTACCGGGCAATCTTGCAGAAAAGGGACGATTGTGATCAAGAAGATGATGGCCACCGCGGCTGTTGCCGCCTCCGTCGTGGGCATGGGCGCGGCCATGGCCCCGCAGGCGATGGCTATCGGGAACGACAACGGAGTCAACACCACCAACGGCAACAACTCCGCCCAGATCTACGGCAACCAGGCCACCTACGGGAACATGAGCCCGCAGATGGCGCTGGTCCAGGGCTCCCTCAACAAGCCCTGCATCGCCCTGCCGGCCAAGGCCAACGTGCAGTCGGTGCTGGCCCTGGTGAACGTCGGCGTCCAGGACATCCCGATCCTGTCCAACCCGATGAACCAGCAGTGCACCGAGAACTCCACCCAGGCCAAGGGCGACGAGCCGCTGTCGCACATCCTGGACAACATCCCGGTCCTCTCGGGCAACGTCTCGAACGGCAGCTGACCGAAGGACACGCAGTCGGGGCCGCCGCACCTTCGGGTCGCGGCGGCCCCGCCTTGCGTCCGCTCCGCGTCCCGGAAATGTACGGACCCGCGAATTCGGCCCGGTCGGCCGCGGCGGGATACCGGAATTTTCCGGCTCCGGCGACTTCTTTCGATTCCTGGGATTCCTGCGATTTCTGCGGTTTCTGCGGTTTCTTTTCCCCGGGCGGCTCGTTGTTATCCATGCAGTGGACACGCCTCTGCGGGAAAGGATCTAAATTCTCATGACGTACAAGAAGGCAGTTGTGCTGGCCGCCGGCGTTCTGATGGCCGTCGGTGCCGCCGCCCCCGCCATGGCCGACGCCGACGCCCACGGTGCGGCCGTCGGTTCCCCCGGCGTGCTGTCCGGCAACCTGCTCCAGGTGCCGGTCCACATCCCGGTCAACGTCTGCGGCAACACGGTCAACGTGATCGCGCTGCTCAACCCGGCGTTCGGCAACACCTGCGTCAACGCCTGACGAAGCGCTTGAGCCCGCAAGGGCAGACCTCCTCGGGGTGGCCTCGGAGTGCACGGCGGTGCACTCCGGGGCCACCTCCGATTCAGCACCGGCGGCCTCGCCGGTAGACAGGGAAGGACCCATGCGACAGGTACTGAGCCGAAAGGTACTGGGCAAGGGAGTGCTCACGGCCGCGGCCGCGTCGAGCCTGCTGTCGATCGCGACCGGCGCCGCGTACGCGCACACGGGAGCCGCGGCCGAGGTCGCTCACTCACCGGGCGTGCTGGCCGGCAACAGCATCTCGGTACCGGTCACGTTCTCGCCGAACGTCTGCGGCAACAGCGTGGACGCGGGCGCCGGACTGAACCCGGCCATGGGTGGCACCTGCGTGACCACCGACGGCGGGGCGCACCACTCCGACCACGGCGAGCGCGCCGCGTACGAGCGCTACCTCAGCCCGGAGCAGGCCGAGGCCTTCGAGCGCTACCTCGACGAGCACCAGCGGGGGGCCGAGCGCGCACCGGCGGCGGAGCCCCGGCACCACGACGAGCGCCCGGGCAGCGGCAAGCACCGCCTGCCGGAGCAGCGGACCCCGGAGCACCGGGTGCCGGAGCAGCGCGGCGAGGACCACGGGCCGGACCACGGCCAGGGTCGGGACCACGGCCAAGACCACGGGCCGGACCACGGGCAGGGCCGGCCCGAGGGTGCCCACGCCCGGCCGGACGGCCCCGGCGGCGGATCCGACGAGGACTGCGCCGAGCACCCGCGGGCCACCCCGGCCCCGGCGGCCCACCACGCGCCGCCCGCACCGCGCCCCGCGCCCCGGCCCGCCCACGCCAAGCCGAAGCCCGCCCCGGTGCACCACGAGGCCCCGGCCCCCGAGGAAGCCCCGGGACCCCGGCCGCCGCAGCACGGCAGCCAGGTGATCGAGCACCCGGCGGCGCCGGCGCCGCAGACGGCTCCCGCTCCGGCGCCCGCGCCCGCCGCGGTACCCCTCCCCGCGCCGGTTCCCGCGCCCGGGGCCGTACGTCCCGCCGCGCCCGTGGCGGACCAGCCCCCGGCCGCTCCGGCGGGCGACGCGCCGATCCACCTGCTCCCGGCCCCGGAGCCCGCCCCGGTCACGCTGCCGGCCCCCGCGCCGCAGACCCCGGCCCGGGCCCCGATGACGGGACCGATGCTGGCCGAGACCGGCGCGGCGGGTCAGCCCGCCGCAGCGGCGGCCCTCGCAGCGGCCCTGCTGCTCGGCGGTTCGATCCTCTACCGGCGGTCGCGCGTCTCCTGACACCGGGCCGCGCGCCCCGGTGAAGGTCATCGGAAAAGATTCGGAAAAGACGTCGGCCGGAGAATCCCCTCGGATTCTCCGGCCGATTCCGCATGGCCTGATCTCCGCCCCGCCACATGCCCGTGTTCGAGAAATTTCGGACGGTTCGGGCGACAGAGTTTCCGGAGCGGCGGGTAATCGTTACGCAGGGCGAAAGTGACGCGACGGTCGTCACTGGAAAAGGATTTCGACGATGAAGTACACGAAGGTCGCCGCCGTGCTCGCCGGTTCCGTCGCCGCCCTCGGCGCCGTGACCCCCGCCTTCGCGGCCGAGGCGGGAGCCATGCCTCCCATGAGCCTGACGGGCGGTGCGACCGAGGTCCTCAACGCGGCGGCGCCCATCTCCGCCTCGCTCCCCCAGACGGTGGGCAACGGCCTGGCCGAGCAGGGCGACACGGTCGGCAAGGTGGTGGGCACCGCGCAGAAGGTGAACAAGCTGCGCAACGCCGGACCCACGGAGGCGCTGGGCGCCGCCAACACGGTCACCCAGCTGACGCCCATGCTGGGCGGCGTGAAGCTCAACAACGGCAGCAACTGATCCCACCGCGCCGCGCACGAACGACCGTGGGCGCCACCGGCGATGCCGGTGGCGCCCACGGTTACGTGCGGGGCTGACGTCAGTCGTTGACGCAGACGTTGCCGAACGCCGGGTTCAGCAGGCCGATGACGTTGACGGAGTTGCCGCAGACGTTGACCGGCACGTGGATCGGGACCTGGGCCAGGTTGCCCGACAGGACACCGGGGGAACCCACGGCCGCGCCCTCGGCCGAGGAGTCGGCGGCAGCGGAACCGGCGGCACCGGCCGCGGCGAGACCAGCCGCGGCCACGACCAGGGCGGCCTTCTTGGCAGAGTTCATGGGAATTGCACCTTCTGTTCGATGTCCTGCCCCGAACCGGGGCTCACATGGAGCGAAACGGTTCAACTCCCCGAACGACACGGCCCGGAACGCAATCCCACCTGTTCAGACCAATAGTCGTAACCGTGACCCCGCCCCCGCTCCGGCTAGCGGAACGGGATGTCCGGCACGTCCGGGATCTCCGGCACCAGCTTGTCGTCCACGACGGGCGCCTTCGGCACCTCCGGGAGCTTGGGCACGGTGGGGAGGGTGGGCAGTTTGACGTCCGGGACCTTCGTGTCCGGGAGCTTGACCCCCGGAATCTCGGGGAGCTTGATCAGGCCCGTCAGGGACTTCAGCAGGTCTTCGAGGGTCTTGGTGAGGGTCGCGAGCAGGTCGTCGATGGGTCCGGCCGCCGCGACGCGCTCGTCGATCTGCTGCTGGACCGCGGCCACCCGCTCGGTGAGCTCGGCGGCCTTCCCGCCGTCGACCGCGCTCGCCGGAGCCGCGGCGCCGAGCAGTATGACCGCGGTCAGGGCGGACGGGACGAGGATGCGGACACGGGACGCCTTAATGCGGTGCATGACAGTTCCTTCGGATGATCGGGCCAGATCGGACCATGAGGGTCCGCTTCTCTCACCCACCGTGCTAATAGGTTCAACAGACCGCAACCGGACCGCGTCCACTAAGGGCTGCGTACGGGCTTCGCGCAGGCGTCCGGGGCGCTCTCACCCGGGCTGGGGAAAACCGGGCCCGGTGCGGGCCGTTTGAGTGAAGCAGCGGAACCAACCCCGCGACCGGGCAGTTGATCAGGGCGCTCCACTAGCGGGCACTCGTGCGACAAAAGGAACATGATGAACAAGCTCGTCCAGGCCACCCTGATCGGCGCGTCCGTGCTCACCGCGGGTGTCGCCACGGCCGCCCCGGCCCTGGCCATCGGCAACGACAACGGCGTCAACACCGTCAACGGCAACGGCGCCTCGCAGGTGTACGGCAACCAGAAGACCACCGGCGACATGAGCCCGCAGCTCAGCCTGGTCCAGGGCTCCGCCAACAAGCCCTGCATCGGCCTGCCGGCCAAGATCAACGCCCAGTCGCTGGTGGCCCTGGTCAACGTCGGCATCCAGGACATCAACGTCCTGTCCAACCCGATGAACCAGCAGTGCACCGAGAACTCGACCCAGGCGAAGGGCGACGAGTCCCTGTCGCACATCCTGGACAACATCCCGGTCCTCTCGGGCAACCTCTCCGCGGGCAGCTGATCACCGCTTTCGATTCCGGTCCGGGCCCCCGCGCCCGTGGAGCGAAGTGACAGGGCCCCGGCAGCGTCCAGCTGCCGGGGCCCTCGCCCGTCGTGGGGCGGTTGCGGTCGGTCCAGCGCGCTCAGCCGGTCCAGAACTCCCACCAGCGCGTGAAGATCAGCATCCCGATCACGCCGACGTGCAGGGCGGGCGGGGCCCAGCCGAACTCCGTGAAGAAGGTCCGGACCGGAGCCGGGGCGGGCAGGATGCCGCTGCGGACGGTGTGCGCGGTGACGGCCCAGAACATCAGCAGCGTCGCCACCCAGGCCAGACAGCACCACAGGCACAGCGCGTTGATCTCGTACAGCGACTGCACCATCAGCCAGGTGCAGAAGCCGACGCCGAAGAACGTGCCCGCGTTCAGCCCGAGCCAGAACCAGCCGCGGTGGCGGGCACCGGCCAGGACGGCCGCGCCGGTGCACAGCACCACGGCGTAACAGGCCAGCCCCAGCATGGGGTTCGGGAAGCCGAAGGCCGCCGCCTGGTCGCTCTGCATGACGCTGCCGCAGGACACCACCGGGTTGAGGCTGCACGCGGGCTTGAAGTCCGGGTCCTCCAGCAGGAGGAACTTGTCGAGGGTGATCACCCACGAGGCGAGCAGCCCGGCCGCTCCCGTGAGAACCAGCAGCCAGGCGAGTGCGCGGGGGGCCGCGACCGGTTCGCCCGGCTCGCCTTCGTGTCGACCGCGGGCCGGCCCCTGCTGGCGGGGGACGCCCACTGTATTCGTTGCCATACGGGCCATAGTCCCGCACTTCGGTACGGATCATGGCGAACCGGGGCTGTTCGCACGGAAGTTGACCGGATGGAGTGCCGGGAACACCGGGCACTTCCCGGACGTTTTACCGAACCCCGGACGTGATGTCAGAGCCAGGGGCTACGTTGAGCTTCCGCGACGTGACAAGCTGCGACGGCCTGGAGACCCACCTTGAGCGATCCGTACGAGACAACCGAGGCGCACGTCGAGCGACTCCTGGGCCGCGCCCTCAACTCTTTCGACCTGCCGGACCGCCTGGTCGAGCGGCTCGGCACGGCGCTCGCCCACAGCTCCTCGCTCCACAGCACGCAGCACGGCCCGGCGGCAGGCCACCGGCGCGAGACGCGCCGGCACGCCTACCTGCTCGCCGACGGCGGCTCCGTCACGCTGTGGGAGCTGGCCTACCGGTTGGAGCACGACCGGGCGACCCGGCACGAGATCTTCACCAGCAAGGCGGAGGCCGCCCTCGCCGCGGTCCGGCTGTTCGGCGAGGACCCCGCGGCGGTGCGGGACTTCACGCTGATGGAGGAGGCCGAGAGCGGTCTCGGCGACCAGGTGCTCGGCAGCCTCTTCGCGGCGTCCGCGCCGGTGCGGCCGCACCGGGAGTACGCGGTGGAGCAGTCCGCTGACCACGCCCGCCGGGTGCTGCGCCGGGCGGAGAACACCGACCGGCCGGGCGAGGCGGTCGCGCACCGGCTGACCTCGGCGTACGCGCACCGGATCACCCAGGCGTTCGGCACCCGGCAGTGCCTCGCGGACGGCCGGGGCGCCGGTTTCAGCCTCTACGAGCACGCCTTCGTCCTGCTGGACGGGAGCGAGCTGAGCCTGTGGGAGGTCGAGCACACCGCCACGCCCGACGGGCGGCACATGTGCGAGGTCTACGAGAGCGAGACGGCCGCGCGCGGAGCGATGGAGCTCCGCGCGCGGGTGAGGTGAGACGGCCCGGGGCCGGGGTTCAGGCGGTGACCGGTGCCTTCGTCTCGGCGGCTGCCTCCGCGGGAGTCTGCGCCGGGGTCTGCGCGGTGGCCCCGCCGCCCGCCCGGCGGATGCCCTTGAGGAGGATGACCAGGCCCGCCGTGACGCCCGTACCGGCGGCGATCGCGATCAGGTAGAGCAGCGGGTTGCCGATCAGCGGGATGACGAAGATGCCGCCGTGCGGGGCGCGCAGGGTGCACTCGAAGGCCATCGAGAGGGCGCCGGTGACCGCGCCGCCCACCATGGAGGCCGGGATCACCCGCAGCGGGTCGGCCGCGGCGAAGGGGATGGCGCCCTCGCTGATGAACGACGCGCCCAGGAACCATGCCGCCTTGCCGTTCTCCCGCTCCGTCGTGGAGAAGAGTCGGCCGCGCACGGTGGTGGCCAGTGCCATGGCGAGCGGCGGCACCATGCCCGCGGCCATCACGGCGGCCATGACCTTGAGGCTGCCCTCGTTGGGCGTGGCGAGACCGCCGATGGCGAAGGCGTACGCGACCTTGTTGAGCGGGCCGCCGAGGTCGAAGCACATCATCATGCCGAGGACGATCCCGAGGATGACCGCGTTGGCGCCGGAGAGGCCGGACAGCCAGTCGGTCAGGGCCCGTTGGAGCGAGGCGACCGGCTTGCCGACGACGAGGAACATCAGGAAGGCCGTGACGGCCGAGCCGAGGAGCGGCAGCACGACCACCGGCATGATCCCGCGCAGTGCGGCCGGGACCTTCACCCGCTGGACGGCGAGGACCGTGCCACCGGCTATCAGGCCGGCGATCAGCCCGCCGAGGAAGCCGGCGTCGATGGTGAGGGCGACGGCGCCGCCGACGAAACCGGGGACCAGGCCGGGGCGGTCGGCCATGCCGTAGGCGATGTAGCCGGCGAGCACGGGCACGAGGAAGCCGAAGGCGAGACCGCCGGTCTGGAAGAGCAGGGCCGCCCAGCTGGCGGACTCGGTCCAGACGAAGTGGTCGGCGACGGAGGGGGCCTCGTTGATGCCGTAGCCGCCGATGGCGAAGGCGAGGGCGATGAGGAGGCCGCCCGCGGCGACGAAGGGGACCATGTAGCTGACGCCGGACATGAGCCAGGTGCGGAGCCTGGATCCGTAGCCCTCTCCTTCGGCGGCCGGCTGCTGCTCCACGGGGGTCGGTGCGGTGCCCGTCTCGCCGCGGACGGCCTTCTCACGGGCCTCCGCGAGGAGTTCGGCCGGGCGGTTGATGCCGGCCTTCACGCCGACGTCGACGGTGGGCTTGCCCGTGAAGCGGGTGCGGTCGCGGACGGGCACGTCGTGGGCGAACACGACCGCGTCGGCGGCCGCGACGACGGCGGGATCCAGCGGGGTGAACCCCGCCGAGCCCTGCGTCTCGACCGCGATCTCGATCCCCGCCGCGGTGGCAGCCCGCTGCAGGGCTTCCGCGGCCATATAGGTATGGGCGATCCCGGTGGGACACGAAGTAACGGCCACGACCCTGAACCCGGGGGCGTCGGCCGTCACGCCGCTCCCGGTCGCCGCTGCCTCCGGCGGGCCCTCAAACGCCGGGCGGGCTGAATGTGGCTGGGCCACTGCCTCCGCCTCCGGGTGGGGCCGGGTCACCGCAGCCTCGGGGAGGGGCCGGCCCGGCCCGGGCTCGGGGGCATTTTCAGCCTCGCCGGCGTTTGAGGCGCGGGTCCGGGCGGAGCCCGGGACGACGGGCGTCGCATCGGTGGCGGCTGGCGCTGCCTCCGGCGGGCCCTCAAACGCCGGGCGGGCTGAATGTGGCTGGGCCACTGCCTCCGCCTCCGGGTGGGGCCGGGTCACCGCAGCCTTGGGCAGGGGCTGGGCCGGCCCGGGCTCGGGGGCATTTTCAGCCTCGCCGGCGTTTGAGGCGCGGGTCCGGGCGGAGCCCGGGACGACGGGCGTCGCATCGGTGGCGGGGGCGGGGGCGATCAGCAGGGCCGCTTCGGGGGCGGAGGCGGCCGTGCGGAGGGACGCGACGAAGTCGGGGCGCATCAGGCGGCGCGCCAGCGAGGACAGGATCGTCAGGTGCGCGTCGTCCGCCCCGGCGGGGGCGGCGATCAGGAAGATCAGGTCCGCCGGCCCGTCCGGCGCACCGAAGTCCACCCCGGCCGGGGCCCGGCCGAAGGCGAGGGTCGGGGCGGACACGTGCGCACTGCGGCAGTGCGGGATGCCGATCCCGCCCTCCAGCCCGGTCGGCATCTGCGCCTCCCGCGCCGCCACGTCCGCGAGGAACCCCTCCAGGTCCGTGACCCGCCCGAGCGCGAGCATCCGCCGGGCCAGCGACCGGACGGCCGCCTCTTTGGAGTCGGCGGCGAGGTCGAGATCGACCAGCTCCGCGGTGATCATCGTGGTCGGTTCGCTCATCGCTCGTCGCTCCGTTCGGACGGGGGCAGATCCAGGGGGAGGCCCAGGGGCAGGTCCAGCGGGACGTCCCGGGTGACGCGCACCGCGTCCGGCCGCAGGTCCGCGGGGGTCGGCATGGCACTGCCGGGAAGCTGGACGGCGGCCGCGCCGTGGGCCAGGGCCGAGGCGAGGGCCACGGACCCGGTGCCCCCGGCGATCAGGAAACCGGCCAGGGAGGCGTCACCGGCGCCCACGTCGCTGCGTACCGCCGAGACGCTCGCCGTGCCGTGGTAGGTGCCCTCGGGGCCGACCAGCAGCTGGCCGTCCGCGCCGAGGGAGGCCAGTACCGCCCGGGCGCCCAGGCTCCGCAGCTCCTCGGCGGCCTTGACCGCGTCGCCCAGGGTGGCCAGCGGGCGGCCGACGGCCGCCGCGAGTTCCTCCGCGTTGGGCTTGATCACGTCCGGGCGGGCTGCCAGCGCGGCCGTCAGGGCCGGGCCGGAGGTGTCGAGGGCGATCCGGGCGCCCGCCGCGTGGGCGCGGGCGACCAGTTCGGCGTACCACTCGGGCGCGAGGCCCCTCGGGAGGCTGCCGCAGCAGGCGATCCAGTCGGCGCCGCCCGAGCAGCCGCGGACGGTCTCCAGGAGCAGGAGCGATTCGGTTGCGCTGAGTTCGGGACCGGCCGCGTTGATCTTCGTGAGGGTGCCGTCGGGTTCGGCGATGGCGATGTTGGAGCGGGTCTGGCCGGTGATCGAGACCGCGGTGACGTCCACGCCCTGGGCACCGAGGAGTTCGGCGATGAGGGTGCCGGGGGCGCCGCCCAGCGGGAGGACCGCGGTCGTACGGACGCCCGCGGCGGCGACGGCCCGGGAGACGTTGACCCCCTTGCCGCCGGGGTCGACCCGCTCGGCGGTGGCGCGGAGCACTCCGCCGCGGTCCAGCGCGGGGACCTCGTACGTCCGGTCGAGGGAGGGGTTCGGGGTGACGGTGAGGATCATACGAGCACGACTTCCGTACCGGCGGACTCGATCGCCGCCTTGTGTGCCGGGGCCAGGCCCCGGTCCGTGATGAGCAGGTCGACCTCGGCGAAGGAGGCGAAGCGCGCGAACTGCTCCTGCCCGGACTTCGAGGAGTCGGCCAGGACGACGACGCGGCGGGCCGCGGCGACCGCGGCGCGCTTGACGGCGGCTTCGGCGAGGTCGGGGGTGGTGAGCCCGCCCTCGGCGGTGAAGCCGTTCGTTGCGAGGAAGAGGACGTCGGCGCGGATCTCGGCGTACGCGCGCAGCGCCCAGGCGTCGACGGCGGCGCGCGTGCGGTGGCGGACCCGGCCGCCGACGAGGTGCAGGTCGATGCCGGTGTGGTCGGCGAGCCGGGCGGCGACGGGCAGCGCGTGCGTGACCACGGTGAGGGCGGTGTCGACCGGAACGGCCGCCGCGAGCCGGGCGACCGTACTGCCCGCATCCAGGATCACGCTTCCGCCGGCGGGCAGCTCGGCGAGGGCGGCGGCCGCGATGCGGTCCTTCTCGTCGGCGGCGGTGGCCTCGCGCTCGGTCAGGTCGGGCTCGAAGTCGAGGCGCCCGGCCGGGATGGCCCCGCCGTGGACGCGGCGGACGAGCCCGGCCCGGTCCAGGGCGGTGAGGTCGCGGCGTACGGTCTCGGCGGTGACCTGGAACTGCTCGGCGAGGGAGAGGACGTCGACCCGCCCGGCCTCGCGGGCCAGGCGGAGGATCTCCTGTTGGCGCTCCGGTGCGTACATGTGGGTTTACGTCCGTTCGATGCCCGACTCGGTGGGTTCTCTTCGAGGGTACGCCCGATCGGCACTGAAACAAAGGAAAACGGGCATGCCCGCCAACAAAGGCGGACATGCCCGTGGACGCGGTCCGGACGAGCTACGCGACCGGGACCTTCTCCAGGGTGACTTCTTCGTCGCCGTCGGCGCTCACGACGGCACCGGCGGCGCCGTCCTCGTGGGGGACGGCGGCCTGCTTGCGCGGCAGCGCGAACATCACCGCGAAGATCACGACGAGGACGGCGACCACCCACCACAGCGCGCTGCGGAAGGCCTCGACGTACGGCGGCCCGAAGACCGTGTCGTTCTCGATCACGCCGAAGTAGACGACCGAGGTGAGGCCGAGGCCGAGCGCGTTGCCCATCTGGCCCGTGCTGTTGATCAGGCCGGAAGCGGATCCGGCGTGCTCGCGCGGCACCTCGGAGAGGACCGAGTCGGTCAGCGGCGCCACGATCAGGCCCATGCCGACGCCCATCACCACCAGCGGGGCGGCCATCTGCCAGGAGGCGATGCCCATGCCGTAGTGCTGCGACTCCCAGATGTAGAGGAGCAGGCCCGCGGCCATGGTCAGGGCGCCCGCCTGGAGCACCTTGCGGCCGAAGCGCGGCACCAGCTTCTGCACGGAGAGGCCCGCGGCGGCCGAGACGGCGATCGAGAAGGGGATGCCGGTGGTGCCCGCGCGCAGCGCGCTCCAGCCGAGGCCCATCTGCATGTACAGCGTCCAGACGAGGAAGAAGATGCCGGTGGCGACGCCGAAGGTGAGCTGGACGGCGATGCCGGCCGCGAAGCTCTTGACCTTGAACAGGGACAGCTCGACGAGCGGCGAACCGTCCTTGCGGATCTTGTACTTCTCGTACGCGATGAACCCGGCGATCAGGAACGGGACCGCGCCCATGCACAGGAAGCCCCACAGCGGCCAGTCGTTCTCGCGGCCCTGGGTCAGGGGGTAGATCAGCATGACCATGCCCGCGGTGGCGATGAGGACGCCGACGAGGTCGAGGCGCAGGGCGTTGGGCGCCTTGGACTCGGTGATGAACTTGCGGCCGAGGAGCACGCCCGCGATGCCGACCGGCAGGTTGATCAGGAAGATCGGCCGCCATTCGAGGCCGAAGAGGTTCCACTCGGTGAGCAGCGCGCCGAGCATGGGACCGGAGACGGCGCCGAGGCCGACGATCGCGCCGAACATGCCGAAGACCTTGCCGCGCTCGTGCGGCGGGAAGGTGACGTGGATGATGGCCAGCACCTGCGGGACCATCATGGCGGCCATCGCGCCCTGGAGCAGCCGCGACGAGACGAGCATGGCCGGGTTGGCGGCGATCCCGCACAGCAGCGAGGCGGCGGTGAAGCCGGCGATGCCGAGCAGGAAGAGGCGCTTGCGGCCGTAGATGTCACCGAGGCGGCCACCGGTGATCAGGCCGGCGGCGAAGGCGAGCGCGTAGCCCGCGGTGATCCACTGGATGGCGCTGGTCGAGGCGTGCAGGTCGCCCCGCATGCTGGGTATCGCGATGTTGACGATCGTGACGTCGACCAGGTCCATGAAGGCCGCGGTCATGACGATGGCGAGCGCCAGCCAGCGGCGCCGGTCGGCCTTGGCGTCCAGTGGGGTCTCGCCCCGTTCCTCGGCTACCGGCGCCGTCGGGGGCGCTGCCGCTGGTTCGGGCCCGGTCTCGTTCTCGGGCGATGTCTTGGAGGTCTCCGTGCTCATGAGGAGAAACCTAGACGGCATGTAGGTCAGGTGGTGTCCTATTTCCCTGGCAATGTGGACGCCATGACCGACACCCCGGCACGGCTGCTGACCCTGCTGTCCCTCCTCCAGACGCCCCGCGAATGGCCGGGCAGCGAGTTGGCGGGCCGGCTCGGCGTCAGCGCGCGGACCATCCGGCGCGACATCGACCGGCTGCGGGACCTGGGGTACCCGGTCGAGGCCACGCTGGGCGCGGAGGGCGGGTACCGGCTGGTGGCGGGGGCGGCGATGCCGCCGCTGGTCCTGGACGACGAGGAGGCGGTGGCCATCGCGGTCGGGCTGCGGGCCGGGGCCGGGCACGCGATCGACGGGGTCGAGGAGGCGTCCGTACGGGCGCTGGCGAAGCTGGAGCAGGTGCTGCCCTCGCGGCTGCGGCACCGGGTGGGCACGCTGCAGTCCGCCACGGTCGCGCTCACGCGGGGGGACGGGGCCAGCATCGACCCGCGGACGCTGACGGCGATCGCGTCGGCGACGGCGGGGCGGGAGCGGCTGCGGTTCGCCTACCGGGCGCGGGACGGGGCCGGTACGCGGCGGCTGGTGGAGCCGAACCGGCTGGTCAGCACCGGGTGGCGGTGGTACCTGGTCGCCTTCGACCTGGACCGGGACGACTGGCGGACCTTCCGGGTGGACCGGGTGAGCGAGCCGTTCGCGACGGGGGCCCGGTTCGCTCCGCGGGAGCTGCCGATGGACGCGGTCGCGTTCGTGGAACGAGGGCTGCGGGGCGGGCCCGCGCAGACGTACGACGTGGAGCTGCGTTTCGCTGTGTCGGCGGAGGCGGTGCCGGCGTGGGTGGGCGCGGCCGAGGCCGAGGCCGACGGGGTCGGCGGGTGCCGCGTCCGGTTCGCCTGCGGCGACGCGCCGGAATGGCTGGCGGCCCGACTCGCCCTGACGGGCCTCCCGTTCACGGTCGTGTCCCCGCCGGCCCTGGCGGAAACGGCGCGGTCGCTGGGGGCACGGCTGCTGTCGGCGGGGGCGGGGACCCCTGGCCCACCGGACGCCGCCGGCCTGCCGGACGCTCCAGGCCCGCCGGGCGCTTGAGGGGCCGCTGGGTAGGTCGGGCCCGTGGGGCCACCTCCAGGCCGCCGGGGGCACCTCCAGCCCGCCCGGCGTTTGAGGGCCCGCCGGAGGCAACGGCGACCGAGAGCGGCCTGACGGCCGACGCCCCGGGCTCCGCCCGGACCCGCGCCTCAAACGCCGGCGAGGCTGGGGTCCCCCGGGCCATCTCCAGCCCGCCCGGCGATTGAGGGCCCGCCGGAGGCAAAAGGCGTGCGGGGGGACGGGGAAGCCCCGGCACCTTGGGGGGATAGGCGCCGGGGCGGTATGGGGGGAAGGGGGCCGGGGTTAGGCCACCGCGTCGAAGCCCGTGTCGCGGGCCATCCGCTTCAGCTCCAGCAGCCCGTGCTTCTCGATCTGCCGGATCCGCTCGCGCGTCAGCCCGTGCCGCTTGCCGACCTCCGTCAGCGTCCGCTCCCGGCCGTCGTCGATCCCGTACCGCATCTTGATGATCGACGCGGTGCGCTGGTCGAGCTTGGCGATCAGCTCCTCCAGCTCCTCGCTCCGCAGCAGCGACATGACCGACTGCTCCGGCGAGACGGCGGAGGTGTCCTCCAGCAGGTCCCCGAACTGGGTGTCACCCTCGTCGTCGACCGCCATGTTCAGGCTGACCGGGTCGCGCGCCCAGTCCAGGACGTCGCCGACGCGCTTCTCGGTCGTGTCCAGCTCGGCGGCGATCTCGGCGTGCTCCGGGTCCCGGCCGTTCTCCCGGTTGAACTCGCGCTGCACCCGGCGGATGCGGCCCAGCTCCTCGACGAGGTGCACGGGCAGGCGGATCGTGCGGGACTGGTCGGCGATGGAGCGGGTGACGGCCTGGCGGATCCACCACGTGGCGTACGTGGAGAACTTGAAGCCCTTCGCGTAGTCGAACTTCTCGACCGCGCGCACCAGCCCCGCGTTGCCCTCCTGGATCAGGTCCAGCAGGGGCAGGCCGCTGCGCGGATAGCGCCGCGCCACCGCGACGACCAGGCGCAGGTTGGAGCGGATGAAGACTTCCTTGGCCCGCTCGCCCTCGGCGGCGAGCGCCTCCAGCTCCTGCTTGGTGGGGAGCGGACGGAGCCCGTCTGCCTCCCTCTCTATCCGGCCGTCGAGGATCTGCTGGGCGTACACGCCCGCCTCGATGATCTGGGACAGCTCGACTTCTTTCGCCGCGTCGAGCAGCGGGGTGCGCGCGATCTCGTCCAGGTACATGCCGACCAGGTCGCGATCGGCGATCTCCCCGCCCACGGCGCGCGCGCTGCCGGAACTGGAGGACTGACGACGGGCGACGGCGCGGGTTGCCATGCGTGCTCCCTTGCGATGAGTTCGGTCGCGGTACTGCGGCTCCTACTGGGCCGGACACTCTCCCGAGTGCCCGCATCCGAAGGAAACAACGACTGGAATCGGGACAGAATTCCCGGGGCGCGTCCTTTTTTCGAGATCTTGCAGTATCCTGCCCCGCCACGAACGCGCGCAGGGCAGTGCGCGGCGGCGTCGGATCCCGCAGAGGTGCAGGTCAGGCCGGGGCGGGAGCCGGCCCGCGCACCCCGCCGCCTTCCGCCGGGACGGGCCGCCCCACGCCGGGTGAGACAGCCGTCACACGTGTCGGCGTACCGCCCGGCGCACGTGTCGGCGTACCCCCGGCCCGTGCGTCCGTAGCCCTTCTGCCCCGAAGACGGCCCGGCACCGCATCTGGTTGCCTGCGCGGATGACCGGATTGCCGGATACGCGCCCGAAGACGACGAAGGCCCCCGCCCCGTTCTGGTGAACGGGGCGGGGGCCTTCGGTCATTCCGCGGTCGTGCCCCGCGCGGCGGCGGGTCCCCGGGTCAGTGGGCGATGACCGGGATCCGGGCCTCGGCCTCGGCGTCCGCGCCCTCACCGGCGGCCGCGACCCCGGTGTCGGGGCGGCCCGTGTTGATCAGGGTCAGCGCGATGAGCGAACTGGCGACGAGGATGCCGACCGCCCACCAGATCGCCGAGGAGTAGCCCTCGACCATGGCGCGGGCCTGCACCAGCTTGGCGGCCGCGCCGCCACCGGCCGCCTCGGCGGCGTGCGCGGTCAGGTACGCCGTGGTGGCGGAGGCGGCGATCGTGTTCAGCAGCGCGGTACCGATCGCGCCGCCGACCTGCTGAGAGGTGTTGACCATCGCGGAGGCCACGCCGGCGTCGGCCGGGTTCACCCGGTACGTCGCCAGCGACATCGCCGGCATGAACGCGGAGCCCATGCCGAGGCCCAGCAGCAACTGCGCCGGAAGGATGAGCGCGGGGTAGGACGAGTCCACTTCCAGCTGCGTCAGCAGCAGCATGCCGGAGGCGGCGACCAGGAAGCCGGGGCCCATCAGCAGCCGCGGCGGGACGCGGGTCATCAGCCGGGCGCCGATCTGGGTGGAGCCCGTGATCATGCCCACGATCATCGGCAGGAAGGCGAAGCCGGTCTTGACCGGCGAGAAGCCCTTCACGACCTGGAGGTAGTAGGTCAGGAAGAGGAACAGGCCGAACATCGCGATGACGGCCAGGCCCAGCGAGAGGTACACACCGCCGCGGTTGCGGTCCATCAGGACGCGCAGCGGCAGCAGCGGGGACTTCACCTTGGACTCGACGAGGACGAAGGCGCCGAGCAGGACGACGGAGCCGACGAAGAGGCCCACGGTGAGCGGGTCGGTCCAGCCGTTCGCCTCGGCGCGGGTGAACCCGTACACGAGGGAGACGAGACCGAGGGTGGACAGGACCACGCCGGGGATGTCGAGGGCGGACCGGTTGCGCGTGCCCGCGGGCTCACGGATGACCAGCCAGGCGCCGACGGCCGCGATGATCGCGAAGGGGATGTTGACGAAGAAGGTCCAGCGCCAGTTCAGGTATTCGGTGAGGAATCCGCCGAGGATCAGGCCGACGGCGCCGCCGCCGCCCGCGATCGCACCGTAGATGCCGAAGGCCTTGGCCCGCTCCTTGGCGTCGGTGAACATCACCGCGAGGAGGGAGAGCGCGGCGGGCGCGAGGAGCGCGCCGAAGGCGCCCTGGAGGGCGCGGGCGCCCAGCATCATCGCTTCGCCGTTCGCGGCGCCGCCCAGCGCGGAGGCCAGGGCGAAGCCGATGAGGCCGACGACGAAGGCGTTCTTGCGGCCCCACAGGTCGGCGATGCGGCCGCCGAAGAGGAGGAGACCGCCGAAGGCGAGGGCGTAGGCGGTGATGACCCACTGGCGGTTGCCGTCGGAGATCCCGAGGTCCTGCTGGGCGGACGGCAGGGCGATGTTCACGATGGTCGCGTCGAGGACGACCATCAGCTGCGCCAGGGCTATGAAGACCAGCGCCCGCCAGCGACTGGGGTCGGCCTGCGGCAGGCTCGCGGCTGTTTTGGACATGGAGGTACCCACTTCACGGTGCGGAATGACTTAAAGGTGCGGAATGACTCGAAAAGAAAAGATGGTGTTCCGGGCGGCGAGCCCGACGCTGAACCGGCGCGGCCCGGGCGTCACATGGTCTTCCGCCTCAGGTCTTCGAGCGTGGCGGGGGAACCCGGCAGCTCGGAGCGGCCCGGAGCGCGCAGCCCGTCCAGGAAGAGCTGGAGGTGCCGGTGCGCGAAGCGGTCCGCGTCCAGGCAGACGATGCCGGGCAGCGGGCGGCTGAGCTGCGAGAGCGCGACCATGAGATCGCCGACGGCGATGTCGGTGCGCACCAGCCCGGTGCGCTGCCCCACCGCCAGGAGTTGCTCGACGGCCGACTCCAGGACGTCGCGCGCGGCCAGGAGTTCGGGGTCCTCGCGGTCGAAGTCCCCGCCGAGCATGGGGCAGAGGGCGCCGATCCGCTCGTCGGCGGCGGCGTGCGTGAAGCGGCAGAGCGCTTCGAAGGCGTCGATGGCTTCGGCGACTTGGGTGGCTCCGGTGCGCGTCGCGGCCAGCGAGTCCTCGGCATGGGCGGCGACCCGGTCCATGACGAAGAGCACGACCTGGTGGACGAGGTCCGACCGCTCGGGGAAGTGCCGGTAGAGGGTGGCGTTGCCGATGCCCGCGCGCCGCGCGATCTCGTCCAGCGGAGCCTGCGCCCCGAACTCGACGAACATCTCACGGGCGGCCAGCAGGATCCGCTCCCGGTTGCGCACGGCGTCGGCGCGCGGCCGGGGCACCCGCTCGCCGGTGGCGGACGCGGCGCACCGCGCGGGCGCCAGGGCCCGCGACAGGTCCGGCAGGGCGGCCGGAGCCGCCGGCTCCGCGGACGGGGCAGTCGACGAACGCTTCACTCCTGGCCTCCCTGACGTCGTAGGTCCGATGCTGCGTCGTAACCGGGGAGTCAGTCCCCGCTTACGTCCACCCCCGTGCAAACGGGGATTCGGTCCCCGCTTATTTCACCCTCGCATGTGACCTGCGTCACCCCCTCTTCGGTGCTCCGTGCCCGGATGGCCGCTCCCGGCGGGCGGGCGCGTCGTACCCGTCGGAGGGTGAGCGAACAGAGCGCAGACCGGACCCGGCCGGCTGCCGCGGAGCCGAAGGCGCTGTCCATGCCGCAGACCCGCCACCGGATACGCACACCCCGTCGCGCGAGCGCCTACATCGGCCTCACCGTCGTCGCCATAGGCATCTCGGCGACCGCGAGCGTCGGTATATCCGGCCGGGCGCACACCGCCGCCGGTCCCTCGGCCGCGTCGAACGAATCGGCCCTCGCGCCCTGCCGGATCTCCGGAGCCATGGGCGTGCAGATGTCCGAGGGCCTGCCGACGGCGCCCGGGTACTCCCGCTCCACCGGGGAGGTCCGGGCACTGAACCTGATGATCGACTTCCCGGACGCCAAGGGCGAGGGCTCGGCCCTCGACCGGCTGGCCGAATTCTTCCCGCAGACCTCCGACTGGTTCCGCGCCAGCTCGTACGGGCGGCTCAGCTACAAGCCCGAGGCTCCGATACGCGGCTGGCTGCGGATGCCGATGCCGTTCGCGGCGTACGGCATCGAACGCGGCTCCGCCTACGAGCCCGGATACCGCCGGCTCGTCGAGCACATAGCCCGCGCCGCCGACCCCCAGGTGGACTTCAGCCGGTACGACCTGATCAACATCCTGGTCACGCCGAACGCCGGCCCCTCCGCCCTCGACACCGTGCTCTCGGTGACCTTCTCCGGCAACGGCGAGGCGCCGATGGCGGACGGCGTGCCGCTCGCGAACACGTCCTTCATCTACAGCCGCCAGGACGACGGCTCCGGCTCTTACCGCGAGACGGGCTACCGGGTGCTGCCGCACGAGAACGGCCACGTCTTCGGGCTCCCCGACCTCTACACCCAGGACGGCGGCGGCGCGGTCGGCCACTGGGACATCATGAGCGAGGACTGGGGCGCCGGGAACGACCTGCTGGGCTGGCACAAGTGGAAGCTCGGCTGGCTGGACGCGAACCAGATCAGCTGCGCCGCCAAGTCCGGCACGAGCGACCACGTCCTGACCCCGCTCGCCGTCGAGGGCGGCACCAAACTGGCCTTCGTGCCGACCTCCGAGAGCGCGGGCTACGCCGTCGAGGTGCGCACCCAGGCCGGGAACGACGAGGCCGTCTGCAAGCCGGGGGTCCTCATCTACAAGGTGGACTCCGAGGTGGACACCGGCCGCGGCCCGGTCACCGTCGCCGACAGCGCGGCCGCGAGCGGCGGCTGCACCCGGCGCTCCAACGTGCACGGCGAACTCTCGGACGCGCCGTACAAGCCGGGCGAGACCTTCACCGACGAGGCGGCGGGCATCAGCATTTCGGTGGTCGGCGAGCTGCGCACCGGCGGCTACCAGGTGCGCATCACGCGGCCGTAGGCGCGTGCGTCCCGTCGCGCGACCGGCGGGGCGGGGCGCGTACGTCCGTCGCGCGACCGGCGGGACGGGGACCTACGCTGATGATGCGGACCTACTGGGATGCCGCTGATGCCGTGGTGCCGCGGATGACGTGGACGACGTGGGCCCGCGCGGATGATGTCGCCCTGACCGTCGGCCGACAGGAGGCCGTGCAGTGCAGCCGACCAGCGAGCCGACCTGCGGGCCGGGCGGTGCGCGGGCGTGCACGCCCGGCCGTACGCGCCTGCGCACGCCCACCCGTACGCGCCTGCGCCGCGCCTGCGTGAGCGGCGCGGCCGCGGCCCTGCTCGTCGTCCCGACGGTGGCCGGGTCCGCGTACGCCGCGCCCGCTCCCCCGCGGTCCGCCGCCACCGACCCGCCGCCCTCCCCCGACGCCGGGACGGACTTCCCCCGGCTCACGCCCGCCGTCGCCGCGCGGCTGGACGCGGCCGTGCGCGGGGCGATGCGGAAGACCGGGACGCCGGGCGTGATCGTGGGGCTGTGGGCCCCGGGCAAGGGCAGCTACGTCCGGGCCTTCGGCGTGGCGGACGAGGCGACCCGTGCTCCCATGGACCCCGGCCTCCTCATGCGTATCGGCAGCGAGACCAAGACGTTCACGGTGACCGCCCTCCTGCGGCTGGTCGACCGGGGGAAGGCCGGCCTGGACGACGTCATCGGCCGGTACGTCAAGGGAGTGCCGAACGGCGACCGCATCACCCTGCGCGAACTGGCGGGCATGCGCAGCGGCCTCTTCAACTACAGCGAGGACGACGACTTCAACCGCGTGCTCGACACCGAACCCCGCGAGCCGCTCGCGCCGCAGCAGTTGCTCGACTACTCCTTCGCGCACCCGGTGCAGTTCGCGCCGGGTGCGCGGTTCGCGTACTCCAACACCAACCTGATCCTGCTCGGCCTGGTGGTGGAGAAGATCACCGGGCGGCCGCTGCACGACGTCATCGCCGACGACGTACTGGCCCCGGCCGGGCTCCACCGCACGCTCTTCCCGACCGGCGCCGAGTTCCCCGACCCCCACGCGCACGGTTACACCGAGCAGTCCACCCCCTCGGGCACGACCGAAGGGGTCGTGGACGCCACCGGCTGGAACCCGTCGTGGAGCTGGGCCGCGGGCGCGATGATCTCCGATCTGCGGGACCTGCGCAGCTGGGCCCGCACCCTCGCCACCGGCGCCCTGCTGACGCCCGCGACCCAGGCCGAGCGCCTGAAGACCACCCCGACCGGCATCCCCGGCGCGGGCTACGGGCTGGGCATCTTCGACGTCCAGGGCTGGATCGGGCACAACGGCTCGATCCCGGGGTACGAAAGCCTGACGGTCCACCTTCCGCAGGCCGGGGCCACCCTGGTCGTCCTCCTCAACACCGACGTCCCGCACGCGGGGAAGGAGCCGACCGCCTTCTTCGGCGAGGCGCTGACCGCCATCGCCACCCCGGCGCACGTGTACCCGGGCCACCCGCCGTCCGTACCGAAGAGCGGCTGAGGGCGCGGGCCGTTACGAGCCGGGGCGAGCATCGCCCCGGCGCGTCAGGCGACGGCGCCTATCCGCCCGACCACGGGCGCGGGGCCGTCGTGGTGGATCGGTGTGTGGGCGCCGGTGAGGGCGCGTCCGCTGCCGCCGCGCCGACTGGCGACGATCTCCGCCGCGATGGACAGCGCGGTCTCCTCCGGGGAACGCGCCCCCAGATCCAGACCGATGGGCGAACGCAGCCGGGCCAGCTCCCGCTCGGTGACACCCACCTCGCGCAGCCGCGCGTTGCGGTCCTCGTGCGTGCGCCGCGAACCCATCGCACCCACATAGGCCACGGGCAGCCGCAGCGCCAGTTCCAGCAGCGGTACGTCGAACTTCGCATCGTGCGTCAGCACGCACAGCACCGTACGGGCATCCACACCGGTGGACGCCAGGTACCGGTGCGGCCAGTCCACCACGATCTCATCGGCCTCGGGGAAACGGTTCCGCGTGGCGAACACCGGCCGCGCGTCGCACACCGTCACGTGGTACCCGAGGAACTTCCCCACCCGCACCAGAGCCGAAGCGAAATCGATCGCCCCGAACACGATCATCCGCGGCGCCGGCACGCTCGACTCCACCAGCACGGTGACCGGACGCCCGCACAGCCCACCGTCGGCCCCCACCTCCAGCGTCCCGGTCCGCCCCGCGTCCAGCATGGCGCGCGCCTCCTCGGCCACCGTGCGGTCCAGCTCGGGACGGCCCTTGAGCGTGCCCTCGTACGCACCGTCCGCGCGCACCAGCAGCGCGCGCCCCATCAGCTCGGCCGGCCCCTCGGCGACCCGGGCGACCGCGGCCGCCTCACCCCCGGCAGCGGCGGCCAATGCGGCCTCGAAGACCGCCCGGGCGGGGCTGCCCACCAGAACCGGAGCAATCAGGACATCGACGACCCCACCGCAGGTCAGACCCACCGCGAAGGCATCGTCGTCGCTGTACCCGAAGCGCTCCAGAACGGTCTCCCCGTCCTCCAGCGCCTGCCGGCACAGCTCGTACACCGCACCCTCCACGCACCCACCGGATACCGAACCGATCGCGGCCCCCGCACCGTCGACGGCGAGCGCCGCCCCCGGCTGCCGCGGCGCACTCCCCCCGACCGCCACGACGGTGGCGACGGCGAAGTCACGCCCCTGCCCGACCCACCGGTGCAGTTCTTCGGCGATGTCCAGCATGCACGGTCTCCGGTCTACGACAGAGGGACACTCCCGCCCCCACCCTCCCCCAACCCACCCGGTTCCGCGAGCAACGAGCCCACACCGCCCACGACTTCACGACGTCGACGGTCCACAGCGCGCGGAAGCCGAACGGCCCGGCTCCGTAAGCTGAGCGCACCGACGGGGGAACACGAAGGCGAGTGATGCGGGTGCAGGGGGATCAGCGGCCGTCCGTGCGGTCCGCGCGGGCGTGGGAGACGGTGCCCGCCGTGCGCAAGGTGCTCGGCGTCATCCACAACGTCACCTCCGCGACCCGGCTGCTGGATCTCCTCGCGGTGTTCGAGGGGGACCCGCGCGTGGCGGTGGTGTTCACCTGCACCGGGTCATCGGCCTTCGGCAACGGGATCGCCGAGTTCATCGCCGACCACGAACTGGGTTTCCTGCCCTGGGAGCAGGCTCGGGACCGGGGTGCGGAATTCCAGTTGGCGATGAGCACCAGCCGGGGCGGCCCCCTGGAAGAAGTCACCGCCCCGCTCATCGGCTGCGCCCACGGCGCCGGGTACAACAAGAAACTCAGCAAGGATCCGGAACCGGGAGCAGGCGTCGAGGGCGCCGGGAGCGGACCCGCGCCCACCCCCGGCAGCGGCCCCGGCACCCGCTCCGAGGCCTTCGGCCTCTCGGCCGAGTGGCTCCTGCACGACGGCCTCCCCATCCCCTCCGCCATCGCGCTCTCCCACGACGAACAGCTGGCCCGCCTGCGCCACGGCTGCCCCGAAGCCCTTCCCCGCGCCCGCGTCATCGGCGACCCGGTCGTCGACGAACTCCGGGCCTCGCTCCCGTTCCGCCGGGAATACCGATCGGCCCTCGGCATCCGCCCGGAGCAGAAACTCCTGCTGGTCACCTCCACTTGGGGGCCGCATTCCCTCCTCGGCTCCTCCTTCGGGCTGGCCGAACGCGCGCTCGCCGAATTGCCCCAGGACGAATACCGGGTGCTCGCCGCGATCCATCCCAATGCCTGGTACGAACACGGCGGCCACCAGATCCGCAACTGGCTCGGCGCGGCCCTGCGCGCCGGGCTGATCCTGCCCCACCCCGCCGGGCCCACGTGGAAGGCCGCGCTCTGCGCCGCCGACGCCTACGTCGGCGATCACGGGAGCCTCTCCCTCTACGCGGCCGCCCTCGGCCTGCCCGGCCTGCTGGCCGCCTTCGACGAGGACGCCGTCGCGCCCGGCTCACCCATGGCATGGCTGGGCCGGACCCTGCCCCGGGTCTGCGGCGACCGCCCGCTGGCTCCCCAACTGGATCGCGCCGTACGCCTCCCCGACGCCGCCGCACGGGTCACGTCACGCCCCGGCGAGTCCCTGGGCCTCCTGCGCGGCCTCTGCTACGAGCACCTGGGCCTCGCCGAACCGGCCGCGCCCTGCCCGCCGCGCCCGGTGCCGCTGCCCGTGCTCCCGCCCGCCGCGCGCTCGCCGCTGCGCGCGGCCCGGTACGTCGACGCCCGCCTCAAGGACACCGGCTCCGGCGCGCTGGTGACCGTACGGCGCTACCCCGCCGAGGTGCAGGGGCGCATCGACGCGCACCTGGGCGAGGGCGCGCACCTGGTGGCGGACGAGGCCGAGACCGACCCGCGCCGGCGCGACCTCGCCGAGATCCTGCTGGCCCGCGGCTCCACCCCCGCCGAACTGTTCGCCCGCCACCCGGCCTGCGCGCTGGTCGTCACGGAGGACGCCCTCCTGTGCCTGCGCGACGGCCGCCGCTACGCCGCCCGCGGGCCGGACCCCGCGGCGGCCGCCTCCGCACTCCTGACCCTGGTCACGCAGGGTCGCACCCCCGAGGGCGAGTTCACCCTCCGCCTCGGCGGCGCGGGCTCGCTCCTCACCCTGCTCCCGATCGACGGGTCCGATCCGCCGCGCGCCCGACCCGCCCCGCAACCCCTGCGGTAGCGTGCGCAGTTGATCGTTGATCAACGAGCGGGATGCTCCGCACACAGGGGGACGGGCATGGAAATGGACCAGGAAGCGCGTCACGCAACGCCCAGCGCAGCGCGTCACATCGCGTTCGAGCGGCTGCACAACTTCCGTGACCTGGGCGGCTACCGCGCCGCGGACGGGCGCGTCGTCGCCTGGGGGCGGCTCTACCGCGCCGATTCGCTCGGAAAGCTCGCCGGGGACGACTGGAAGCGGTTCCTGGACCTCGGCATCCGCACCGTCATCGACCTGCGCTACCCCTGGGAGATCGACGCCAAGGGCCGTGTGCCGGAGGCCGGGCGCTTCACCTACGCCAACTTCAGCATCGAGCACCGCCCCTACGACCAGGCGGAGATCGACCCCGCCCTCGACCCGTGGCGCTACCTCGCCGACCGGTTCGCCGAGGTCGCCGAGGACGGCGCCGCCGAGATCCGGCAGGCGATCGAGCTGATCGCCGAAGACCCCGGCCCCACCGTGTTCCACTGCACCTCCGGCAAGGACCGTACGGGCCTCATCGCCGCCCTCGTCCTCACCCTGCTCGGCGTCGGCGAGGAGCAGATCCTCGCCGACTTCGCGCTCACGGAGCTGGCCACCGACCGTCTCGCCGCGGACTGGCGCGCCGCCCACCCGGACCGCACCCTGAACTGGCCCTCCTACGGCCGGGCCCCCGCCAAGATCATGGAACTGGTCCTCGCGGACCTGACCACCCGCCACGGCTCGGTCCGGGCCTACCTCACCGACCGCGTGGGCATCACCGAAACCACCGCCACCACCCTGTGCACCCGCCTGCTGACCCCGTAACCCGGGGCGCGGAGCCCAGGGCCCCATGCCGGAGCGTTACCGCTCCGGCACCTGGCCCGGCTCGTCCGCGATGCCGCGGGCGGCGATGGCCACGGAGGTTACCGGTGTTCCGGTCTTTCCCCACGGGCCGTCCTTGAGGAGGACCGTGCGCTCGCCCAGGAGGCGCGTGGTCGCCGGTTCGAAGATCCACTCGGTCCGCTCGGCATGGTGCACACGGGCGACCGCGACGCCCGTACGGCCGAGCGCGTCCGTCGACTCGGGAACGAGCACGACGCCCGGGATGCGGGCGGCGGCGCGGTAGAGGGCGGCGCTCAGCCCGGGCGGGGCCTCGACCGTCCGCAGCAGGTCGCCGATGGCGACGAAGGCTTCCTGGTCGGGGCCGGTGGTCGAGCCGGAGCCTCCGCCGTGGTTCCGTCGGGCGTCGGCGTAGATCAGCTCCAGCAGCCGGTCGGGGTCGGTCGGGAGGCTCTCCAGGAAGCGGTAGGTGGGGTGGTTGATGTTTGCCTTGACCGCACCTGCCGCCGGGTCCGTCGAGGTGCCCCGGGCGGTGCGCGTGAGCGTGCCGCCCGCTCCGTCCACCGGTACCCAGCGCTCCGCCGATTCGTCGGTGGGGGCGGCTTCCATCCCGCCGTTCGCCGTCTCGGACAGGGACGTGGAGTGTCCGACCGTCCTCGTGTAGAGGAACTGCCCGTCGCGCACGGTCGGAGCGGGGGCCGCCTGCGCCGCCAGCGCCGCGCGGTCCAGCAAGCGCACGGCCGCCGGTTCGGTCCGTACCGCGGCGGGGTGCTCGCCGGACCCGCCCACGCCGAGGGTGACGGCCGCCATCGCCGTGCATGCCGCGGCACCGACAGCGGCGGACAGGACCAGCCGACGGCGGTACCGCGCCCGGTCGGGGCGGGCCTCCTCCGCAGCCTCCCCCGTCGCCCCCATCGCCCCCGTCTCCCCCGTCTCCCGCATCAGGTGCTCCCCGATCCGGTGGTGCCCGTGGAACGGCAGGTCCTCGTCCGCGATACCGGGCAGACGCCGGATCACGTCCAGGGACTCGTCCGGACGGCGTCTCGGGTCATCGGTGGCGTTCACAGCTTCCCCTCCCCTGGCGTTCGGGACCCGGTGGTGGTGCATCGCGAGGCTGGCGGCTCCTCCGGCGGATCCGCCGCGAGGGCGGCCGCCGCCCGGGCCGTGTCGGTGAGCCGGGACACGACCCCCTCCGCCGGGTCGGGCACGAGGTCCGGCGGTGGAAGGCGGTCCATGGCGCGGCGGTGACGGCGCGCCGCCCTCCGGCTGTTGCGCATGACGTTCGTCGCGACGCCGAAGAGCCACGCCCGCGGGCTGCCGACGTCGTCGAGCGTCTCGCGCAGCCGCCACGCTTCGAGGAAGGTGAGGGAGACGATGTCCTCGGCGCCCGCCACGTCCGCGGTCATGCGCACGGCGTGCGCGTACACCGCCCGGGCGTGGGCCGCGTACAGGTCCGCGAACAGTTGGGGGTCCACGCTGAGTAGTGTCCGCACGGCCCGCCCCGTTGCATGTGCTCCACCTCACGTCGGCGGGGAAGGGTGCGGGGGAAGGATGCGGCGGCGCAAGGACGGTGGGCCCGGACGCGTACCGCTCGTGGTGCGGTCCGGCCGCCCGCCATTGCCCCGGCGGAGCGCCCCGCCGATCCGCTACCCTGTCCCTGGGCTGCCCGCCTTCGTTCGCCTTCGTAGCTCAGGGGATAGAGCACGGCTCTCCTAAAGCCGGTGTCGCAGGTTCGAATCCTGCCGAGGGCACGTATGAGGAAGACCCCCCGACCGTTCGCGGTCGGGGGGTCTTCGCGTGGGGCGGCCGCCGGGGCGGTTCAGGGGGGTGGGACCGGAGTTGGGGGTGTGGGTGGGGTGAGGGTGACGCGGGCTTCGGCGCCGCCCTCGGGGCGGTTCGTGAAGGTCAGGGTGGCGGACAGGGCGCGGGCCTGGCCCGCGGCGATGGTCAGGCCCAGGCCGTGGCCCTTGTTCATGCCCTCCGTGCGGAACCGCTGCGGTCCGCTCGTCAGCAGGTACTCGGGGTAGCCCGGGCCCTCGTCCGTCACCGTCAGCGTGGCGCCGTCCACCGTGACCGTGACCGGGGCCGCCCCGTGTTTGTGGGCGTTCGCGATCAGGTTGCCCAGGATGCGCTCGACGCGGCGGCGGTCGGTCTCCACCAGGTGGGCGGACAGGACGCGCAGGCGGGTGTCCGTGCCGGAGGCGCGGATCGTACGGGCCGCCAGCTCGGCGAGGTCGTACGCGTCCAGCTCCGGGCGCTCGCTGCGGGTGTCGAGCCGGGATATCTCCAGCAGGTCCTCCGTCAGCGCGCGCATGGCCTGCACCCGGTCCCGTACGAGTTCGGCGGGGCGGCCCGGCGGGAGGAGTTCGGCGGCGGCGTTGAGGCCGGTCAGCGGGGTGCGCAGCTCGTGGGCGACGTCGGCGGTGAAGCGGCGTTCCGCTTCCAGTTTGCGCTGGAGGGACGCCGCCATGATGTCGAGGGCGCCGGAGACGGCCGCGACCTCGTCCCGGGTCCGCGCCGAGTCCTCGACGCGTGCGTCGAGATCGCCCGCGCTGATCCGGCGGGCGACCTGGGCGGTCTGGTGGAGCCGGCGGGTGATGCGGGTGACGCCGAGGGCGCCCATGAGCAGGGTGCCGCCGATGGCGAGGACCGAGGAGCCGAGGATGGCGCGGTCGAGATCGACGATGGTCTGCTCACTGGCGCTGTAGTCGACCGCGGCGGCGATCACGCCTCCGCGGTCGGCCGGGCCGGCCGCCCACATGACCGGCTTGTTCCGGAGCTCGCCGACGAGGGTGCCGCGCCGCCCGTCCGCCGCGTACGCGCGCAGCTCGGCGGGCAGGGCCGTGGGGTCGACGCCCTCGCCGCGCGGGGTGCGCGTGCCGGTCTCGTACGCCTCGGTGATCCGGTCGAGGCGGTCGAGGGCCTTCTCGCGGGCGGTGCCGATGGTCTGGTCGGTCATGGCGCTGTGCACGAGGCCGCCGAGGAGCGCGGCGAGCCCGCAGCACATGCAGGTGATGAAGACCGCCGCTTTCCAGGTGAGCGTCGCCGTCCACACCGGGAGCCGCAGCCGCAGACGGCTGCCCGAGGTACGCGGGGCGCCCGGGGCGCCCGGGGCGCCCGGCGACGCGGTGGGGGTGCCGGTCATGGCGCGACTCCGGGGCAGAGCGGGGGCGGACGGGTGGTGCCCCCGCGACACCTGAAAGGTTACGAGGGTCATGTTCTGGCCGGCCCTCGGCCACGTAACAGTTGGCCGGACACCCGCGCGCGAAGGCGTGAAGAAGCCCTCCCGGCACCTGTGCCGGAAGGGCTTCCGAGCGCGAGCCGCGCGCTCTCGTCCACCAGGGTGGTCAGGTCCCCGGACCCCTCAGCTGAGGCCCCTGCTGCGCTCTCCGATGCGGTCGCCCTGTGGGGTGCCGGCCCGCTTCAGGGCCGCCTTCGTGTGCGCTCCGCCCTTCACCTTGCTCCGCAGTTCGCCTTCGTAGCCGTGGCCCGGCCCCTTGGGGGCCTGCGGCATCTCCAGCGCCTTGGCGACCGCCGTACGGAAGTCCTGCTTCTGCTCTTCGCTCATCCCGCCGTCAACTCCCTCGGGAAGCATCCATTCGGCTCTTCGGCCCATCGGCCCGCCCCTCCACCACCCGGAGGACCGGAACTGAATCGGACCTATGGGGATCGTATGCAGATATGAGGATGAACGCACCCCAGCGGACCGGATCCGATCCCGACGGACCGGACTTCATCCCGGCGGACCTGGCCTCGCCCCGGCGGACCGGACCTACGGAAGCTCCGGCGTCCCCACCGCCGCGCGGACCAGTTCCTCCGGGCAGGGCGTCCCCCGCGGCAGCTGGTACTTCGCCGCCACCCGGTACTCCCCGGGCGCCGGGACCAGCAGCTCGGTCCATACGTCGCCCGACGCGTCCGGCTCCGCCTTGAACAGGCAGCCGGCCGTGTTCACGTACTCCTTCGGCACCTTCGCAGCGCCCTTGGGAGCCGCCGCGCCGCGGGCCTTCGAGGCCTCCGTTTCCTGCGGCGGCTCCACCGGCTTGCCCGCCGCGTCGACCAGGCCCAGCCACGGCGAGTGCGGGATCCGCACCAGCACGCGGCCGGGCTGCCGTACGTCGACCACCAGCTGGTCCGCGCCCGCGCGGACCACCGTCGCCGGGCCGGAGACCAGCGCGGTCGGCCGGTCGACCTTGAACAGCTGCCAGTTCGCGTCGCCCCACACCTGCTGGAGGTACGGCAGCCCGTCCCGCACGAGTTTCGCCTCGGCCTCGCCCCCGTTGTCGGGTTTGTCGGCGGGCAGCACCACGTAGTGCACGGCCCAGCGCTCCAGCCAGGTCCGGTAGGTCTCGGCGGTGAGCGTGTCGTCGTAGAAGACGGGGTTGCGCTCCAGGTCGGCCTGCCGGTTCCAGCCGCGGGCCAGGTTCACGTACGAGGGGATCGCCGAGGATTCGCGGTGGCTGCTCGCCGGGACCACCTCCACCCGGCCGCGGTCGGCGCCCGCCTTCTGCAGCTGGTCGATCAGCGGGGCCAGCTCGCGGTTCCAGGAGGCCAGGGGGGTGGTGCGGACGATGTCCTGCACGCTGTTCGTGGTGATCCAGGCGGTCACGCCGACGACGGCCAGCACCAGCGCGTAGCGGCGGCGCGAACGCGGGAGGGCGTGCGGGAGGGCCGCGACCAGGACGGCGCCGGCGAAGAGCATCGCGAGGCGGGTGACGTTCGAGCCGATCTGCGAATCGATCGCCCAGGTCAGGAAGACGCCGCAGGCGTAGACGGCCGCGGCGATCCGGACCGTCTTCCACCGCTTCGGTACGAGGACCGCGATCAGCACGCCGAACACGAACGGCAGCCAGGCCGACCCCACCCCGATCGGCTGGGTCCCGGAGAAGGGGAACAGCCACGCCGACAGCCCGACCACGGCCACCGGGGGCAGCCCGATGGCGTACGCGCCCGGGCGCCGGCCGCTCAGGAACAGGGCGGCCGCGATCACCCCGAGGAAGAGCCCGGCCACCGGGCTGGAGGCGGTCGCGAGCGCGGCCAGCACGGCGGCGACCGCTGCCTTGGCCCAGCGCCGCTCGGCCCACTTGCGGGGCCAGCAGAAGGCCGCGGCGACCGCGCCCAGCGCGAACATCACCCCGAGGCCGAAGGTCACCCGGCCGGACACCGCGTTGCAGAAGAGCCCGTACACGCCCGCGAGGGCGGGCCACAACGGGTGCGCCACGGAGCCCCGGCAGCGGGTCAGGACCAGCGCGAGCAGGGCGGCGGAGACGGTTCCGGCGATCATCATCGTCGTGCGGACGCCGAGGACGTGCATGAGGTACGGCGAGACGACGCTGTAGGACACCGGGTGCATGCCGCCGTACCAGGCGAGGTTGTACGCCGAGTCCGGGTGGCGGCCGACGAACTCGGCCCAGGCGTCCTGGGCGGCCAGGTCGCCGCCGCTGTTCGCGAAGCTGAAGAACCAGGCGACGTGGAGGAGGGCCGCGAGGGCGGTCGTCACGCCGATCGGGTGACGGTGGCCGAAGGCGAGCGCGTCCCGGCAGCGGAGCCGCAGGGTGCGCCGCCATCCCGGGCGGCCGGACGCGGGGCTCGGCTCAGGGGCCAGGGCCGTGCCCCGGCCCCGAGCGGCGTCAGGGTCCGCGCCGCCGGTCGGTATGCCGGTTTCCCCGGCGGCACCCCCGGCGCCGCTCGCGGCACCACCCGCGGCGTCGCCGGCGTCCCGGCCGTGCTCCCGGCCCTGCGTTTCTTTCCGGCCCCGCTCAGCGGTGGTCACTGCCGCACTCCCCACACGTCCGTCCTGTGCCAAGACGCGACCCGGCGCCCCGGGGTTGCCCGGAGCGCCGTGTGCCCGTCCCGCGCCTGCTGTCAGCCGACGCGCGTCAGCTTGCTGCCGATGCCCGGCGTGGCCAGCTCGCGCTGCAGCGCCACCGGCACCTTCACCTGGCTCGCGCCCTCGCCGACGGTCAGCACTCCGACCTGGGTACCGGCCTTCGCCGTCCCCGGGATCTTCGTACCGCCGTCACTCAGCTTGACGGTGACCGTGAGACCCGACCACCCGACGGCCTGGACGTCGGCGGTGGCGACGACCGGGGTGTGGCCGCCGAGTCCGTCGTCGACGTACCCGACCACATCGCCCTTCTTCACGACCGTCGCGCCCTGGAGCGACTTCTGCGTCGCGACCAGCAGCTGCTTGCTCGCCGCGATCACCGTGTCGATGATCGGCGGCTTGTGCTGGCCGAGGACGGCGCCGACGATCAGCTGGTTGGTGTCGCCGACCTTCTTCTGCGCGGCGAAGAGCAGGTTTCCGCCCGCCTTCGTCGTCGTACCGGTCTTGATGCCGAGCGAGTCGTTGAAGGGGACCAGCCGGTTCCAGTTCGGCCACGTCTTGCCGGACGGGTCGACCCAGCTGGGCTTGCGCGTGATGTCGAGGAGCGCGTCCATCTCCACCAGCCGCAGACCCAGCTTGACCTGGTCCTCGGCGGTGCTGACCGTCGTGGCGTCCAGACCCGAGGGGTCCGTGTACGTCGTGTTGGCCATGCCGAGCTCCTTGGCGGTGGCGTTCATCTTCGCGACGAACGCCTCCTGGCTGCCGGAGTCCCAGCGGGCGAGGAGCCGGGCGATGTTGTTGGCCGAGGGGATCATGAGAGCCGCGATCGCGTCGTACTCCGAGATCTTCTGGCCCTCCATGACCGTGTCGAGGGTGGACTCGTTGTCCGTGGAGTTGTTCTTCTTGCCCTCGGTCTCGGCGGTCTTGTCGATGTCGATCATCTGGCCCTTTTCCCCCTTCTTGAAGGGGTGGTCGCGCAGGATGATGTACGCCGTCATCGACTTGGTGAC
The DNA here is from genome assembly GCF_040611795.1 of Streptomyces sp. NPDC006529. NCBI lineage: Bacteria > Bacillati > Actinomycetota > Actinomycetes > Kitasatosporales > Streptomycetaceae > Streptomyces > Streptomyces sp. NPDC006529. The sequence continues at coordinate 61,750 of NZ_JBEXPB010000025.1, read as the reverse complement.
GCTCGCGATCGGTACGGGCTTCATCTCGCCGGACGAACCGAGCGTGCCGAGGCCCGCCGCGGCCATGTACGCCTGGCCGCCGTCGGGCCAGGGCAGGTCGGGCTTGTCGCCCGCGAAGGCGTACGAGTGCTTCGCCGTCATGGCCAGCGTCGGCGCGGGCAGCGGGCGGACCAGCTGGACGATGCCGAGGACGACCGCCAGCAGCGCGAGCAGCGGGGCGTAGATCTTCACCCGGCGCACGGTGGTGCGGATCGGGCTCGGTGGCGGGGGCGGGTTGTTGGTCAGCTCGGCGAGCATGTCGAGCGGGGGCCGGGGCGGCAGGGGCTGCTGCGTGGTCCGCTCGGAGCCGGTGTGGGTGACGGGGGGCGGGGGCGGGGGCGTCTTCGACGCCGGGGACGGGGTGGGCTTGGGCTCCGCCGGGGCGGGTGCGCCCTCGCCGCGCAGCGGCACGAAGGTACTGGCCCGCTCGGCCGCCCCTTCGCGCGGCCGGGTGGTGGACTTGTCGGCGCGCGTACCGGTGCCCGTGCCCTGGCGGGCGGCCGGGCCTGTGCCCGCGCCCTGGCCGGGGGCGGGGACGGCCGGCTTGCCGGGGGTCTGGCGGGTGCCGGGGTCCTGGCGGGCGGCCGTGCCCGTGCCCTGGCCGGTGCCGCGGCCGGTGGCTTCCTCGGGGGCGGAGCCGGTGGGGTCGGCGGGGGCGGGGCGCTTGGTGTCGGCCGGGGCCGCGTCCGGACGCACCGCGCGGAAGACCGCCGTGCGCTCGCTGTCGGCCGGGGCCTTGGCCTTGGCTTCGGGTTCGGGAGCGGCGTCCTTGGCCCCTGCCGGGGCGGGGCGCTTGGTGTCCGCCGGGGCCGCGTCCGGGCGGACGGCGCGGAAGACCGCCGTGCGCTCGTTGTCGACCGGGGCCTTGGCCGGGGCCTTGGCTTCGGATTCGGCAGCGGCGTCCTTGGCCCCCGCGGGGGCCGCGTCCGGGCGGACAGCGCGGAAGACCGCCGTGCGCTCGCTGTCCGCCGGGGCCTTGGCTTCGGGTTCGGGAGCGGCGTCCTTGGCCCCTGCCGGGGCGGGGCGCTTGGTGTCCGCCGGGGCCGCGTCCGGGCGGACGGCGCGGAAGACCGCCGTGCGCTCGTTGTCCGCCGGGGCTGCCGAGCGGGGGTCCTGGCCCGAAGCGGAATCCTTCTTCGGCGAGCCGGAGTTGCGGCGGAAAGCCTCGAAGGCCGTGGCCTTCTCCTCCGCCGGAGCGGAGTCCGCGACCTCGGCGGAGTCCTTGGGGACGGTGCGGAACACCGAGGTGCGCTCGGAATCTGACGATTCGGGACCGTTTACGTCGGCATCCGCGCGCGGGGTCGGGGACGGCTTGGCCGAGGCCTCACGGGCCACTTCCGCACCCGCCGGCGCCACCGGTGCCGCCGAAGCGGAATCCCGGTCAGCGGTCGAGGTCCGGGGCGCGCGGACGTCCGTACGGGCGCCCTCCGCCCCGCCGTCACGCTCGCGCGCCGGCCCACCGGCCGACCCGGAGGCAGGCTTGGCGACCGGCTCGGGGTCAGCCTCGGCTGCCGCTTCCGGAGCCGTTTCGGCGGCCGCCCCGGAGGCGGCCTCAGGCGCCGACCGGTCGGCACGCCCGGCAGCCGGCGCCCCGGCCGCGGCGTCGCCGCCCGGTCCGGCGGCCCGCTCGGGGGCAGCCTCGGCCGCCGACCCCTCGGCACGCTCGGGAGCCGACCCGGACGCCACATCCGCCCCCGGTTCCGGATCCGACTCCGCATCCGGTTCCGGTTCCGCACCCGGGCCCGCATCCGGATCCGCCTCGTCCACCGACGCCACCCAGGCCGCGACCGCGGCCCGCAGGGGGTCGTCCCCGGGCTCGGAGTCGTTCCCGGCCTCCGGGTCGTCCCGGGGCTCGGGGGCGGGCTCCGGGTCCCGGGGACGGAACACCGACAGGCGAGGGTCGGATTCCGCCGCCCCCGGCGCACCCGCGCCTTGCTGTACCGACTTGTCGGGGGACTCGCCCGCCACCAGTTCCTCCTCGATCGACGTCCGGCCGCTGCCCGGACCGCTGTCCGAACCGTCTAACAGTGTCCCGTCTAGGGGGCATCGCCCCCGTGCGAGACGAGAACGACATACTTGCCGGTTCCCACACAAACCGGCCAGGCGCTCTCGACAGATGAATGTGAGAGGGGTCACCCTGTCACTCATCCACGCGGGGAGGCATGGATGGGCAGGAGCCGCAGAACAATTCCGGAGGAGCTTCTGCTGCTCGCTTTGGACCCGACCACGGGAACCACGGCGCAGCCGCAGTCGCTCGACCTCGGCCTGGCCGGGGCACAGCTAGTGGAGCTGGCTCTGGCAGGACGGATAGCCCCAGACGGGGATCGTATCGCCGTGGTGATGCCACGGCCGACAGGAGATCCGACCCTGGACTCCGCACTGGAACTGCTGCGCCGTCGCGGCAGCCCGGTTCGGGCGGTCCACTGGATCGGCGGACCCCGACTGGGGCTCCGCCAGGTGTACCTCGCTCACCTGGAGCGCTGCGGCATGGTCCATGCCGTCGCGGGACAGATGTGCGGAATGCTGCCGACGACTCGCTACCAGGCGACCGACACGGCAATCAGCCGGGAGATCCGTGCCCGGCTGGACAGTGCGATCCGCACCGGCGTACCGCCGGACCCGCGGACCGCGGCGCTCGCCGCCCTGGCCCACGCGGTCGGACTCGGCAAGCACCTGTACCCCGGCAACGAGGGGCGTTCGTCCAGATCCCGCTTGCGGGACCTGATTCGGCACGACCCCATGGGCGGCCTCGTGGCACACGCCGTGATGGACGTCCAGAACGGTGTGGCCGCACAGCCGCGCCGTGACCGTGCTCCGGCACCGGCACCCGCGCCGCCGCCCGCCCGTGCGACGGCCACCGGCGTTCCGCTGCAGCCGCGCCGCACGGGTGCGATGGCACGCGCCGTCGCACACTGATCCACCGCACCACTGATCCACCGCACCACCGCTCCGCAGATCGACCGCTCCACCGATACACCCCACCGCACGACGAACGCCATGGCCGCAGCCGGGAATCCCCCAAGGACCCGGTGCGGGCACCGCCAGCGCGCGGGGTGGCGAGGCCGGTCCGCCGGCCCCGCCACCCCGCGCGTCTGCGTTTCCCGAACGGGTTTCCCCGGCCTCCGCGGAACCGTTCCGGCCCGTTCCCCAGCGGGGTCGCGCCCTTCGATGGCAGTCTGCTCAACATCAGACACGCAGAGAGACAGTAAGCAAACAGCAAGCAAGCGGAGGTGCCGTAACCGTGGCGTCCAATGTCAACCCCACCGTCCGACGGCGCCGATTGGGCATGGAGTTGCGCAAGCTCCGTGAGGACAAGGGCATGACGGCCGAGCAGGTCGCCGAACGCCTGCTCGTATCCCAGTCCAAGATCAGCCGGCTGGAGAACGGCCGTCGCTCCATCAGCCAGCGCGACGTCCGCGACCTGTGCGACGTCTACGAGGTCGAGGACCGCCGGCTCGTCGACTCCCTGATGCAGATGGCCAAGGATTCGCGCCAGCAGGGCTGGTGGCACGCCTTCGGCGACATCCCGTACAGCGTCTACATCGGCCTGGAGACGGACGCGGCCAGCCTGCGGACGTACGAGCCCCAGGTCGTCCCGGGGCTGCTCCAGACGCCCGAGTACGCCCAGGCACTGATCCGCGGCGCGCTGCCGGAGACCGCGCCCGTCGACATCGAGAAGCGCGTCCAGGTGCGGATGCACCGCCAGAAGCGGCTCTCGGAGACCGACAACAGCAACGCCGACGTCGGTCCGCTGCGCCTGTGGGCGGTCATCGACGAAGCCGCCCTGCGCCGCCGGGTCGGCGACGGTCAATTGATGGTCCGGCAGCTGGAGTACTTGATAGAGCAGTCGGAACAGCCGTACGTCACCGTCCAGGTGATGCCTTTCGCGATGGGCGCACACCCCGGCGTGAACGGCCAGTACGCCATTCTGGAATTCCCGGACGCCTCCGACTCGACGGTCGTGTACATCGAGGGCGTCACGAGCGATCTGTACCTGGAGAAGGGCAATGACGTTCAGAAGTACAGCGTGATGTACGAGCACCTGCGCGCCCAGGCACTCAATGTCGAGCAGACGCGGGAGTTCATCTCCGACATCATCAGCGACCATGCGGGCAAGCGCCGGTAAAAGCGCACCAAACCGGGCAGGTGACGATGAGCGCCGGTACCGTACACCGTCACCGCCCGGCCATGGAAGGCCTGACCTGAATATGCCATCCGGACGGGTGAACGACCCCTTCACCTCTCGGGCGGTGCCGGTAGCGTCGATCACGTCAACCAGGAAATGGGTTGGCGCCAATTCGGAACGACTCGCTGAACCGGAGAAAAACATGGCCATTCGACTGGGCGCCACGGAAAACTGGACGAAGTCCTCGTACTCCGGCGGCAACGGTGCGTGCGTCGAAGTCAAGTCCCCCGTCACCGAGGCCATCGCGGTCCGCGACTCGAAGGTGCAGGACGGCCCGTCCATCGCCTTCGCGCCCGGGTCCTGGACCTCGTTCGTCACCGAGGTCAACGAAGGCCGGCTGGGACAGCTCGTCTGAGCATCACGGCGAACTCCCCGACCGGTCTGCCCGCAGCACAGGCAGAACGCGCACCACAGGCAGAACAAGCAGGACAAGCTCAGCAGATGCACACGGCACCACCCGCAGTACTGACTGGAGCCCTCTCGACTGGCCCGCCGTCCCGGCCGAGGGGGCTCGGCCATGTCCGGGCGGGCGCCGGCGCCACTGGCCCACGCACCGGTCGCGCTAGCGCAACTGGTCGACGTACCGGTCCGTGCCCGGCACCGTCGGGATGAACGGCGCCACCAGCTCCACCCGCCCGCCGAGGCCGGCCGCCGCGACCTCCGCGTCCAGCCCCCGGAAGCCGTCCCAGCAGCTGCGCGGGTCGGCCTCCAGGAACCACAGCAGCGTCAGCCGGGTGCCGACCCCCTCGACCTGCTTGACGTACGTCATCCGGTCGCCCGGCAGCGGGGTCGGCCGGAAGACCGTCACCATCGCGGCCTGCGAGCCCTGGAGGCGCTGCGGCAGGTGCCGCGTGCGCAGCCACTCCAGCAGCCGGGCCCGCTGCCCGGAGTCCTCCGCGTCGATCACCTGGAGGACGAGTCCCCCGTACGGGTGGTCCATCGCGTGGTAGTCCCGGGGCCCGGCGGCGCCGTCGCGGTAGACGGTCGCCTCGTGGTCCTGGAAGGCGGTGAAGACGTGCGTGCGGTCCTGGTAGACGCGGCCGTCGCGGTTGAGCCGCTTGTTGATGCCGACGGTCCACTTCATGTGCTCGTCGTAGCGGCCCTCGGTCACCCAGTACGTCGAGAGGTAGCACCCGGTGGTGACCGGCTGGGCGACGGCGGACTTCTCGGGGTAGCGCAGCTCCTGGAGTTCGCGGGTGGCGACCCAGCGCCGCCCGGCGAACATCCACGGCATGGCCATGGCCCCCGCGTAGTAGTGGTCGTCCTCGTACCAGCGGTTGTAGGCGAACTCGTGGCCCGGGTGCGGCTCGACCATGGTGATCAGGGCGTGTCCCGGGTGGACGCCGTACGGGCCGACGGACGCGAGTGCGGCGTAGTCGTCGGGGCGGGTGTCCGCGGACGGCGCGTGCTGGTCTTCTCGTGTCATGGGAACGGTCTAGCTGATGCGACGTCAGATGGGGAGGGCCGGGACCGGCCGATCCGGGCCCGCCTGCGCCCGGGAAGGCACCGGCACGGGGGTTCTCACCCCGGGGCCGGCGCCGTACCCTGACGCACCGTCAGGTCACGCATCCCGCGCACCCGCCCCGCCAGGAGCCCCGCATGCTGCTGCAAGGCAAGACCGTCATCGTCTCCGGCGTCGGCGCCGGGCTCGGCCACCAGGTCGCCGCCACCGTCGTCCGCGACGGCGGCAACGCCGTCCTCGGCGCCCGCACCGAGGCCAACCTCGCCAAGACCGCCGCCGAGATCGACCCCGACGGCGCCCACACCGCCCACCTCCCCACCGACATCACCGACGAGGCCGCGTGCGCCGCCCTCGCCGCCCTCGCCCAGGACCGCTTCGGCGGGATCGACGCGGTCGTGCACGTCGCCGCCTGGGACTCCTACTTCGGCGGGCTCCAGGACGCCGACTTCGGCACCTGGCAGCAGGTCCTCGACGTCAACCTCCTGGGCACCCTGCGGATGACCCGGGCCTGCCTGCCCGCCCTCAAGGAACGCGGCGGGTCCGTCGTCATCATCGGCACGCAGTCCGCCGTCGCCGCCCCCTCCGAGGTCCAGCAGGCCGCCTACGCCGCGTCCAAGGGCGCGCTGACCTCGGCCATGTACTCCATGGCGCGCGAACTGGGCCCGCACCGGATCCGGGTCAACACCGTGCTGCCCGGGTGGATGTGGGGGCCGCCCGTGCAGGCCTTCGTCACCTTCAGCGCGCACTCCGAGAACGTTCCGGAGGCGGAGGTACTGGCCCGGCTCACCCAGCGGATGGCGCTGCCCGAACTGGCCACCGACGGGGACGTCGCGGACGCCGCGGCGTTCCTCGCCTCCGACCGGGCCCGGGCGATAACCGGCCAGTCCCTGCTGGTCAACGCCGGTGAGCTGATGCGATGACGGGCGGCGCGACACTCCTCGCCGCCGGATCCTCGGATCGTATGCTCGCACCATGAGCACTCCGAGCAACGCTCCGGCCGGCCCGACCGACAACTCCATGCGCCGCGCGCTGAAGCGGGCGCGCGACGGCGTCGCGCTCGACGCGGCCGAGGCGGCCGTACTGCTCCAGGCGCGGGGCGCGGCCCTGGAGGACCTCGCGGCGTCCGCCGCCCGGGTCAGGGACGCCGGGCTCGCCGCCGCGGGCCGCCCGGGGGTGATCACGTACTCCCGCAAGGTCTTCATCCCCCTCACCCGCCTCTGCCGCGACACGTGCCACTACTGCACCTTCGTCACCGTCCCCGGCAAGCTGCGCCGCGCGGGCCACGGCATGTACCTCTCCCCCGACGAGGTCCTCGACATCGCCCGCCAGGGCGCGGCGATGGGATGCAAGGAAGCCCTCTTCACGCTCGGCGACCGGCCGGAGGACCGCTGGCCCGAGGCCCGCGAGTGGCTCCACGCGCACGGCTACGACGACACGCTCGCCTACGTCCGCGCCATGGCGATCCGGGTCCTGGAGGAGACGGGCCTGCTCCCGCACCTCAACCCGGGCGTGCTGACCTGGTCCGACCTCCAGCGCCTGAAGCCCGTCGCCCCCTCCATGGGCATGATGCTGGAGACCACCGCTACCCGGCTGTGGTCCGAGCCGGGCGGCCCGCACCACGGTTCGCCCGACAAGGAGCCGGCCGTGCGGCTGCGCGTCCTGGAGGACGCGGGCCGCTCGAACGTCCCCTTCACGACCGGCGTGCTGATCGGGATCGGCGAGTCCTACGAGGAGCGCGCGGACGCCTTCTTCGAGCTGCGCCGGATCCAGCGCGCCTACCACGGCATCCAGGAGGTGATCGTCCAGAACTTCCGCGCCAAGCCGGACACCGCGATGCGCGTGATGCCCGACGCGGAGCTGGAGGAGCTGGCCGCCGCCATCGCCGTCGCCCGGCACATCCTGGGCCCGTCCGCCCGGATCCAGGCCCCGCCGAACCTGGTGGACGCCGAGTACGCCCTGCTCATCGGCGCGGGCATCGACGACTGGGGCGGCGTCTCGCCGCTCACCCCCGACCACGTGAACCCCGAGCGCCCCTGGCCGCACATCGAGGAGCTGGCCGAGCGGACCGCCGCCGCCGGCTTCGAGCTGCGCGAACGCCTCACCATCTACCCGGAGTTCCTGGAGCGCGGCGAGCCCTGGCTCGATCCCCGGCTGCTCCCGCACGTCCGCGCGCTGGCCGACCCGGCGAACGGGCTCGCCGATGAGCACGCGCGGGTCGAGGGGCGGCCGTGGCAGGAGCCCGACGAGGGGTTCACCGCCACCGGGCGCACCGATCTGCACAGCACCATCGACACCGAGGGCCGCACCGGTGACCGGCGCGAGGACTTCGACCACGTCTACGGCGACTGGGACGCGCTGCGCGAGGCGGCGGCGCCCGGCATGGTGCCGGACGCCGGCGCGGCCTCCTCGGACCCCGAACGCATCGACGCCGAGGTCCGCGCGGCCCTGGCCCGGGCGGCCGACGACCCGACGAAGCTCACCGACGACCAGGCCCTCGCGCTGCTGCACGCCGACGGACCGGCGCTGGACGCGCTCTGCCGGATCGCCGACGACCTGCGCAAGTCCGTGGTCGGCGACGACGTGACGTACATCGTCACGCGGAACATCAACTTCACCAACGTCTGCTACACCGGCTGCCGCTTCTGCGCCTTCGCCCAGCGCCGCACCGACGCCGACGCCTACACCCTCTCCCTGGACCAGGTCGCCGACCGCGCCGCCCAGGCCTGGGACGTGGGCGCGGTCGAGGTGTGCATGCAGGGCGGCATCCACCCGGACCTGCCCGGGACGGCGTACTTCGACATCGCGCGCGCGGTGAAGGAGCGGGTGCCCGGCATGCACGTGCACGCCTTCTCCCCCATGGAGGTCGTCAACGGCGCCGCCCGCACCGGGATGTCGGTCCGCGACTGGCTGACGGCGGCCAAGGAGGCCGGGCTGGACTCCATCCCGGGGACCGCGGCGGAGATCCTGGATGACGAGGTCCGCTGGGTGCTCACCAAGGGCAAGCTGCCCACCGCCGACTGGATCGACGTCGTCACCACCGCGCACGAGCTGGGCATCCGCTCCTCGTCCACGATGATGTACGGGCACGTGGACCAGCCGCGGCACTGGCTCGGCCACTTCCGCACCCTGGCCCGGATCCAGCAGCGGACCGGCGGGTTCACGGAGTTCGTGACGCTGCCCTTCATCCACACCAACGCGCCGGTCTACCTGGCGGGCATCGCCCGGCCCGGCCCGACGGCCCGCGACAACCGCGCCGTGATGGCGATGGCCCGGCTGCTGCTGCACCCGCACATCACCAACATCCAGACCAGCTGGGTCAAGCTCGGCGCCGAGGGCGCGGCCGAGATGCTGCGCTCGGGCGCCAACGACCTGGGCGGGACGCTGATGGAGGAGACCATCTCCCGGATGGCCGGCTCCGGTTACGGCTCGTACAAGTCGGTCCGGGACCTCGTCGCGATCGCGGAGGCCGCCGGGCGTCCGGCGCGCGCCCGTACGACGCTGTACGGGGAGGTCCCCGAGGAGCGGCAGCGGGCGGCACGGGCCTCGGACGGGCACCTGCCCGCGCTGCTGCCCGTCCTGGAGTAGGCCGGGACGCGGGAGCGTGCGGGCTACGGCGGGGTGGCCGGAAGTACCCTCATTCCGGCCTTTCTCCGCCCACTAACGGGCCGCGCGCAGGCCTGCCTCCGGATTCGAACAGGGCGGTCCACTACAGTGCGCGCCAGAGCCCAGCGGGGGGATGCGTTCATGGACTTGGCGGCGGGAAGCGTGACGACGGGAAGCCTGGCCACCGGCCTGTGGGGCCGGGTCGAACAGCAGGACTTCCGCGGCCGGGTGCGCGGCGTCCTGCTCGGGTCCGCCCTCGGGGACGCCCTCGGCGCGCCGGTCGCCGGGCTCTCGCTGGACGGGATCCGCGAGGCCCACGGCGCGCAGGGCCTGACCGAATGCGTCCCCGCCCACGGCCGGCGCGGCGCCGTCACCGCCGCCACCCAGCTCACCCTCTTCACCGTGGACGGCCTGATACGGGCCCACGTGCGCCGGGACACCGGCGCCTGGCACCCGCCCACCGACGTCCACCACGCCTACCTGCGCTGGGCGGCCACCCAGCACGACTGGGGCCCGGACGAGCGGCGCGCGGACAACGGCTGGCTCGCCCAGGAGGAGTGGCTCTACGCCCGCCGCGACCCCGCCCGCGCCTGCCTGACCGGCTTCGGCGACGCGGTCCTCGGCACGCTGGAGCACCCCAAGAACCCGGCCGCCCGGGACTCGGGCGCCACCGTCCGCTCGGCCCCCTTCGGCCTGCTGGTCGGCTGGGAGCCCGCCCTGGTGCTCCAGCTGGCCGTCGAGTGCGCCGCCCAGAGCCACGGCCACCCCGCCGCCTCCCTGTCGGCGGGCGCCTTCGCGGTCATAGTCCACGGCCTGACCCGCGGCGAGGGCCTCGACGCGGCCGTCCAGCGGGCCCTGGGCCTGCTCGGCTCCCGGGCCGGCGGGCAGCCCGTCACCGACGCCCTCCAGCGGGCCACGGCCGCCGTCACCCAGGGCGTCCCCTCTCCCCGGATCATCGAATCGCTCCACGCGGGCGACGGCCGCAACGCCGAGGACGCCCTCGCGGTGGCGGTGTACTGCGCAATGGTCGCCGAGGACGTGCGCCACGGGCTGCGCCTCGCGGTCAACCACGGTGGCGACTCCGCCTCCAGCGGCGCCCTCTGCGGAGCGCTGCTGGGCGCCCTGCACGGCGAGACCGCCCTCCCGGCGGCCTGGCTGGCCGACCTGGAGGGACGCGCCACGCTGCTGGAGCTCTGCGACGACTTCGCCCTGGAAATGACCCAGGGCCCCGCCCTCCACGGCCCGGCGCTCTCCTCCCCGGGCTGGCTGGCCCGCTACCCGCGGGGCTGAGCCGCCCGTAACAGCCGCGCGGCACGGCTCACTTGGCCACCGGTTCACCCTGCCCACCGCGCGCGGGAGCCCGTAGCGTGACCCCACCCACGTCACGGAGGTGTCAGTACCCATGCCGAGCACGCCGACCCTGCGGATCGCCGCCACCGTCTTCCTGACCGACCGGACCATCGCGCCCGTGCCGCTCGCCCGCGCGCTCGAAGAGCGGGGTTTCTCCGGCCTCTACCTCCCCGAGCACACCCACATCCCGGTCAGCCGCGACACCCCGGCCCCGATGGGCGGCGCACTGCCCGAGGAGTACGGGCGCACCCTCGACCCGTTCGTGGCGCTCGGGCAGGCCGGCGCCGTCACCGAGCGGCTGGGGCTGGGCACCGGCATCACCCTGGTCGCGCAGCACGACCCGATCGGGCTGGCCAAGCAGGTCGCCACCCTCGACCACCTCTCCGGGGGCCGGTTCACCCTCGGCCTCGGCTACGGCTGGAACGTCGAGGAGGCCGCCGACCACGGGGTGGAGTGGCGGGCCCGGCGGGAGCTGGTGCGGGACCGGATGGCGCTGATGCGCGCGCTGTGGGCGCCCGAACCGACCGCGTACACCGGCCCCTTCGGCAGCGTCCGGGCCAGCTCGGCCTTCCCCAAGCCGGTGCAGCCGCCCCGCGAACTCACCCCGGGCGTACCGCTGTACGGTCCGCGCACCCTGATCGGCGGCGCCGCCGGACCCAAGCTCTTCGCCGCGATCGCCGACCACGCCGACGGCTGGATGCCCATCGGCGGCGGCGGCCTCACCGAGTCGCTGCCCGCGCTGCGCGGGGTGTGGGAGGCGGCGGGACGCGATCCGAAGTCGCTCCAAGTGGTCCCGTACGCCGTCCGGCCGACCCCCGGCAAACTCGCCCACTACGCCGAGCTGGGCATCGAGGAGGTCGTCCTGCAACTGCCCTCGGCGGACGCGACCGAGGTCCTGCGGACCCTGGACGAGTACGCCCCGTACCTCTGAACGACCCGCCTCCCGGCCCTCACCTCCTTGGACCCGACCTCGTGAACGCACCCGCAAGCACGGCCCCGGCCGGCGGCGACGCGCAGGAGTGGCAGAGCGCCCTGCTGCGGCTCCTGGACGACCCGTACGTGTTCGCCGCGGCGGGGGCGCGCCGGCACCCGGACTGGGCCGCGGACGTCCTCGCCGTGCTGCGCCGCGAGAACGCCGACCCCCGGGAATGGGCCGGCCTCGACTGGGACCGGGACGGCGAGGAACGAGCCGCGGCCGGACCCTCGTTCCCCTTCCGCGCCGGCCTCACCCCCGACGGCCTGCGCGCGGCGCTGCACCCGCTGGAGCACGCCGCCGCCGTCGACCTGCTCGCCTCCCTCACCCAGGAGTGGACCTTCGAGCCGGCCCCGCTGTACGGCCGCGCGCCCGCGGAGCGGGAGGCCGTACGGGAGGACGCCCGCACCCTGTTGCGGCGCTTCGGCCCGGGCGGGGCGGCGTCGTACTGGACCACCTCCCGGCTCGCCCGCACGACCACCGCCCCGGACTTCCTCCGGGCCCGGCTGGAGGGCGGCGGGACCCCTCTCACCGACTACGCCGAGGAAGTCGGCCTGATCGTGACCGCCCCGCCCGAGACGGGCGAGGTGGGCGTCTTCTGGTCGTTCAACGCGACCTGACATCCGCGACCCGGCGCGTCCGGGACGGAACGCCCGGGTAATCCGTTGAACGGACCCGCACCCCCCGGTGTAGAAAGAGATGCCCAAGGGACCCCAAAGGGATGCCCAAGGCACCTCGTATGATCGGCCGGTCGACCGGCACGCATTTCCTGGGGGGAAATCAACCATGCGCACCCGCGCGTTCCGCAGAGCGCTCGTATCCCTGCTCGCCGCCTCCGCCGCGAGCGTCCTCATCCCGGCGGCCGCCTCGCCGGCCGCCGCCGCACCGGCCGAGTGCCACGGCCCCAAGGGCGGCACGCTCGCGGAGATCCGCCCCGGCCAGCGCCTGGAGTCCGGCGCCCGCCTGGCGGACCTGGTCAGCGCGGCCGAGCTGGTCATGCAGGGCGACGGGAACCTGGTGCTGTACGCACTCGGCACGCCGGGCGGCTACAAGCTCCCCCTGTGGAACAGCGGGACCTACGGCAACCCCGGCGCCTACGCCACCATGCAGGAAGACGGAAACTTCGTCATCTACAAGCAGGGCGGCGGCGCACAGACCGGCGGCGGGATCTGGCACACCGCCACCTACGGCAGCGGGACCGGTACCGTACGGGCCTCCCTGCTCGGCGGCGCGTTCGTCGTCGAAGGCCGCAACCCGGGCCCGTACTGGTCGACCGGGAGCGCGGAGCGCGAGGCGTGGCTCTGCTCGGAGTACGCGACGGCCGCCGAGGCGTGGTGGTCCGGGAACTGGGCCCAGTCCGCATCCGTGTGGCTGGTGCTCCAGCGGGACAACAACCTCGTCATGTACCGCAAGAGCGACGGCAAGGCCATCTGGAACAGCGGCACCTACGGGGGCGCCCACCGGCTGGACCTGCAGATGGCCCCCAAGGACCGCGGCGACCTGACGCTCGTCGAGGAGAACCGCACCGCGGTGCGCTGGCGCACCGGTACGGCCGGAAACGACGGCGCCTACGCCCTCCTCCAGGACGACGGCAACTTCGTCGTCTACAAGAAGGACGGCGGCCCCGGCAAGGGCGGCGGCCTCTGGAACACCGGCACGTACAACAAGATCTGACCGAACAGCACCTTATGCACCACGGGGGAAGCCCGACCATGCGCCACCACCTGCTCCGCGGAGCCCTGAGCGCCCTGCTCGCCGCCTGCGCCACGACCGTCCTGGTCCCGGCGACGGCGTCGGCCACCGAAGACCCCGGCCAGTGCCGGACCGGTGCGACCGGCCGCAGTTCCGACCTGCGCCCCGGCGAGCGCCTCGCATCGGGCGCGAGCCTCGTACCGACGCCCGGCAAGACGGAACTTGTCATGCAGAGCGACGGGAACCTCGTCATCTACGCGCTCGGCACTCCGGGCGGCTACAAGCTTCCGCTGTGGCAAAGCGGCACCTACGGCAACCCCGGCGCCTACGCCACCATGCAGGAAGACGGCAACTTCGTCATCTACAAGCAGGGCGGCAGCGCACAGACCGGCGGCGGGATCTGGCACACCGCCACCTACGGCGACCGGGCCAACAGCTACCCGGCCGCCTCCATGCGGGACGACGGCCAGCTCGTGGTGTCCGGCCACGCCCAGAACTCGTTCTGGTCCAACACCCCCGAGCAGCACGTCAGGGTGTGCTCCTCCGACATGGCCTGGGGCCGCGGCTTCTGGGCCCAGTCCGCGTCCGTGTGGCTGGTGCTCCAGCGGGACGACAACCTCGTCATGTACCGCAAGAGCGACGGCAAGGCCATCTGGGGCAGCGGCACCTACGGCAGCCGGAGCGCCCTGAACCTGGAGATCGGGGACCACGGCGACCTGGTCCTGCGCGAGGGGGACCGCAACGGAACGGTCCGCTGGCACACCGGGACCGGCGGCAACGACGGCGCCTACGCGCTCCTCCAGGACGACGGCAACTTCGTCGTCTACAAGCAGAGCGGCGGCCCCGGCAAGGGCGGGGGCCTGTGGAACACCGGTACGTACAACAAGATCTGACCGAGCAGCACCTTATGCACCACGGGGGAAAAACCATGCGCCACCGCTTCGTCCGCACCACGTTCATATCCGCACTCGCCGCCACCGCCCTGGCCTCGCTGGTCCCGGCCACGGCGCACGCCGCGCCCGGGCCCCTGCCCGGGATGGCCGAGTGCGACGAGCCCTACGACCGCCGCGAGACCCTCCTGAACGCCGGCCAGCGGCTCGCACCGGGCGAGAAGATGACCAGCCCGACCGGGTCGACCGAGCTGGTCATGCAGGGCGACGGGAACCTGGTGCTGTACGCGCTCGGCAATCCGGGCGGCTACAAGCTCCCGCTGTGGAACAGCGCCACCTACGGCAACCCCGGCGCGTACGCCACCATGCAGCAGGACGGCAACTTCGTCATCTACAAGCAGGGCGGCAGCGCCGAGACCGGCGGCGGCATCTGGCACACCGCCACCTACGGCGACCACGCGGAGAACACGCCCGTGGCGAAGCTGGAGGCGGACGGCAACTTCAAGGTCATCGGCCGCAAGGACGACAAGTGGGGGCTGCACTGGACAACCCTGCGGTCGGAGAACACCACGAAGGTGTGCGCCGAGGACGCGCAGCACGAGTACCGCTACTGGTTCACGGGCGACTGGGCCCAGTCCGCGTCCGTCTGGCTGGTCATCCAGCCCGACAACAACCTCGTGATGTACCGCAAGAGCGACGGCAAGGCCATCTGGAACACCGGCACGTACGGCACGGGCTTCCAGGTGCTGGAACTGCGCATGGGCACCGACGGTGACCTGTTCATGCGCGACTGGATGGGCGGGAAGAAGGTCGTCTGGAGCGCCGGCACCACCAACAACCCCGGCGCCTACGCCCTCCTCCAGGACGACGGCAACTTCGTCGTCTACACGGCGGACGGCGGCCCCGGCAAGGGCGGCGCCCTCTGGCAGTCCGGCACCTGGAACAAGGTCTGATCCTTCCGGACCGGTTACGGGCCCCGCACCCGCCCTCGGGCACCCGACCCGCCCCCTCACGACCCGTACAAGGCGTCGATCTCCGCCGCGTAGCGTTTCGCCACCGCCGCGCGGCGGAGTTTCAGGGTCGGGGTCAGGGCGCCCGACTCCACGGTGAATTCCGTGTCCAGGATGTGGAAGGCGCGGATGCGGGCCGGTCGGGAGACGGTGGCGTTGGCCTCGGCCACCGCCGCCTCCACCAGCGCGCGCACCGCCGGATGCGCGGACGGTGCGCCGGCCAGGTCGTGCCCCTCCCGGGCGGCCCAGGCGGTGATCTCCTCGGTGTCCAGGGTGATCAGGGCGACCGGGTGGGGGCGGTGGTCGCCGATCATCACCGCCCGGGAGACGAAGCGCGAGCGCTGGACGGCGAACTCCACCTCCGTCGGGGTGATGTTCTTGCCCGACGAGGTGATGATCAGTTCCTTCTTCCGGCCGGTGATCCGCAGGAACCCGTCCTCGTCCAGGGCGCCCAGGTCCCCCGTGTGCAACCACCCTCCGGGGTCGACGGCCTCCGCCGTGGCCCGCGGGTTCGCGTGGTAGCCCGGGAAGACCATCGGGCCCCGGGCCAGCACCTCGCCGTCGTCCGCGATCCGCACCTCGCAGCCCGCGATGGGCCGCCCGACCGTCCCGTGACGGACCGCCCCCGGGTGGTTGAGGCTGATGACCCCGGCCGACTCGGTCATTCCGTACCCCTCGAAGACCGCGATCCCGCAGGCCCGCAGGAAGTCCAGGGTCGCGGGCGCGATGGGCGCGCCGCCCGTCAGCGCCCAGCGCAGCCGCCCGCCGAGCGCCTCCCGGACCAGGGAGTGGAGGGACTTCTCCGCCGCCTCGTACGCGTCCCGCTCGGCGTCCGGCAGTGCGCCGTCCGCCGCCAGGAGGCCGAGCCGGACCGCCTCCTCGAAGCGCTCCCGGCCGCCCTCCCGGCCTTCGGCGAGGGAGAGGACGACCGAGTGCAGCTTCTCGAACAGGCGCGGCACGGACGGCAGGTGGGTCGGGCGCGCCTCGGCGAGTTCGGCGATGACGTCCTCGATCCGGCCGCCGAAGTAGCACAGTTCCCCGCCCTCCAGCAGGGTGGTGAACTGGATCAGCTGGGCCAGCAGGTGGGCCAGCGGCAGGTAGAGGTACGTCGAGTCGCCCGGCCCGCCGTTGACCAGCGGGAGGGTGGCGTCCTGGATGGCGCCGAGGTTGCCGTGGGTGAGGCGGCAGCCCTTCGGCAGGCCGGTGGTGCCGGAGGTGTAGACGAGGGACGCGTCGTCCTGCGGCCGGACCGCCGCCGCCCGGCGCCCGAGTGCGTCCGCCCCGGCCTCGTCCCCTTCCCCGTCCCCGTCGTCGACCGCCGCGAACGACGACAGGAACGGCGTGCCGCTCCGCGCCCCGTCCGCCGCCGCCCCCGCCGGGTCCATCAGCACCACCGCGCGCAGCTGCGGCAGCCCGCCCCGCAGGGCCGTCACCCGCGCCGCCTGCGTCTCGTCGTCGCAGACGGCGACCACCGCACCCGAGTCCGCGAGCACCCAGGCCAGCTCCTCCGCACCCGCCGTCGGGTACACCGGCACGATGACCGCGCCCGCCGCCAGCACCCCGAAGTGGGTGCAGGTCCACTCCGGCCGCGTCTCGGCGAGTACGGCGACCCGCTCCCCCGGCGCCACCCCGAGGGCCAGCAGCGCCCGGCCCGCCCCGTCGGCCGCGGCGTCGAGTTCGGCGTACGTCCGGGTCCGCCAGGCGCCCTCCCGCCGGTAGCGCAGGGCGGTCCGGGGCCCGTACCGCCGCGCGGTCCAGCGGGTGAACACCGCCAGCGTGTCCGGTCGCACAGCGTCCATCGGTATCGCCTCCAGAGCTGCCCGCGCGAACGGGACGGGTGGGTGTGCGGGCGTGCGGGTGGATGTGCGGGGTGCGTACGGACGACGCTAGGCAGCTGTTCGCCCCCGGCGGCATGACCGGAAGCGTCACCCCCGCTGACCGCATCGCTCATGTGCGGCTACCGTCGCGGTCATGGGGAGGCGGACGGTCACCGTGCACCACGTGCGCGCCGTGCTCGCGGGTGCGCGCGCCGCGGGCACGGACGTCGTGCCGCTGTTGCAGGAGGCGCAGATACCGCCGCTGCTGCTCGGCGACGACCGGGCGCGCGTCACGCCCGCGCAGTTCGCGCGGCTCTTCCGCGCCCTGTACCGCAGCACCCAGGACGAGTTCCTCGGCCTCGCCGCGGCCCCGAGCCGTCCCGGCACCTTCGCCATGATGTGTCACGCCGCGCTGGGCTGCCGGGACCTGGGGGCGGCCGTCGAGCGCGGCGCCGCCTTCTACCGGCTCTTCCCCGGCGGCCCGGAGCTGCACCTCGAAGTGGCGGGCGGCCAGGCCCTGTTCACCGTCCACAACGACTTCGGGCGCGACGAGGAGCGGTTCCTCACCGAGTGCCTGCTCGCCATCTTCCACCGGCTGTGCAGCTGGCTGATCGGCCGCCGGATCCCGCTCGCGCACACGGCGTTCGCCTACCCTCCGCCGCCGCACGCGCAGGAGTACGACCTGCTCTTCGACTGCCCGGTCCGGTTCGGGCAGCCGCGGACCGGTGCCGCCTTCGACGCGCGCTGGCTGGGCGCGCCGCTCGTCCGGGACGAGGCCGCGCTCGACGCGATGCTGCGCCGCGCGCCCTTCGACCTGCTGTCGCGCCCGGAGTACGGGACCACGGTCGCCGAGCAGGTGCGCCGGGCGCTGAGCCGGCAGCTCCGGGTCTCCCCGCGGCTGCCGGAGCTGGGCGAGGTCGCGGCGCGCCTCGCGGTGTCCCCGGCGACGCTGCGGCGCCGGCTGCGGGCGGACGGGACCTCCTTCCAGCAGCTCAAGGACCACGTGCGGCGGGACGCGGCGATCGCCGGGCTGGCGGAGAGCGCGGAGCCGATCGCGGAGCTGGCGGCGCGGCTGGGGTTCTCCGAGGACACCGCCTTCCACCGGGCGTTCCGCCGCTGGACGGGCACCACGCCGGGCGCCTACCGCGCGCACTCCGGCGGGGTGGATCCCGCCGAGCGGTGTCCCCTTTCGGATGACGTGCCCGGCGCGTCCGGCGGCGGGTGAGCCGGGTGTCCGGCGGCGGGTGAGCCGGGTGTGCGGCGGCGGGTGAGCCGGGTGTGAGGGGTCGGGTCAGCAAAGGTGAGCTGCCCGGTCAGCGACCTTCCGACCGGTCGGTCACTACGGTCTCCTCACCACCACCCCCACACGGACCCCTTGGGAGAGCCGCCCCATGCGTATCCGAAGCACCGCGCTCGCCGCCGTGGCCGCCCTGGCCCTGGCGGCCGGGATCCCCGCCACCACCGCGCACGCCTGGGCCGATCCGGCCGCCCCGGCGGACGCCGCCGCCCGGCCCGGTGACATCGTCGCCAGCGCCCCCTCCTCCTTCCACCCGCTGCCGGGCCAGCCCACGAACACCCGGGCCTGGAAGATCCACTACCGCTCGACCACCGCCGCCGGCGCCCCCGACGTCGTGTCCGGCACCGTGATCGTCCCGCAGGACGGCCGCACCGGCCCCCGCCCCCTGATCACCTACGCCGTCGGCACGGTCGGCCTCGACGACTCCTGCGCGCCGAGCGAGAACTTCCCGAAGGGCACCGGCCTGGAGGCCAACCTCATCCAGCAGCTCACCCTGCGCGGCTGGGCCGTGGTCGTCACCGACTACGAGGGCCTCGGCACCCCCGGCCTGCACACCTACACCGTCGGGCAGTCGGCCGGGTACGCCGTCCTGGACGCGGCGCGCGCGGCCCAGCGCCTGCCCGAGGCGGGCCTCTCTGCCGCGGGACCGGTCGGCATCATGGGGTACTCGCAGGGCGGCCAGGCCTCCAGCTGGGCCGCCGAGCTGCAGGGCGCCTACGCCCCCGAACTCCAGGTCAAGGGGACCGCGACCGGCGGGGTCCCGGCGGACCTGCTCAAGGTCGCCGCGTTCAACGACGGCTCCTACGGCTCCGGCCTCGTCTTCATGGCCGCGGCGGGCCAGGACGCGGCCTTCCCCGAGCTGAAGCTGGACTCCTACCTCAACCCGGCGGGCAAGCTCCTCGTCGACCACCTCAAGACCCACTGCGTCGCCATCGACGCGGCCGTCGGCTCCTTCAAGCGGATCGCCGACATGACGACGAGGGACCCGCTGGCCCAGCCCGACTGGCAGGCCCGGCTGCACCAGTCGAAGCTCGGCCGGACGGCGCCGGCCGCGCCGGTGTACCAGTACCACGCGGTGGGCGACGAGCTGATCCCCTACGCGGTCGGCAAGCAGCTGCGCGCCGACTGGTGCGCCAAGGGCGCCGACGTCGACTGGAACCCGATCCGGGTCGGCGGCCACGTCACCGGGGTCATCACCGAGGCCGTCGCGGCGGGCAACTGGCTCGCCGACCGCTTCGCCGGGCGCCCCGCGCACGGCAACTGCTGACCTGTGCAAGGCCTTTCACCGCCCCGCCGGTCATTCACCGGCGGGGCACGCGCGCGTCCCGCGCGCCAGCTCCCCGTCGACGAGGAAGGCGTTCACCCGCTCGCGCACGCACCCGGAGTGGAAGTAGGCGGCGTGCCCGCCGCCCTTGTAGTCCAGCACCACCGCCGAGCCGAGCCGCGCCGCGGTCTCCTCGGTCCAGCGGTACGGGGTCGCCGGGTCCCCGCGCGTGCCGACCAGCAGCATCGGCGGGGCGCCCGGCCGGTCGATGGCACGCAGGTAGCCGCTGCCCGCGGGGCGGCCGTAGCAGGACAGCACCGTCTTCAGCTGGTGCGGCCCGAAGAGTGGCGAGGCGGCGCGGAACTCGGCGGCCCGGGACTCGATCTCCTTCTCGATCGCGGCCGGGGACGCCTTGTCCGCGCCCCGGTCGGGATCGTCGGCGCAGTTCACGGCGACCAGCGCGGCGGCCGGGTTGTCGGCGGGCACCTGGTGCCCGGTGGCCGGGCCCGTCTGCGGGGGCGGCGGGCCGGCCGGGCCGCCCAGCACCAGCAGGCCCGTCGGGTCGCCGTCGCGTTCGGCCGTCGCCAGCCCGTCGGCGAGCGCGGGCCAGGACTCCTCGGAGTACAGCGCCCCGGCGATGGCCGCGACGAGGTCCTTCCCCGTGAAGGGCGAGCCGTCGCCGCCGGTCAGCGGCTCCGCGTCGAGCCGTGCGACGAGGGCGTTGAGGTGCTCCTTGGCGCTGCGCGTGTTGGTCCCGGCCGCGCAGCCCGCCCGGCGGGTGCACCAGCGCAGGAAGTCCTCCAGCGCCCGCTGCTGCCCCTCGGCGGTGGCGAGCGCCTGCTGGTCCAGCGGTTCGGTCAGCGTGTCGACCCCGTCGAGGACCATCCGCCCGACGCGGTGCGGGAACTGGGCGGCGTACGCCGCGCCGAGCCGGGTCCCGTAGGAGAAGCCGAGGTAGTGCAGCTTCTCCTCGCCGAGCACCCGGCGCATCACCTCCAGGTCGCGCGCCACGTGGACGGTCCCGATGTACGGGAGCACGGGCCCGGAGTGCCGGGCGCAGCGCGCGGCCACCGCGCGCAGGGCCGCGAGCTGCGCGGCGGGGTCGTCCCCGGTCCCGGGGTCCGGGTCGAGGGAGCCGCCGCAGCTGACCGGGGCGCTGTGGCCGACCCCGCGCGGGTCGAAGGCGACCAGGTCGTAGGACTCGCCGAGGTCGGCGAAGCTCTTGGGGTCGGCGGCCAGGGCTTCGATGCCGGGGGCGCCGGGGCCGCCGAAGTTCAGCACCAGCGAGCCGAGCCGTTTGCGGCCGGTGGCGGGGATCCTGGCCATGGCCACCCCGAGCGTCCCCTTGGCCGGGTCGGCGTGGTCGACGGGCACGGTGAGGGTGGCGCAGCGCATCGCGGCTGGCGCGCCGGGCTGGTCCGGGCAGCCGCCCCAGCGCAGCCGCTGCCCGGCGAAGCGGGCGAGCGGGTCGGGGCCGGTGCGGGGGCCCGTGACCGGTGCGGCGCCCGGGCCCGTACGCGTGGCAGGTGGGGCGCCCGTGCGTACGGCCGGTGCGGCGCCCGGGCCGGTGCCGAGGGCGGCCAGGGCCGCCAGGGCGAGGCACACGGCGGCGCCGCGACGGGGGCCGGGGCCGCTGCGGGGGCGGCGGGACGGGTGGGAACGACGGGAACGGTACCGGTGCACGGCGCCCTCCTCGGCGGCTGCCCCCGGACCACCATAAACGGGCCGCTCCGGTCCCGCCCGCGCACGCGGAACCCCCTACCGCCGGTACAGCTCCTCGATCTCCCGGGCGTGGTCGCGGGCCACCGCCGCCCGCCGGATCTTCATCGAGGGGGTGAGGTGGCCGCGCGCTTCGGTGAAGTCCGTGGGCAGCACCGCGAAGCGGCGAATCGATTCCGCACGCGAGACCAGCTTGTTCGCCTCGTCCACCGCCTTCTGGATCTCCGCGTGCAGCTCCGGGTCGCGGACCAGTTCGGGCAGCGGCATCCGCTGCTTCTTGTGCATCTGCCGCCAGTGCGTCAGCCCCTCCGGCTCCAGGGTGACGAGCGCGGTGACGTACGGCCGGTTGTCGCCCAGGACCATGCACTGGCTGACGAGCGGGTGGGCGCGGAGCCAGTCCTCCAGGGGCGCGGGGGCGACGTTCTTGCCGCCCGAGGTGATGATGACGTCCTTCTTGCGGCCGGTGATGGTCAGGTACCCGTCGGCGTCGAGTTCGCCGATGTCGCCGGTGGCGAACCAGCTGCCCGGTGGCAGGCCCTCGCCGCTGTTCCAGTACCCGGCGAAGACGTGGCGGCCCCACAGCAGCACCTCGCCGTCGTCCGCGATCCGCACGGCGGTGCCGGGCAGCGGCCAGCCGACGGTGCCGAGGCGGGGCCGCAGCGGCGGCGTCACCGTGCTGGCCCCGGTCGTTTCCGTGAGCCCGTACCCCTCGAACACCTCGATGCCCGCGCCCGTGTAGAAGGCGGCGAGGCGGCGGCCGAGCGGGGAGCCGCCGCTCAGGACGTAGCGCACCCGGCCGCCGAGGGCGGCCCGGATCCGGCGGTAGACCAGCGGATCGTAGAGCGCCCGGGCGGCGCGCAGCCCCATCCCCGGGGACGCACCCTCGGCCACTTCGCCCCAGCGCTGCGCGATGCGGGCGGCCCGGTCGAAGGAGGCGGCGCGGCCCATCGACTCGGCGGTGGCGCGGGCGGTGTTGTAGACCTTTTCCAGCACGTAGGGGATGGCCAGCAGGAAGGTCGGGCGGAAACCGGCCAGGTCGGCGAGCAGGTCGTCGGTCTGGATGCTCGGGGCGTGGCCCAGCTTGACGCGGGCACGCATGCAGCCGATGGCGACCGTGCGGCCGAAGACGTGGGAGAGCGGCAGGAAGAGGAGCGTCGAGGCGGGGTCCTTGCTCACGGACCGGAAGACGGGGTGCAGCAGGGCGACCGAATTGTCGGCCTCGGCAAGGAAGTTGCCGTGGGTCAGCACGCAGCCCTTGGGACGCCCGGTGGTGCCCGAGGTGTAGAGGAGGCTGGCGACGGAGCCGGGCTCGCAGCGCTCGCGGCGCTCGTGCACGAGGGCGTCCGGGATCCGCTCCCCGGCCTTGACCAGGCGGGCGATGGCGCCGGTGTCGAACTCCCACAGGTGCGCGAGGCCGGGCAGCGCGACCCGTTCGCCGCTGATCACCCGGGCCTGCGCGGTGTCCTCGACCGCGCAGGCGACGGCGCCGGAGTCCTCGATGATCCAGCGGGCCTGGTGGGCGGAGGATGTGGGGTAGATCGGTACGGTGACCAGCCCGGCCGCCCAGCCCGCGAAGTCGAGCAGGGTCCACTCGTAGGTGGTGCGGGCCATGATGGCGAGCCGGTCGCCGGGCCGCAGCCCCTCGGCGATCAGGCCCTTGGCTACGGCGAGCACCTCGGCGGCGAAGGCGGCGGCGCTCACGTCGTGCCAGACGCCGTTCGCGTCCTTGCGGGCGAGCACGGGCTCGGCGGGGGCCTGACGGGCGTTGTCGAAGGGGATGTCCCCCAGCGTCCCGTGGGCCGAGGCGCCGACCAGCGCGGGCACCGACACCTCCCGGACCACCCCGTCGATCACCGTCTTGACGGGTTCCACCAGCTGCGGAGGCTGTTCCAGCTCGGCTTCCACGGTGCACGCTCCTTGACCCGGCACGAGTGTTACCGCCGGTAATCTACGCACCGGTAACCCCGTCCGACCAGCCCCTGGACCCCTTTTTCACCGAGGCTCCACGCCGTCGACACGAGCCGCGTCAGGCCGCTGCCGCCGCCGAGGGGACGTCGGAGCAGCCCCGGCAGCGGCCCGGGGCCGGGGCCCGGAAGGCCCGTTCGCAGCCGTCGCACGTCTGGAAGGGGGCCGGCCGCGCGACGGGCAGGGCGACCCGGGCGGGCGGCAGCGGGGGCGGGATCTGCTCCCGGAGACGGTGCCCGAGGAGGCCGGCCGGGTACCGCAGGTCGGCGGGCAGGTCGGCGGCGAGCATGCGGCCCACGGCGTCCGGCTCGACGCCGCGCTCCAGCCACTGCGAGACGCCCGGCGCGAGCCGCTGGACGGCGCGCTGCGAGAGCAGCAGCCGGGGGTCGTCGAGCCGCAGCCGCGCCAGCAGTTCGAGGGCCTCCTGCCGCACCGGCCCGGCGGGCTCGTCGGGCTCTACGGGTTCTACGGGCTCCTCGGCGCGGGGCGGACGTACGGGGCGGGGTTCGGGGGTGGGGGCGGGCGCGGGGGCCGGGGTGGGGCGGGGCACGGGAGTCGGCGCCGGAGTCGGCTCCGGCCCTGGTCCGTCGTCCCGGGGCGGGAGCGGTGCGGGCTTCGGGCCGGCGGGGGTCAGGCCGCGCGGCTGGTTGTAGGACAGCGTGCGGGTGACGATCCGCCCGGTCTCCAGCCGGACGCGCACCCGCTCCAGGTAGCCGTGCTCCACCAACTCCCGGAGGGCCGAGGCGATCCGGATCTCCCCCTCGGGGAAGCGCCCGGCCAGCGCCTTGACGCCGACGGGCGTGCCCTCGGGCATCGACTGGATGTAGGTGGCGAGCCCGATCGCGGTCAGCGACATCCGCCCGTGCTGGGCGAGGTGGTTGCTCACGATGACGAAGTGTCCGGTGAGCCGCACGTTCACGTGGACGACACCGGATCGGACGGACCCGGCGCGAACGCGGGGCGAGGCGCACGGGGGCGCGCTAAGGTGCTTTGAAGCCATGGGGAAGGTGCTGTCTTCCTGCGTTGGTCAGGCCCTCGTTCGGGATGCCAGTCCCGGCGGGGGCCGTCTCATGTCTGATGGTGTGCGGAGCATATGCCTGCCAACCCCCTCGAAATCCAGCCCAGTTGGCAGAGTTCACCCATGCGAGTGAGCGAGCCCCGGCGGGGAGCGGGAGGGGTGGGTCGGTTGGTTCTCACCCCGGTACTTAAAGCTTTGACGTCGCCCCCCACCGCATCGCGAAACCCCACGACCCGGCACCCCGCCCACTCGCCGCCCCCCGGGTCGCGCCGCCACAGGACCCGGTCCCACCTGCGCATTCCGCTGCGGCTCAGTCGAGTTCGGCGAGCCGGTCCACCAGCACCCGGCCCTCCCGCGCCCCCTGTCGCAGCAGGAGCGCGCCTACCGTGTGCAACTCGCCCCACGCGTGGGGCCGACCGATCTCAGAAGCGTCGCCGATCACGCCGAGCGCCGTCGTCAGCGCGGCGTCCGCCTCTCCGGCGCCCGCGTGGGCATGGGCCAGGCACGCCCCGTACCAGGCCCGGTCCCGCCGGAACTCCGGCGCGAAACCCGCCAGCCCCAGCGTCAGCTGGGCGACCGCGCCGCTCCAGTCCCTCAGGTGCAGGTCGGCCATGCCGCGCTGGGCCGCGAACCAGGATTCGCCGTAGAAGTACAGCCAGGGCGGAGCGTCCGTGGCGTTGGCGATGATCGCCTGCGCCTCATCGAGCCTGCGGTGGGCCTCGGCCCCGTCACCCTCCAGGGCGTGGCCCCGGCCGGCCATCTGTACGGCCATGGCGCGCGTGGTCTCGCTCGCTCCGGCCGTGGACGCGGCGGCCTCGCCGAGCCGGACGCAGCGGCGACCCTTGCCCTGGGACCAGGCCAGGTGGGCCTTCATGCTCATGGTGGTGGCCGCCATGTCGCCGTATCCGGATTCCAGCGCCCAGTCGTAGGACCGGTCGAACCAGCCCAGCGCCACGGCGGCGTTGTCCTGGTCCTGCGCCATCCAGGCGAGGAACTGCGCGTACTCGGCCATGAGCCGCACGAGCTTGTCCGCGAGGGGCCCCCGGGCCCGGTCGTAAAGCCCGGCAACAGCCTGGAACTGCGCGGCCACGACGGAGTTCATGACGCGCGAACCCAGCGTGTCCTCGGCCCGCCGGTGCTCCGCCAGCAGCCGTTCCATCGCCGCGAGCGAGGGCGCGTCCAGCCGCATTCCCGACGCGGTGATCCGTCGCAGCCGCTCGGTCTCCGGCTCGGCCACCAGCCGGGGCAGCACCAGCGACGGCAGGGGCATCTCCGACCCGGCCCCGCCGCAGAGGAGCTCGGCCGGGATGCCCAGGCCGCTGATGATGCGCCGGCGGACCTCGACGGAGGTCACCGCGCGCCGCCGGTTCTCGATCGCGGAGACGTCGGGCTGCGCCAGACCGATGAGGGCGCCGAGCCGGCTCTGGCTGGTGCGCGTCACCTTGCGCCACGCCGTGAGCAACGCCGCCCAGTCCTCGGCCACCGCGGCGGCCCGGAGTTCCGGGTGCACCCACGCGTCCAGCTCAGGCTCCATGCCCGAAATATAGGACGGCCCTATAGGACGCGGCAGTGGATTGCCCGGGGTTCCGCCCGCCATCGTGGTCGGCGCCGGGACGACCGAAGAAGGTGGTCGGCCACCGCCCCGGCGGAACCACCCGCTGACAACGGCAGGAGCACCACCATGGACGTACGCGAGACCGGGCCGGCCGAGGGATTCGGGCACGTCGGCCACCCGCTGCTGCACGCACGGGTCCGTGACCCGCGGTCGGGGCGCGAGGGCGAGTTGATGGCCGTCGTCGAGGAGTGCGTCGGCACGGTCGCCGGAACCCCCCGGCACGCCCGGACCGCGTACGTCCGCGACGCGACCGGCGTCGAGTTCACCGCGGCCCCCGACACCCTGGTGCGGCTGTGAGCGCCGCCGCCGGCAGGATCTGCGCCGTCTGCGACCGCCCCATCCGGACCGGCGGGGTCGAGTTCATCCGCCACTCCACGTCCGGTGCCCGCCCCTCGGACTGGGCCCACGCCATCCGCGACCCGGGCTGCAAACCCGCCCGCCCGGCCGCCCGCTGACGCACCGCAGCCCCCGCCCGGACGGGGGCGGGGGCTGCGGTGGGTGTGCGTACCGGCGCGGGGCCGGCGGCGTACGGTCAGACGCTGACCGGGACCTTCTCCTCGGACGCGGCCGCCGCTTCGGCGGACACGGCGGGCTCGGCCGCGGGGACCTCGTCCAGCGGGGAGGACGAGGCGGCGGCGTAGGCCGTGCGGTCCAGGATGCCCTCGCGGGCGGCGACGATGACCGGGACCACGGCCTGACCGGCCACGTTGGTGGCGGTCCGCATCATGTCCAGGATCGGGTCGATCGCCATCAGCAGGCCGACGCCGGCCAGCGGCAGGCCCAGCGTGGAGAGGGTCAGCGTCAGCATCACGGTCGCCCCGGTCAGACCGGCGGTGGCGGCGGAACCGACCACGGAGACGAACGCGATCAGCAGGTAGTCACCGACGCCCAGCGGCACGTCGAAGATCTGCGCGATGAAGATCGCGGCGAGCGCCGGGTAGATCGCGGCGCAGCCGTCCATCTTCGTGGTCGCGCCGAACGGGACGGCGAAGGACGCGTAGTTCTTCGGGACGCCGAGGCGCTCGGTGACCTTCTGGGTGACCGGCATCGTGCCGACCGAGGAGCGCGAGACGAAGGCCAGCTGGATCGCGGGCCAGGCGCCCTTGAAAAACTGGAGCGGGTTGACCTTGGCGACCGTGGCCAGCAGCAGCGGGTACACGCCGAACAGCACGAGCGCGCAACCGATGTAGACGTCCGCGGTGAAGACGGCGTACTTGCCGATCAGGTCCCAGCCGTAGCTGGCGATGGCGGTGCCGATGAGGCCGACCGTACCGATCGGGGCGAGCCGGATGACCCACCACAGGGCCTTCTGCAGCAGCTCCAGCACGGACTCGGCGAGCGTCAGCACCGGCTGCGCCTTCGCGCCGAGCTGGAGGGCGGCGATACCGGCGACGGCGGCGAGGAAGACGATCTGCAGGACGTTCAGCTCGGTGAACGGCGTGATGATGTCGTTCGGCACGATGCCGGTCAGGAAGTCGATCCACGAGCCGTGCCGCTTGGGCTCCTTGCCGTCGGCGGCGGTGAGACCGGTGCCCGAGCCGGGGTTGGTCAGCAGGCCGATCGCGAGGCCGATGGCGACCGCGATCAGCGAGGTGATCATGAACCAGAGCAGCGTGCGCGAGGCGAGGCGGGCGGCGTTGTTCACCTTCCGCAGGTTGGTGACCGACACCAGGATGGCGAAGAAGACGAGCGGGGCCACGGCCAGCTTGAGGAGCTGGACGAAGATGTCGCCGACCTTCTCCAGGGTGGTGGCCAGCCAGCCGATGTCCTGGCTGCGCGAGAGCCAGCCGAACAGGACGCCGAGCACGAGACCGGTGACGATCTGGGCCCAGAAGGGGAACTTGAACGAGCGGGAGGCCTTGACGGGGGCCTCGGGGGTCGCGGACACGGACACTCTCCGGAGGATGGTGGTGATGCGGTACGGCAGCCGAAGGTGGCCGGCCGGGACCGCTGCTGCATGCGGGGCTGGGTCAGCGACAGCAGCAACAGGCCGCGGACGCGCGGCGGCAGAGGTCTACGTGCAGGCGCGCCACGAGCAGGGTGCTCATGGCTTCGAAGGGCGCAACTGACGTCAACATGTTGAACACGCTAACACTTATCCTTTGAGAATCTCAAAGGACTGCTTTGAGCACCCATCAGCCGGAACCCCGTAGGGCCGCCCCACGATGCGCAAAAGCGCCCCGCCCGGGGTCGATCCCGGTGGGGCGCTTCGACGCGAAAAAGTGAGGGGAGGGGGAGGGTCAGTGCGCGCGGGCGGCGTCGTCCGCCGCGTCCTCCTGCGCACGGTTCTCGGCGAGCCGCTCCTTCGCTCCGGCCACCCGTCCGGCGATCTGCTCGGACATCACGTCGCGCTGCTTGCGCAGCAGCACGAAGGAGAGCGGCGCGGAGAGCACCAGCGCGAGCAGCGCGACCCAGGCGAGGTTGGCATCACCGAGCGCGGACGGCACCAGGCCCACCTTGACCAGGGCGAGGACGGCGACGAAGCAGCCCACGAAGATGGCCAGCCGCATCGTGGTGTAGCGGATCGTTGCGCTCGGCTTGAGGGACACGGTGACCCCTTCTCTCTGTCTACGTCGGTCTACGTCGCCTGTGAACGTCGGGTACGCCCCGACTTGCCCGTCCAGTGAAGCACGCCCGGCCCCGCCCCCCGCCCGCCGGGGCCCTTCAGCGCAGGGGCAGCAGCATCGTGACGTCGTCGCGGTCGTCGCCCGGGGCGACCCGGATCGCGCCGGGCACGCGGCCGACCTCGCGGTATCCGCAGGAGGCGTAGAACCGCTCCAGGCCGAGCCCGCCGCGGCAGCCGAGCCGGATCGCGTCGATGCCGTCGATGGCGCGGGCCGCGTCGGCGACGGCCGCCATCAGCGCGCGTCCGGCGCCCCGGCCCTGGAGGCCCGGCGCGACCATCACCGTGTACACCCAGAGCCAGTGCCGCATCAGGGCGTGCGAGTTCAGGGCGAGGAACGCGGTCGCCGCCACCCGGCCCTCCTCGTCGTACCCGACGACCAGCCGGGTCCGGCCCTCCGCCATCGCGGCGAGGTGCCCCAGCAGCGCGGGGCGGACCGTCTCGCGGGTGACGGGCGCCACGAAGCCCACGGCGCCCCCGGCGTTGGACACCTCGACCCACAGGTCGAGGATCTGCGCGTGCAGGTCGGCATCGACGGCCGGGTCGGCGGCGAAGGTGAGGGAAGCGGGGGTTGTAAGAGTCACGAGCGCAGACTAGCCATTACCCATACCGTCCGGCAACGCCGGAAGGCCCCGGTCCGAGGGGACCAGGGCCTTCCTGTCAGCGCGTCGCGGCGGATCCCGTCAGCGCCTCGCGCCGGACCTCAGAGCCGCATCGCCTGCGGCTCGTCGCGCAGCCCCGCCTCCGGGCCCGGGTACTCACGGATGATCTCGTAGCGCGTGTTGCGCTCGACCGGGCGGAAGCCCGCGTCCCGGATCAGCTCCAGCAGGTCATCGCGGCCCAGCTTGTTCGGCGTGCCGTAGTTGTCCGCGTCGTGCGTGATCTTGTACTCGACGACCGACCCGTCCATGTCGTCCGCGCCGTGCTGGAGCGCCAGCTGGGCGGTCTGCACGCCGTGCATCACCCAGAAGACCTTGACGTGCGGGACGTTGTCGAAGAGCAGCCGCGAGACCGCGAAGGTCTTGAGCGCCTCGGCGCCGGTCGCCATCGTCGTGCGCGCCTGGAGCCTGTTGCGGACCTTGCCGTCCTTCATGTCCACGAAGTCGTGCTGGTAGCGCAGCGGGATGAAGACCTGGAAGCCGCCGGTCTCGTCCTGGAGTTCGCGCAGCCGCAGCACGTGGTCCACGCGGTGGCGCGGCTCCTCGATGTGCCCGTAGAGCATCGTGCACGGGGTCTTGAGACCCTTCTCGTGCGCGAGGCGGTGGATGCGCGACCAGTCCTCCCAGTGGGTGCGGTGGTCGACGATGTGCTGGCGGACCTCCCAGTCGAAGATCTCCGCGCCGCCGCCGGTGAGCGACTCCAGGCCGGCCTCGATCAGCTCGTCCAGGATCTCGGACGCCGTGAGACCGGAGATCGTCTCGAAGTGGTGGATCTCCGTCGCCGTGAACGCCTTCAGCGAGACGTTCGGCAGCGCCTTCTTCAGCTCGCTCAGCGAGCGCGGGTAGTAGCGCCACGGCAGGTTGGGGTGCAGGCCGTTGACGATGTGCAGCTCGGTGAGGTTCTCGTTCTCCATGGTCTTGGCCAGGCGAACGGCTTCCTCGATGCGCATCGTGTACGCGTCCTTCTCGCCCGGCTTGCGCTGGAACGAGCAGTAGGCACAGGAGGCGGTGCAGACGTTCGTCATGTTGAGGTGACGGTTCACGTTGAAGTGCACCACGTCACCGTTCTTACGGGTGCGCACCTCGTGGGCGAGGCCACCGAGCCAGGCCAGATCGTCCGACTCGTAGAGGGCGATGCCGTCCTCACGCGTCAGCCGCTCGCCGGAGCGGACCTTCTCCTCCAGCTCGCGCTTGAGCCCAGCGTCCATGTGCCGGTCGCCTCCTGTGTCTGTCCTGCTTACGTGCGTACCTGTGCTGCGAAACCCCGACCCACCGTACTCTCAGTGCTCCTCCGGCAGTTCCCCGACCCGGTTCTCCCACTTGGTGGAGAGCACGATGGTGGTGCGGGTCCGGGAGACGCCCTTGGTGCCGGACAGCCTGCGGATGATCTTCTCCAGGCCGTCCACGTCGTTCGCGCGCACCTTGAGCATGAAGGAGTCGTCGCCCGCGATGAACCAGCAGTCCTCGATCTCCGCGAGGTCGCGCAGCCGCCGGGCCACGTCCTCGTGGTCGGCGGCGTCGGAGAGGGAGATGCCGATCAGCGCGGTGACGCCGAGGCCGAGCGAGGCGGCGTCGACGGTCGCGCGGTAGCCGGTGATCACACCGGCCGTCTCCAGCCGGTTGATCCGGTCGGTGACGCTGGGGCCGGAGAGGCCCACGAGCCGGCCCAGCTCCGCGTAGGAGGCACGCCCGTTCTCCCGCAGGGCCTGGATGAGCTGCCTGTCCACGGTGTCCATATACCTGGAGCCTTCCATTATTCGGCGATCCCGCAAGTTTACGTATAGAATCTAAGGCACACAGGGTCGACGCCCTGTGAATCTTTCAACAGATCAACGATGATCTGACAATCTTCAGGAGTGGTTCACCGTGTACACGATCGAGATGGCCTACGCGCAGATGCGACAGCTTCAGGAGCTGGCCAACCGATCCCGTGCCCACCAGCCCGCCGCCGCCCGGCGTGTCGACAAGACCCGCAAGGCGTTCGGCGCCAAGAAGCGCTAGTACCGGTCCAGCCGGGGCTAGTCCTCACCAGCACCGGGACCGGGAGCACGGGCCGCGCCCAGCTCCCCGTCCCAACGGCGGTACAGCCGGTGCGGCACCCCTGCCGCGTCCAGGACCCGCCCCGCGACGAAGTCGGCCAGATCCTGGACGTGCGTCGCACCCGCGTAGAACGCCGGAGAGGCGGGCAGCACCACTGCGCCCGCCTCGTCCAGCGCCACTAGGGCCTTCAGCGTCTGACCGCTCAGCGGGGTCTCCCGCACCACGACCACCAGCCGGCGCCGCTCCTTGAGCGTGACGCTCGCCACCCGCTGGAGCAGGTCCTTCGACAGCCCCAGCGACACCCCCGCCACGCACGCCGTGGACGCGGGCACGATCAGCATCCCCTTGACCGGGTACGAGCCGGACGACGGCCCGGCCGCCAGGTCCCCGGCGTTCCAGTACCGCACCGCGTCCAGGCCGAAGCCCGCGAAGGTGCCCGGTTTCCCGTCGGCCCCCCGCTCCAGCCACTGCTGAAGGTCCGCGCGCCAGTGCGCGTCGCGGAAGGCGATCCCGGTCTCGTCCAGCAGCGTGAGCCGCGCGGACCGGCTGACCACCAGGTCCACGCTCTCCCCCGCCGCGAGCAGCCCCCGCAGCACGGACGCCGCGTACGGCGTACCGGACGCCCCCGAAACCCCGACCACCCAGGGGGTGCGCTTGCCGTCACTCATGCGTCCGAGCCTATCCGGGACTTAGGGGGTGTCTTGTGGATCATGCCGGGCTCGCGGCGCCTGGCACCGCGCCTCGCCGCGTTGTCGTCGGTCGCCAATGCTCCGCATTGACTCCCTCCTCCGCCTTGCGATGCACGGCGCCAGGCGCCGCTCCCTGATCCGGCCTGATCCACAAGACACCCCCTACAGCGCCAGCCCCCGCACCATCAGGTCGCCCAGCGCGCACACGAACAGCGCGATCCCGATGAAGCCGTTGACGGTGAAGAAGGCCCGGTTCAGCCGCGACAGGTCCTTGGGGGTCACGATCGTGTGCTCGTAGCCGAAGGCGGCCACCACGACGACCATCCCGGCCCAGAAGAAGGCCCCCGCGCCGGTGGCGAGCGCGTACCAGACGAGCAGCCCGGTGGTCACGACGTGGCAGACCCGCGCCCCCCACAGCGCCGCCGGGATGCCGAAGCGCGCCGGGACGGACTTGACGCCCTCCGCCCGGTCGGCCGCCACGTCCTGGCAGCCGAAGATCAGGTCGAAGCCGCCGATCCACACCCCGACCGCGAGCCCGAGGACGACCGCGTCCCAGGACCACTCGCCGGTCACCGCCAGCCAGGCCCCGACCGGACCCATCGCCTGGGCCAGGCCCAGGATGGCGTGCGGGAAATTCGTGAACCGCTTGCCGTACGGGTACACCACCATCGGGACCACCGCGACGGGCGCCAGCGCCAGGCACAGCGGGTTCAGCAGCGCCGCCGCCCCGAGGAAGACGGCCAGCGCGATCCCCGCGCCGGTCCACGCGGAGCGCACCGAGACGGCGCCCGTGACGAGTTCGCGCCCGGCGGTGCGGGGGTTGCGGGCGTCGATCTCGCGGTCGATGATCCGGTTCGCGGCCATCGCGAAGGTGCGCAGGCCCACCATGGCGACGGTGACCAGCAGCAGCGTGACCCAGTGGACCTGCCGGTCCAGCTGGAACATCGCGGTGAGCGCGGCGATGTAGGCGAAGGGCAGCGCGAAGACCGAGTGCTCGATCATCACCAAGCGCAGGAACGCCTTCACCTTGCCGGTGGGCTGGGTCGCGGGGCCGGGTCCGACCACTCCGTCGGCGGTGGTCATCATGCGAGGCTGCTCCGGAAGTCTTCGAGGTCGCTCAGGAGCGCGGCCGAGACCAGCCGCCCCAGGTCCAGCGTCTGCGGTCCCTGGCCGTCGTGGCCCTCGGGCGGGGTGACCTCGGCGGTCACCGCCCAGCTGTCGCCGTCGGCGGGACGGGCGTCCAGGCGCAGTACCGAACCGGCCTCCAGGGTGAACGCCTCGCTGCCCGCCAGCCCGGCGGCCAGCTGCCCGGCGAAGTCGTCGGCCTCGATGTCGCGCAGACCGGGCAGCTCGAAGCCGTCGCCCTCGCCGCTCGCGTCCTCGCTCATCAGGGCCCAGATGGTGCCCGGGCCCACGAACTCCTCCGGGGTGACGCCCGCCGCGGCGGCGGCCGCGCGGATGTCCGGGTCGGCCGGGTCCAGTTCGGGGCGCACGAGGGCGACGTACGCCGTGTCGTCACCGATGAAGAGGGCGGGGCCCCCAGCGGTCTGGCTCACAGGCCGTACTCCTTCCAGCGGCGGTCCACGAGGGCGGCGGTCGCGGGGTCGGACTCGACCATGTCGGGCCAGCCCCCGTCCCGCGTGTACCCCTCCTCGGGGAGTTTCTTCGTCGCGTCGATGCCCGCCTTGCCGCCCCAGAACTGCTGGTAGGAGGCGTGGTCCAGGTGGTCCACCGGGCCCTCGACGACGGTGAGGTCGCGGGCGTAGTCCGTGTTGCCCAGCGCCCGCCAGGAGACCTCGTGCAGGTCGTGCACGTCGCAGTCGGCGTCCACCACGATGATCAGCTTGGTCAGCGACATCATGTGCGCACCCCAGATGGCGTGCATGACCTTCTGCGCGTGCTTCGGGTACTTCTTGTCGATCGAGACGATCGCGCAGTTGTGGAAGCCGCCCGATTCCGGCAGGTGGTAGTCCACGATGTCCGGGATGATGATCTTGAGCAGCGGCAGGAAGAAGCGTTCCGTCGCGCGGCCCAGCGGACCGTCCTCGGTCGGCGGCCTGCCCACCACGATCGACTGGATCAGCGGGCGCTTGCGCATCGTCACGCAGTCGATCGTCAGGGCCGGGAAGGGCTCCTGCGGGGTGTAGAAACCGGTGTGGTCGCCGAACGGGCCCTCCGGGAGCGTCTCCCCCGGCTCCAGCCAGCCCTCGATGACGACCTCGGCGTGCGCCGGGACCTGGAGCGGGACCGTCTTGCAGTCCACCATTTCGATCCGCTTGCCCGCGACGAACCCGGCGAAGAGGTACTCGTCGATGTCGCCCGGCAGCGGCGCGGTGGAGGCGTACGTCACGGCCGGCGGGCAGCCGAAGGCGATCGCGACCGGGAGCCGCTCGCCCTTCTTGGCGGCGACGGCGTAGTGGTTGCGGCTGTCCTTGTGGATCTGCCAGTGCATGCCGATGGTGCGCTTGTCGTGGCGCTGGAGGCGGTAGAGGCCGAGGTTGCGCACGCCCGTCTCGGGGTGCTTGGTGTGCGTGAGCCCCAGGTTGAAGAAGGAGCCGCCGTCCTTGGGCCAGGTGAAGAGGGCCGGGAGCCGGTCCAGGTCCACGTCGTCGCCGGTCAGGACGACCTCCTGGACGGGCGCGGACTCGCCCTTCACCTTCTTCGGCGGCACGTGCACCATCGAACCGAGCTTGCCGAAGGCCTCGCGGACACCGATGAAGCCCTGCGGCAGCTCGGGCTTGAGCAGACCGCCGATCTTCTCGCTGATCTCGGCGTAGGACTTCAGGCCCAGCGCCTTGAGCAGGCGGCGGTCGGTGCCGAAGACGTTCATGGCCAGCGGCATCGCCGAGCCCTTGACGTTCTCGAAGAGCAGCGCGGGACCGCCCGCCTTGTTCACTCTGTCGACGATCTCCCCGACCTCCAAATACGGGTCCACTTCGGCCTTGATGCGCTTGAGGTCGCCCTCCCGCTCCAGAGCCCGGAGCAGCGAGCGGAGATCGTCGTAAGCCATGCGACCCAGTATCGGCCACGGACTACCCTGGGAGGGTCACCGGGGGCCGACGCGGCCCCGCCACCGTCTTGGGGGTCTGGCTCTCACCGTGCTGCGCTATCTGCCGTTCCTGCTGATCATCGCGCTGACCATCTATGCCTTCATCGACTGCCTGAACACGCCCGAGGAAGAGGTCAAGCACCTCCCGAAGGTGGTCTGGGTGATCATCATCCTGCTGTTCTCCATCGTCGGCCCCGTCGTGTGGCTGTTCGCCGGGAAGAAGCGCTCCGCGATCGGCGGCGGCCGCGCGCGGCGCGCGCAGTGGGTCGCGCCGGACGACAACCCGGAGTTCCTGAAGTCCCTGCGCGATGAGCAGGACAAGCAGGACCGGGGCGACCCCGACAAGGGCTGATCCCGGCGCTCCGCCCCCCTGGCCGCACGCACGAGGGCCGGGCCCCCCGAGGGGGCCCGGCCCTTCGCCGTCCGTGCTCCCGGTGGCTACACGCCGCCGTAGGAGTGCTTGCCGTTGAGCAGGATGTTCACGCCGTAGTAGTTCCAGATCCAGCACGCGAAGGCGAAGAGCGCCAGGTAGGCGGCCTTGCGGCCCTTCCAGCCGGCCGTGGCGCGCGCGTGCAGGTAGCAGGCGTAGGCGACCCAGGTGATGAAGGACCAGACCTCCTTGGGGTCCCAGCCCCAGTACCGGCCCCAGGCGTCGTTCGCCCAGATCGCGCCAGCGATGATCGTGAAGGTCCACAGCGGGAAGACCGCCGCGTTGATCCGGTACGAGAACTTGTCGAGCGAGGCCGCCGAGGGCAGCCGCTCCAGCACCGAGGTGCGCAGCGCGCCGGGCGTACGGCCCGCGGCGAGGTGGCTCTCGTAGCCCTCGCGGAACAGGTAGAGGACCGTGCCGGCCGCGCCGATGTAGAAGACCGCGCCGCAGATGATCGCGGTGGAGACGTGGATCCACAGCCAGTACGAGTGCAGGGCCGGGACCAGCGCCGCGCTGTCGGTGTAGAGCCAGGTCGTGGCCACGCCGAGGTCCAGCAGGACCGTGGTGACCAGGATCAGGCCCATCCAGCGGACGTTCTTGCCCAGCGCCAGCAGCAGCAGGTACGCGCCCGCGGCCACCGTGGAGAAGGTGATCGAGAACTCGTACATGTTGCCCCAGGGGGCCCGCTGCACCGACAGGGCGCGGGCGACCACGCCGCCCGCCGCGAGCAGGAAGCCGAGGGCGGTCAGCGAGATCGCGATCCGGCCGTACAGGTCGCCCTGGACGGTGCCGCCGGCCGCGCCCGGGCCGTCCGGCACGTCGCGCGTGCCGGTGGCCGAGCGGGTGACGACCTGCGGCTTGTCGAGGACGGCGGTGCCGCCCGCCTTGGAGCGGACCTGGACGGCGGGGGCCTGGGCGGCGCCGGCCGTCAGCGCGTTGGCCGTACGGGCCACCTTGCTGCGGCTGCCGAAGGTCCACTCGGCGATGTGGGCGAAGAAGGCGAGCGTGTAGACCGCCATCGACGAATAGATCAGCACGTTGCTGGCGTGGGCCAGGCTCGTGTTGGTCGCGGCTGCTGCGAGCAGCGTCATCCGCGTTCTCCTTCAACGGTTGCTTCGACAGGGGTGGGGGCGGGGTCGGCGGCGGTGGGCGCACGCTCGTTCAGCGTGGCGGCGAGGTCGGCCAGCTCCTCGGGAAGCCTGGCGGACTCGCTGCGGCCGAGGCCCGCCATCTCGACGACGGTCACGCCGTCCTCGCCGGTCACCGCGCGGACCCAGATCCGGCGGCGCTGGATGAACAGGGACGCGGCCAGGCCGAGGATGGCCGTCACCGCGCCCGCCAGCGCGTAGCCGGTGCCGGGCTCCTGGGAGATCTGGAAGGTCGCCCAGCGCTCGATGCCCTCGAACTTCACGGTGCCCGCGCCGTCGGGGAGCGTCATCGTCTCGCCGGGCAGCATCAGCTGGGAGAACGGATCGCCGTTCTCCTTCTTGAACTGCTGCATCTTGGCCGTGTCCAGCTGGTACACGTTCTGCGGCAGCCCCGAGTCCACGCCCAGGCTGCCGTGCCAGGCGTTCAGCGCCAGGACCGGGAAGTCGGCGGCGGGGAACTGCGAGGCCATCGTGCCCTGGCCCTTGCCCGCGAAGGTCGGCACGAAGCGGGCGTTGAAGCCCAGCTGCTCCTTCTTGCCGTTCTTGTCCTGGTAGCCGTCGGTGACCTTGACGGCTCCGGCGGAAGTCAGGTTCGCGTCCTGCGGCAGCATCGGCACGGCGTCCCGGAAGACGACCTTGCCCGAGGGGTCGGTCACCGAGAGGACCGGCGCGTAGCCGTGGCCCAGCAGGTAGACCTTGGAGCCCTCGACGTCGAGCGGCTTGTTGACCTCGATCTCGGTCTTCGTCGGGGTGCCGTGCGCGCCCTTGCTGTAGGTGACGTACGCCTTGAACTCGCGCGGGGTGCCCTTCTGCGGGCCGCTCTTCTCGTACTCGGCGTCGAACTGGTCCAGGGTGAAGCTGAAGGGCGGCAGGTCGTCGGAGCTGAAGAGGCTGCCGGACTTGAAGTCGTCGTACTGGGTGAGGGTGTTCGAGAAGCCCTTGCCGCGCAGGACGAGCTTGCCGCCCTCGGACTTGAGCAGCTGGCCCGTGGCGAAGGCCACCAGCATCACGATCAGGGCGATGTGGAAGGCCAGGTTCCCGGCCTCGCGCAGATAGCCCTTCTCGGCGGCGACCGCGCTCCCGGCGGTGTTGGCGTCCGTACGGAAACGGCGCCCGCCGAGGACCTCCTTCGCGTACGAGAGGACCTCCTCCGGGGCCGCCTCGGTGCGCCAGGTCGTGTAGGCGGGGAGCCGGTCCAGGCGCCGGGGGGCGCGCGGCGGGCGGCCGCGGAGCTGGCCGACGAACTGCCAGGTGCGCGGGACGATGCAGCCGATCAGCGACACGAACAGCAGGATGTAGATCGCGGAGAACCACACCGAGCTGTAGACGTCGAAGAGCTGGAGCTTCTCGGCGGCCGGCACCCAGAACCCGTGCTTGCCCTTCCAGATCTCGACCTTCATCGGGTCGACCCGGTTCTGCGGGATCAGGGAGCCGGGGATCGAGCCGAGGGACAGCAGGAAGAGCAGGATCAGCGCGACCCGCATGGAGGTGAGCTGGCGCCAGAACCAGCGGGCCCAGCCGAGCACGCCGATGCCGACGGCGGGACCGCCGGCCGGCGGGTCCTCCAGCGGCGCCGTGGACAGCTGGGCTGCCGCGGCGGCGTCGGTGACCTCGGCGGCGGCTTCCGCGGCGGCGTGGTCGGGGTCCGGCGCCTCGGTGGGCGCCTTGTCGGTCGTACTCATGTGCGTGTAGTCCTCAGATCCCCACCGTGAAGCCCTGTGTCCAGCTCTGCATGTCGCTGACGATGGTGTCCCACCAACCTGTGACGAGCAGCAGACCGGTCAGGATCAGCATGCCGCCGCCGATGCGCATCACCCAGGCGTAGTGCCGCTGCACCCAGCCGAACGCGCCGAGCGCCTTGCGGAAGGCGATCGCGGCCAGGATGAAGGGCACGCCGAGGCCCAGACAGTACGCGGTGGTCAGCAGTGCTCCGCGCCCGGCGCTCGCCTCGTTCAGGGAGAGCGTGTTCACGGCGGCGAGGGTCGGGCCCATGCAGGGCGTCCAGCCGATGCCGAACAGGACACCGAGGACGGGCGCGCCGATCAGGCCGCCGGTGGGCTTCTTGTGGAAGCGGAACTCCCGCATCGTCAGACCCGGGATCAGGCCCATGAAGAAGAGCCCCATGAGGATGACCACACCGCCCAGCACCCGCGAGATCACGGCCCGGTGGTCCTGGAGGACGTCGCCGAAGTAGCCGAAGAGGGCGCCGGTGGAGACGAAGACGGCGGTGAAGCCGAGGATGAACAGGCTCGCCCCGGCCAGCATCCGGCCGCGCCGGGCCTCCGCCATGTCGGCGCCGGTGACGCCGGTGACGTAGGAAAGGTAGCCGGGGACGAGCGGCAGCACGCACGGGGAGAAGAAGGAGACGAGCCCGGCGAGTACGGCGATGGGCAGCGCCAGCAGCAGGGCTCCGCCGAGAACGGTCTCGTTCACGGCGCTCACTTCTCCGCGAGGAGCGGGTCGATCATCTTGCGCAGCTGGTCCTCGTTGACCGCGACCAGGGTGCGGGCGGCGATCCTGCCCTGCTTGTCGAGGACGATCGTGGAGGGGATCGACTGCGCGTTGAGCGTGCCCTTGGGGAAGCGGAGCATCAGCTTCCCGTCGGGGTCGTAGAGGCTCGGGTAGCCGATGCCGAAGTTCTGCTCGAAGGAGGCCGCGTTCTGCTTGCTGTTGTCGCGGGTGTTGATCCCGACGAAGGCGACGTCCTTGCCCGCGTCGGCCAGCTCCTTGGAGACCTTGGCGAAGTAGGGTGCCTCGGCGCGGCAGGGCGGGCACCAGGAGCCCCAGACGTTGAGGACGACGACCTTCCCCTTGAGGGTGGTCGTGTCGAGCGTCTTGCCGTCGACCGTCTCGCCGTCGAGCTTGGGGGCGTCGTCGCGCTCGCCCTGGGCGACGGTGGAGATGCCGCCCGGGCCGGTGACGTAGTTGCCCCCGGCGGAACCGGTGGACTTGCCGCCGCCAGCCCCGTCCCCGCAGGCGCTCAGGGTGAGGGCGCCCGCGACGGCCACGGCGGTCAGCAGGGCGGCGCGACCGCTGGTCGAGCGGCGGCGACTACGACGGACACGCGCGCGGCTAAGGCTCATGTGAAAAGTTTCGCATGGGTGAATTGTGGATCTTGCGCGCCCCCCGGCGGGCCGGGCGGGCTCGGGGAGGGAACGGTCAGGGCGTGGCCGGGACGCGGTCAGGCGGCGGTCAGGAAGGTCTTCCAGCCGCCGGTCGGGGGCTGCCCGGGGGCGAGGCCGCGCAGTTTCGCCAACACCTTGGGGTCCTGGACGTCGAGCCAGTCCGTGAACTGACGGAACGATACGAGACGTACATCACTTTTGTCCGCCATCGACTTGAGCGCTTCCTCGACGGCGTCCATGTAGATGCCGCCGTTCCAGTCCTCGAAGTGGTTGCCGATGAAGAGCGGCGCGCGGTTGGTCTCGTAGCCCCGCCGGAAGCCGCCCTGATAGGCGGCCGTCGCCTGGCTGCGCCAGGCCGGGTAGTTGGACGGGACGCCCCGGGTGCTGCTCTTCGACTGGTTGGCGAGGATGTTGTAGTCCATCGAGAGCACCTCGAAGGAGTGCCCGGGGAAGGGCATGGACTGCAGCGGCAGGTCCCACACGCTCCCCTTCTTCTCCGGCCACTGCTGGAGGCCGCCGGGCGAGCTGGCGTCGTAGCGCCAGCCGAGCTTCTCGGCGGTGGGCAGCAGCCGGTCCTGGCCGAGCAGGCACGGCGTACGCGCGCCGACCAGCTCCTTCGCGTAGTCGAAGGGCAGCGGTTCGAGGTCGGTGAAGCCGGTGTGGGTGCGCCACTTCGTGACGAAGGACACGGCCTGGTCGATCTCGCTCTGCCAGTCCTGCGCGCTCCAGTGGGCGACCGAGCCGGAGCCGCCGCAGAAGTGCCCGTTGAAGTGGGTGCCGATCTCGTGGCCGTCGAGCCAGGCCTGGCGGACGTACTTCAGGGTGTTGCGGACGTTCTCGTCCTTGAGGTAGCCGATGTCCGAGGCGCCGACGGGATTGTTGGGCGGCCGGTAGAGGTCCCGCTTCGACTCGGGGAGCAGGTAGATCCCGGAGAGGAAGAAGGTCATGGCCGCGTGATGGTCCTTGGCGAGCTTGAGGAAGCGCGGGAAGAGGCCGTTGCCGATCTCGCCCGCGCCGTCCCAGCTGAAGACGACGAACTGCGGCGGGGTCTCGCCGGGCTGAAGCGGGACGGGCTTCGGGGGCTGGTGGGGCTGCGGCCCGGTATCGGCGGTGGACCCGTCGCCGATCGGCCTGACCGGATGCGCCGCGCCGCCGCTCGGGGCGGGCCCGGCCTCACCGGGCCCGGCCCCCATCCGGGCGTCCCCGGACCCGGCACCCCCGCTACACCCCGCGACCCCCACCAGGGCCGCCGCCCCGAGCCCGGCCCCAAGTCCGAGCCCGAGCGCGCTCCTTCGGCTGACCTCACGCATGTCCGCTCACCTCGCTGATGGAATGTCGTATAAACGGACATTCCACCGGAGCCTGATCCCGAGCACGGCGACGGCGCGTCGACTTGTATGAAATTAGCCCAACCCATGGCCAATCTTGACGATCACGGGGGGCGGGGGGCCGCCTGGTCGCCGGGAGCGGGCGGCGCGGGCGGCGCCGGCCCGGCCCGGGCGTCGGCCGGACGGGCCGGGGGCCGGGGGTCGGGCGGAGGCCGACGCCTACCCGGCCCGAGCGTGCGCGGCGGGGGCTGCGTCCGCCCGGGCCCGGACCTGAGCCGGGGGCAGGGGTGCGCATGGGCGGAGGTGCGCTGGGGGCGGCGGTGCGCGGCGTGCGGCGGGGGCGGCGCCCTCCCGGCGGGGGCGGGGGTGCGCTGGGGGCGGCGTGCGCCGGGGGCGGGCCACACAGGTGCCGGGGCGCGGCGGGCGTTCGCCGTGCCGCCGCGGGCGCCGGGATGCGGTCGGGTACCCGGCCGTCAGGTCGGCACCGCCCGGCCGGCGTGGGCCGGTGGCGGGGTGCGCCGGTGGTGCCGTGGGCCGGGGCGAGCGCCCGGCGGGGCTGGCCGCCCGGCGGGGGCCGATGTGCGCCCCGGGCGGAGGTCGGCGCACGCCCGACCGGCGGGCGCGGGTGCCCGGCCGGGGCAGGCACACACGCCCTGGGTCAGGCGCCACCGCGGGACCGGGCACCCGCACCCGCGCGGCACGGGTCGGGCCCCGCCTGACGGGGATCCGTCCCACCCGGGCCGGGATCCGGCACCTGGGCTGGGGGGCAGGCATACGCCGGAACGGGCACCCGCCCAGCGGGTGTCGGGCACTTGCCCCAGCAGCGCTGGTCGGGCCTCCCGCTCAGCGGGAGCCGAGTACCACCCGGCAGATCGGAGGGGAAGCACCCACTGGCAGGGCGACAGGCCCACCCGGCAGGGGGACGGGCACCCACCGGCAGGGGGACCGGCACCTCCCGCCAAGGGACAGGCACCCACCCGGCCGGGGACCGGCACCCACCCGGCAGGGACCGGCACCCGCCCGGCAAGGGAGGGGCAGGGTCAGGCCCCGAAGGCCTTGGACCCGCCCTTCACCGGCTTTGCGCCCGCCAGCAGATGCGCCGGGACCAGGTCGCGGGCCGGCTCGCTGTAGCCCACCGACACGATCTTGTCCCCCTGGTACGTGAACGACGTCAGCGAGGCCAGCGTGCACTGCCGGCGCCGCGGGTCGTGCCACAGCCTGCGCTTCTCGGCGAAGCTGCGCACGATCCAGATCGGCAGCTGGTGGCTCACGCACACCGCCTCGTGACCACGCGCCGCGTCGCGCGCCGCGTCCAGCGCGCTCATCATCCGGACGACCTGCTCGACGTACGGCTCGCCCCAGGACGGCTGGAACGGGTTCGTCAGGTGCTTCCAGTTCGCCGGCTTGCGCAGCGCACCGTCGCCGACGCCGAAGGTCTTGCCCTCGAAGACGTTCGCCGCCTCGATCAGCCGGTCGTCGGTCGCCAGGTCCAGGCTGTGCGCCTTGGCGATCGGGGCGGCCGTCTCCTGCGCGCGCTCCAGCGGGGAGGACACGACATGGGTGATGTCGCGGTTCTCCAGGTGTTCGGCGACCCGCTCGGCCATCTGCCGGCCCAGCTCGGAGAGGTGGTAGCCGGCGCGGCGCCCGTAGAGGACCCCGTCCGGATTGTGCACCTCTCCGTGGCGCATCAGGTGGACGACGGTGATGTCGCTGCTGCTCATGCGGTGCCCTCCGGGGTGGCCTCGGCGGCGGCGCGGGCGGCGGCGGGCAGCGCGGCCGCGATGCGCTCGATCGCGCGCTCGTCGTGGGCGGTGGAGACGAACCAGGACTCGAAGGACGAGGGCGGCAGGTAGACGCCCTGCTCCAGCATCGAGTGGAAGAAGCCGG
Source organism: Streptomyces sp. NPDC006529 (assembly GCF_040611795.1). NCBI lineage: Bacteria > Bacillati > Actinomycetota > Actinomycetes > Kitasatosporales > Streptomycetaceae > Streptomyces > Streptomyces sp. NPDC006529. Next base: position 18,872 of record NZ_JBEXPB010000025.1, on the reverse strand, counting down.
TGAAGCGGAAGCTCTCCTGCTTCTTGGCGTCGTCGTAGTTCCTGACCTCGTCCTCGGTGAAGAAGACGGAGAACATGTTGGACGCGGTCTGCAGCCGGTGCGCCACGCCCTCCTTGCGGAGCGCGCCCGTCACCAGCCCCTGGATCTCGGCCGACACGGCGTCGACCTTCGCGTACGCCGCGTCGTCCAGCAGGCGCAGCTGCGCGAGACCCGCGGCCGTCGCGATCGGGTTCCCCGACAGGGTGCCCGCCTGGTAGACGGGGCCGACCGGGGCCAGGTGCCCCATCACGTCGGCGCGCCCGCCGAAGGCCGCGGCCGGGAAGCCGCCACCCATGACCTTGCCGAAGGTCATCAGGTCGGGCGCGACCCCGTCCACGCCGAACCAGCCGGCACGGGAGGTACGGAAACCGGTCATGACCTCGTCGGAGATGTACAGCGCGCCGTTCGCGCGGCACAGGTCCGCCAGGCCCTGGTTGAACCCCTCGCCGGGCGTCACCACGCCCATGTTGCCGGGCGCGGCCTCGGTGATCACGCAGGCGATCTCACCGGGGTGCGCGGCGAAGGCGGCACGTACCGCTTCGAGGTCGTTGTAGGGCAGGACGATCGTGTCGCCGGCCTGCGCGCCCGTCACACCGGGGGTGTCGGGCAGCGCGAAGGTCGCGAGGCCCGATCCGGCGGCGGCCAGGAGCGCGTCCACGTGGCCGTGGTAGCAGCCCGCGAACTTCACGATCTTGGCCCGGCCGGTGAAACCGCGGGCCAGCCGGATCGCGGACATGGTGGCCTCCGTACCGGAGGACACCAGGCGCACCTGCTCGACGGGCGCGATCCGCCCGACGATCTCCTCGGCGAGCGCGACCTCGCCCTCGCCGGGGGTGCCGAAGGACGTGCCGCGGGCGACCGCGGCCTGCACGGCCTCGATCACGGCGGGGTGGGAATGGCCGAGGATCATCGGCCCCCACGAGCAGACCAGGTCGACGTACTCGCGGCCATCGGCATCGGTGAGGTACGGACCGGTACCGGACACCATGAACCGGGGCGTTCCCCCCACGGCGCGGAACGCACGCACGGGAGAGTTCACGCCGCCGGGGGTCACGAGGGACGCGCGGTCAAACAGGTTCTGCGAGACTGGGGCTTCATACGGATACGGGTAGCTCACACCAGCCATGGTCTCAGAGGCCGCGACTGACTTGCGGGCGGGCGTTTCACCGCGCCGCCGCGGGGGAGGTCACTGCCATGATGATCAGGCCGCGTGGCGGGGGTCACGGGGCCGGGGCAGGCAAGACCAGTCGGGTGGAGATATGCAACGCGGTGGCGGACCGGGCGAGGGTACGGACGGCCTGGGGCCCGAGCGTGCCCGCGAAGCCCGCGACGCTTCCCGTGAGGCCCGGCGCCGGGGCAGGCACCGCCGCCGCGGCGCGGATGCGGTGGACGGCGTACCGTTCGCCCCGAGCGCGGTACCGGGAGGTCGCGGCATGGGCGTGACCTACAAGTACTTCGGCGCCCCGGACGGCGCCACGGCGGCCCGGGTCCCGATCTCGATGCGGCCCGAGGAGCTGGGCGGCGACGAACTCGGCATGGGCGGCCTGTTCAGCAAGATCAAACCGGAGACGGTGGCCGCGATGGTCCTGACCGGCATCGAGGGCATACCCCTGCACAAGGTCCCGCCGCTGGAGCTGGTGGTCCTGCACCCCGACTACGCGGTGGTCAAACTGCCGATGACGGTGGTCGACCCGCTGCGCGGCATCGGCGAGGAGTCCGTCGGCGCGGCGGCCTTCATCTGGTCCACGGTCCCCGACCGCGGCGGCCCGCGCGACGCGTTCAACGTCTACCAGCTCCTGCACGAGTGGCAGGACTTCTCCCACCGCCTCCACGAAGCGGGCCACCAGCCGTACTGCCTGGTCTGGCCCTGACCGTACTGCCTTGCGGCCGATGTGTGGCCGGTGTGCGGTTGGTGTGCGGTTTGTGTGCTGTCGCTGTGCGGCCCGTGTGCCGCCGGTGCGCTTCCTTCCGGTTCCGGCCGGTTCCGGCCATGCCATAGGTCCGAGTCCCGGACAGCGGGGAGGAATTCCTTTTACCCTCCTCTACATGGAAATATCGCTGCGTCTGACCCCCTGGTCCCAGGAGGACTTCGGGTTACTGCTGCGGGCCAACGAGCCCGAGATGACCAAGTACTTGGGGGGACCCGAGTCCGAGGAGCAACTGGCCGACCGCCAGCGCCGTTACGTCGCCCTGAGCGACCGGGAGCCCGCCGCCGGGCGGATGTTCCGGGTCAGCCTGACGGAAAACGGCGAAACCGTCGGTTCCGTGGGCTTCTGGCCCCGCGAATGGCGGGACGAGGACGTGTACGAGACCGGCTGGGCCGTCTTCCCCGAGCACCAGGGCCGCGGCCTCGCGGTGGCGGCGGTCACCGAACTCCTCGCGTACGTCGGCCGGCACGGCTCCCACCGCTTCGTGCACGCCTTCCCGAGCACCGACCACGCCGCCTCCCACGCGGTATGCCGCCGCGCGGGCTTCGAGTCGCTCGGTGACGTGAACTTCGAATACCCGCCGGGCATCTTCCACCCGAGCCACGACTGGCGCTACACCCTGCCCGCCTGACGGGCGGCGCCCCGGGAGCCCATGGTGCCGTAGGGCCGCCCGGGGCGCCGGCTCCGTGATCGCCGATGGCGCGCGATGATGGGCAGCGGCGCGTCCGCGCCGCGGGAGAAGGGTGACCGGGTGGCCGGGGACGGGCAGATCACGACGGCCGGGGAGGCGGCGAACGACCCGCTGGTGCTGGCGTTCGGCCGGCTTCAGGGGGCCGCGAACCGGCTGGAGTACATCCTGGGGCGCGCCCTTGAGGAGGAGTGCGGGATCAGCCACCTGATGTTCGAGGTGCTGCTGATCCTGGGCCGGGCCGGAGCGCCGGGGATGTCGATGCGGGACGTGGCGCAGGAGCGGGTCCTGACCACCGGTGGAGTGACCCGGCTGGTGGACCGGATGGAGGCGGCCGGCCTGGTGGACCGGCAGGACAACCCGCAGGACCGCCGGGGCCGACTGCTCACCCTGACGCCGCTCGGGGAGGAGACCGTGGTGCGGGCCGCCCGCCTGCACGCGGAGAACGTACGACGGCTGCTGCTGGACCCGCTGCCCGCGGAGCACCGCGAACGGTTCGCGGCCGACCTGCGGACGGTGAGCCTGGCGGCGCGCGACGCGCTGCCCCGCCTGCGCTGAGTGTCCCTGGCGGGACGAGCGGCAGGGGGAGCGGTTGAAGCGGTGCTCCCGCAGGGAAATATCTGACGGGTCAGTTACTGTTGTGTCAGGTGAATGGCTCGCGGACAGCGGGCCCGCAACCGGGAGGCACACCCTCATGAAGCTCGTCTACGTCTTCGACGCCTACTGCGGCTGGTCCTACGGTTTCGCGCCGACCCTTGCCGAGCTCGTACGCCGTCACCCCGATCTGGACGTCGAGGTGGTCTCCGGCGGCCTGTTCACCGGTACGCGCCGGGTACCCATCGGGGAGTTCGGATACGTCCAGGGCGCCAACGCCGAGATCAGCGAACTGACCGGGGTGCGGTTCGGGGCCGGGTACGCGCGGCTGATCGCGGACGGCTCGTTCGTGATGGACTCCGAGGCCGCCGCCCGGGGCACGGCCGCGTTGCGGCAGGCCGCTCCCGACCGCATCGTGGAGCTGGCTGCCGCGCTCCAGCACGCGTTCTACGCGGACGGCCTGAGCCTGTCCGACCCGGACACCTACCGCGCGCTCGCCGGGGCACACGGCCTGGACGCCGACGCCCTCGCGACGGCGTTCGCCTCGCCGGAAGCGGCCGCCGCCGCGCAGGGCGACTTCACCCGCACCGCCGAACTGGGCGTACGGGGCTTCCCCACCCTGCTGGCCGTCGAGGGCGAGCGGGTCGTGCCGCTGGCGACCGGCCACGCCACCGTCGAGGAGATCGAGCAGCGCCTGACCGCCCTCAGCACGGCGTCCTGACACCTCCTTCCCCGCCGCTCCCCGAGCCCTCCCCGCTCCCCTCCCCCCGAAAGAGACGGCCATGAGCACCCTCGACTTCAAGGTCATCGACCTGGACTTCCCCGTCGGCTCGAAGAACAAGACCGCCACCCTGATCACCGGCGCGGAGGAGGCGTTCCTGATCGACACCGGCTTCACCCGCGCCGATGGCCACCGCCTGGCCGCCGAGGTCCTGGACTCCGGGAAGACCCTGACCAAGGTCTTCATCAGCCACGCCGACCCCGACTACTACTGGGGCGCCGAGGTCATCGCCGACGCCTTCCCCGAGGCGGAACTCGTCGCGACGCCGCTGGTGATCGAGCACATCAAGGCCGCCTACGAGGGCAAGCTCAAGGCCTGGGAGCAGGTCGGCGCCAACCGCCCCACCCGTCTGGTCGAGCTGACCGAACTGACCGGAGACCTCACCTTCGAGGGACACCTGTTCCAGCTCAAGGGCGGCCAGCCCGGCCTGCCGGACCGGCACTACCTGTGGCAGGCCGAGCACCGGGCCATCGTCGCCGGCGTGCTGCTGTTCCAGAACGAGCACGTCTGGGTCGCCGACACCGGCAAGCCCGAGGACCGCGCCGCCTGGATCGCCGTACTCGACGAGATGACGGCCCTGGACCCCGCCTTCGCCGTCCCCGGCCACCGCCTGCCCACCACGGCCGCCCCGGACGCCGGCCCGATCGCCTACACCCGCGACTACCTCGTCGCGTTCGAGGCCGAACTGGAGAAGGCCGACAGCGGCGAGGCACTGACCAACGCCCTGGTCGCCCGCTACCCGAACTCCGGGATGCTCATCGCCGCCCAGCTCGGGGCCAAGGTCGCCAAGGGCGAGATGACCTGGGGCTGACCCGCCCCTCGGCAGCCGCTGCCGGACACCCCGCGCCACCCGGCACCGGCACCGGCACCGGCATCGACCGTGCGCGGCGGTGCGCGACCCGGGGGGGCATTCCCCCGCCCCGCTCGCTCCCCCTCCCCGAGAAAGGACGCCACCATGAGTGAGAACGCCGACTTCCGCACCTCCGCCGCCCCCGCCGACGTTGTGCGGCGCCAGTACCTCGCCTCCGCCCACGGCGACCTCGAAGCGCTGCGGGCCACCCTGGCCGACGACGTGGAGTGGACCGAGATGGCCGGCTTCCCCCTGGCCGGCACCTACCGCACCCCCACCGGCGTCACCTCCGCCGTGATGGAGCAGCTCGGGAAGGAGTGGGACGACTGGACCGCCCACGACGACACCTACGTCGTCGACGGCGAGAACGTCGTGGTCCTGGCCCGCTACACCGCCACCAACAAGGCTACCGGGAAGGACATCAACGTCCGCGTCGCCCACCACTTCATCGTCCGCGGCGGAAAGATCGTCCGCTTCGAACAGTTCGTGGACACCGCCAAGGTCCGCGACGCCATGCCCGCCTGAGCCTGACGCCTGACGCCGGCGACGACGCTTCCCAGCAGACCCGCCGCCGTCACAAGATCGTCATGGACGTCGGCTACGACGTCACCAGTGTTCTCCAACGTCGCGGCGCCGGTCCCGAACGGCCGCCCGGGACCAAGCGCCGCCGTCCCGCACCCCGCGAGGCCTCGCACCGGGTCTGAGCTGGAGATCAACCTCAGTCCTCACGGCACGGCGAGGTTGCAGCTCAAGCTGAGCGCCGGGCCGACCACCCGGCCACACCGCGCCCCCGCCCGGTCACCACCGCACCGTCACCACCGCCCCCGGGCCGACCCGGGCAGGGCCCCGACCCCCACCCCCGACCCCTACCCCCGACCCGTGCCCGCCCGGCCTCCCCCGGCGGTAAATTCCCCTTCGTCGCCCCGCGCCGGGCTGGCATGCTGGGACGCGTGAACGGACCGGAGATCAGCCTCACCCTCGCCCCCGAGCTGCGCCTCTTCGCCGCGCCCAGCCGGCGGGCCGAGCGCGTGCCCACGCCCGTCGACGGCACGTCCAGCCTCGGCCACGTCGTCGAATCGGTCGGCGTCCCGCTCACCGAGGTCGGCCGGCTGCTCGTGGACGGCCACGAGGCACCCGTCTCGTACGTGCCCCGGGGCGGCGAGTCCGTCGAGGCGTGCGGCGTCACCCGGCCCCAGCAGGTCCCCGGCGCCCCGCTCCGCTTCCTCCTGGACGTCCACCTCGGCACGCTCGCCCGGCGGATGCGCCTGCTCGGCATCGACGCGGCGTACGAGAACGAGGACATCGGCGACCCCGCGCTCGCCACCCGTTCCGCCGCCGAACAGCGCGTCCTGCTCTCCCGCGACCGGGGGCTGCTGCGCCGCCGCGAGATCTGGGCGGGCGCCTACGTGTACAGCGACCAGCCGGACGAGCAACTGCGCGACATCCTGGGCCGGTTCGCACCGCGCCTTGACCCCTGGACCCGCTGCACCGCCTGCAACGGCACGCTGCGCGCCGCCGACAAGGACAGCGTCGGCGATCTACTGGAGGGCGGCACCCAGCGCTCCTACGACGTCTTCGCCCAGTGCGTCGCCTGCGAGCGCGTGTACTGGCGGGGCGCGCACCACGCCCGGCTGGAAGTCATCGTCAGCGAGGCGCTGGCGGAATTCGGCGGCGGCGTCACCGCGTAGGGCCCGGCTGCGGTGGGCAGACCTTCCCACCATGACAACCCCCGCTCCCGCCACCGAGCCCGAGCCCGCGCCCCGGCCGCAACCCACCCCGGACCTGGCGGACGCAGCAAACACCCCGGACCCGACGGACGCGGCGAACACCCCGGGCCCGGCGAACGTCGTGGACATCGTGGACGTCGCGGTCATCGGCGCCGGCCCGACCGGTCTGCTGATCGCCGGGGACCTAGCCTCCGCCGGTCTGACCGTCACCCTGATCGAGCGCCGTCCGCAGACCGCCGCGAACCTCACGCGGGCCTTCGCCGTCCACGCCCGCACCCTCGAACTCCTGGACGCGCGCGGCCTCGCCGACGAACTCGTGGCCACCGGCAGCCCGATCCGGCGACTGAACCTCTTCGGCTCGCTCAGCCTCTCCCTCGACATGCTCCCCACCCGCTTCCCGTTCGTTCTCATCACCCCCCAATTCAAGACCGAACACCTGCTGGAGCGTCGCGCGTTGTCCACAGGTGTGGACATCCGGTACGACCATGAGCTGATCGCACTGCGCCAAAGCCCGGACCCGTACCAGGACCAGGACCAGCAACCGCACCCCCACCAGAAACACCCCCACCCCCACCAAGACCCCGACACCGTCGCCCTCGACCTCCGCACCCCCACCACCGACCGCACCACCACCCTGTACGCCCGGCACGTCGTCGGCGCCGACGGCGTCCGCTCCACCGTCCGCCGCGAACTCGGCCTGCCCTTCCCGGGCCGCGCCGTCGTCAGCTCGATGGTGCTGGCCGACGTGCGCCTGACCGAGGAGCCCCCGGACCAGCTCGCCGTCGACAGCAACGGCCGGGCCTTCGCCTTCCTCGTCCCCTTCGGCGACGGCTGGTACCGGGCCATCGCCTGGCACCGCGACAGCCGGGCCCACGACGACGACCCCGTCGGCCTCGACGAACTGCGCGCCACCACCCGCGCCGCCCTCGGCACCGACCACGGCATGCACGACGCCCGCTGGATCTCCCGCTTCCACGCCGACGAGCGCCAGGTCCCGCACTACCGCGTGGGCCGCGTCTTCCTCGCCGGGGACGCCGCGCACGTCCACTCCCCCGCGGGCGGCCAGGGCATGAACACCGGCCTCCAGGACGCCGCCAACCTCTCCTGGAAGCTCGCCGCGGTTCTCCTCGGCCGCGCCCCCGACCCCGAGGCGCTGCTGGACAGCTACGAGCGCGAACGCCACCCCGTCGGCCGCCTCGTGCTCCGCGGGAGCGGCGCCCTGACCCGGATCACCATGGCCGCCACGCCCGCCCGCCGCGCGCTGCGCGATGCCGGCGCCGCACTCCTGGCCCAGGTCCGGCCCGCCCGCGACCGTGCGCTCGGCATGGTCTCCGGGATCGGGATCTCCTACCCGCCGCCGCCCGGTGCCGCCCGGCCCGCGGGCCGCCGTGCGCCCGACGCCGTCCTGCGCGAGGGCAGGCTCTACGAGCTGCTGCGGGCGGGCGGCTTCGTCCTGATCACCCCGCCCGGCATGACGCTCGGGCCGGACGGCGCCCCCGCTCCGGCCGCGCCGGAGCCCGGGCTCACCCACGCCTCCTGGCGCACGTACGGACGTACCGCCTGTGTACTGGTACGGCCGGACGGCTACGTCGCCTGGTCCGCGCCCGCGCCCACCGCGGCCGAGGTCGACCGGGCGCTCGCGGGCTGGATCCTGCGGGCTCGCAAGGAGTAGCGCGGTCGAGCCAGCCCCTGAAAGGAACGGCTGGAGACCACCCCACGGGGTCAGAAGGAGTAGGCGTCACCCGTGTCGAGGGCCAGTACCGCGCGCTCGTCGTTGGCGTGGTTGCGGTCGGTCGCGCCGCCGTTCCACCACGTGTCCAGCCGCACCACCACCTCCGGCGGCCACTCCTTGAGGCGCAGCCGCAGGCCGATGTGGCGGCCCTGCCCGTGCGCGGGCAGGGTTCCCGTCTCGCAGATCACCTCGCGCTGACCGGCCCGGGCGCAGCCCTGCGCCAGTTCCTGGCCGGGGGCGAGGTCCGCGGAGAGCCGTAGCCGCAGGGTGGTGTTCGCGAGCGCGGCCGGCCCCTCGTTCTCCGGGACCACCCAGACGGCGAGCCGGCCGCCGGACAGGCTCACCCGCCCGTGGTAGGCCACATCAGCCTCAGGCGCCCCCGCCCCGGGGGCCACCGCCCCGGCCGCCTGCGCGGCTCCCGCCGGGGCCGCGGCCCCGGCCAGCACCAGCCCCAGGACCAGCCCCACGGGCACCACGATTCGGACGACACCACGGCGCACGGTCACCGTCACCACCTCCACGCGCGGACGCTAACGACCCGCGCCGCGCACCGGTCGGACCATCACACGAACGAGGGCGCGCCTCCCCGCCATCTGCGACGCCCACGGTCGGCACCGGACCCGTGCCCCGGTCCGCGAACCGGCCCCCAACCCCCGCCCAGCACCCCCCGCCCCGACCCGCATGCCAGGCTGACCCCGTGCCAGGCTGACCCCATGCCGCTCCTCCGCTCCGTGCCCCTCTTCGCCCTCGCCGCCGTCCTCGAAATCGGCGGCGCCTGGCTCGTCTGGCAAGGCGTGCGCGAGCACAAGGGGTGGGTCTGGATCGGCGCCGGAGTCATCGCCCTCGGCCTTTACGGCTTCGTCGCCACCCTCCAGCCCGAGGGTGACTTCGCCCGGGTGCTGGCCGCCTACGGCGGGGTCTTCGTGGCCGGATCCCTCGCCTGGGGCATGGTCGCCGACGGCTACCGCCCCGACCGCTGGGACATCGCCGGGGCCCTGGTCTGCCTGGCCGGGATGGCCCTCATCATGTACGCACCGCGCGGTCGCTGACCCGCCGCGGACCGCCGACCGGGCGTGCGGGCGCATGCCTATGCTGGCCGGGTATCGATCACCCGAACGAGGAGCGCTCCCATGACCCCCCGCATCGCAGTCGTCACCGGGGCGAGCAGCGGAATCGGCGCGGCCACCGCGCGGCAGCTCGCCGGCGCGGGCTACCACGTCGTGCTGACCGCCCGCCGCAAGGACCGCATCGAGCAGCTGGCCGCGGAGATCACCGCGGCCGGGCAGTTGGCCACCGCCCACGCACTCGACGTGACGGACCGCGCGGCCGTCGACGCGTTCGCCGCGTCCCTGGAGCGGTGCGACGTGCTGGTCAACAACGCGGGCGGAGCGCTCGGCGCCGAGCCGGTCGCCACCGGCGACCCGGCCGACTGGCGCACGATGTACGAGGTCAACGTCATCGGCACGCTCCACGTCACCCAGGCCCTGCTGCCGGCCCTGACCGCGTCCGGAGACGGCACCGTCGTGGTCCTCTCCTCGACCGCCGGGCACTCGACGTACGAGGGCGGCGCCGGGTACGTCGCCGCCAAGAACGGCGCCCGCGTGCTGGCGGAGACCCTGCGCCTGGAGATCGTCGGCCAGCCGGTCCGGGTGATCGAGATCGCCCCGGGCATGGTCAAGACGGAGGAGTTCGCCACGACGCGCTTCCGCGGGGACACGGACAAGGCGGCCAAGGTGTATGCGGGCGTCGCCCACCCGCTCTCCGCCGACGACGTGGCCGACACCATCACCTGGGCGGTGACCCGCCCCAGTCACGTCAACATCGACCTGCTGGTGGTCCGCCCGCGCGCCCAGGCCTCGAACGCGAAGGTCCACCGCGAGCTGTAGCCGGTCGGGGCACGCGGCCGCCCGACGGGGCCGGCCCGTCCGGTACGACGCCACGCCCCGCCCCGCTCCCGCCCCGGGCTCCCGCCTACGCCGGCCCGGCGTCCCTGAGCCGGGGCGGGAGGGCCGCGGGCTTGAGCCCCGCGGCCTTCGCCGCGGCCAGCGCCCGCTCCAGGTCGGCTTCGAGCGTGGGCGTGAAGTGCAGCAGCACGATGTCGCCCGCCCGCAGCCGCGGGGTCGGCGGCGTCTCGTTCCAGGTGGTGAAGTCGTGGGTCCAGGTGACCAGCGTCTTCACGCCGCACGCCTTCGCCGCGAGCCGCACGTCGTCGTCGACGGCCCCGTACGGCGGCCGCAGCAGCTGCGGCGCCCGCCCGAACGTCCCCTTGAGCCGCGCCCGCGCCCCGCAGACCTGCGCGTCCTTGCCCGCCGCGTCGAGCGTGGTCAGGTCCGGGTGGTCGACGGTGTGGTTCTCGACGGTCGCCCGCCCCTGCTCGACGAGGTCCGTGAAGTACGCCGTGTCGTACGAGGTGGCTCCGGGCAGCAGGAACAGCGTCACCGGCACCCGCTTGCCGATGAGCGTCCGCGCGGCGGCGGGGTCGTGGTACCACCCGTCGTCGATGGTCAGGAAGACGACCTGGTCGTCGGTCGGCACCCGCGACACGACGGGCGGCAGCCCCACCCCCTCGACGGCAGCCACGACCGGCTCCCCGGCCCCCACCCCCGCCACGGCCGACCCGGCCACCCCGAAGGTGAGCGACAGCGAAGCGAACACACCGAGAACGACCCGAGATCTCCTCATGCCGCCACCCTGGTCTAGACCAACTCCGACCGTCAACCCCCGTGCACGACAGGCAAGTTGGTCCCGCCACACCTCTTGCGCCCGTACGGGTGAACACACCCGGATTGTCCCCGGCCGCCGCTACGCTCCAGAAGCATGAGCCCCCATAAGGAGGAAGCCATGGCCGTAATAGCGCAGGAGACGACGCTCGCCGGGATCGCCGACCGTCTGTCCAGCCAGCTGCCCGGGCACCGAGTGGAGATTCTCCAGGGGAGGCTCACCGTGACACCGCCCGCCGACGGACCGCATGCCGAGGCCCTGACGTGGCTCATCGAGCAGTTCTACGAGGCCGGGGCGAAGCGCGCAGGCCTCAGATACCTACAGGCCATCGGCGTCGTACTGCCGTCGGGTCCGGAGGACCACGCCATCCCGGACTTCTCCCTGGTCGAGGACGACTACAAGGACGCCCACGTCCGGCAGAACTGCTTCGCCCCCCACGTCTTCCGCATGGTCCTGGAAGTGACGTCTTCCAACTGGTCCGACGACATCGGCCCCAAGGTCGACTGCTACGCCCAGGCCGGCATCCCGGTGTACCTCGTCGCGGACCGCCGCCACGACGAGGTCGTCCTGTACACCGATCCGCGGGGCGGCGGTTACCGCTCGCGCACGCCTTTCAAGCGCGGCATGAACGTCCCGCTGCCGGAGGTGACCGGCGTCGCCCTCGAACTCGCCGTCGACCGACTCCTCGACGGCGAACCCGGCGAACCCATCGCCTGACGCACCGGCCCCCGCAGCGCACCCCCGCACGCACGCGGAGGGACCCGGACCACCCTGGGTCCGGGTCCCTCCGCTCCCCCGACAACTGCGTCCCGGGCCCGGTTCAGCCCTTGACGCAGATGAGCTGCTTCAGCTTGGCCACGACCTCGACGAGGTCGGTCTGCTGGTCGATGACCTGCTCGATCGGCTTGTACGCGCCCGGGATCTCGTCCACCACGCCGGAGTCCTTGCGGCACTCCACGCCCTTGGTCTGCTCCGCCAGGTCCCGCGTGGAGAAGCGCTTCTTCGCGGCCGTACGGCTCATCTTGCGGCCCGCGCCGTGCGAGGCCGAGTTGAAGGACTTCTCGTTGCCGAGGCCCTTCACGATGTACGAGCCGGTCCCCATCGACCCCGGGATGATCCCGAAGTCGCCGCTGCCCGCACGGATCGCGCCCTTGCGGGTGACCAGCAGGTCCATGCCGTCGTAGCGCTCCTCGGACACGTAGTTGTGGTGGCAGCTGATCTCGTGGTCGAAGGACACCTTCGCCTTGCGGAACTCCCGGCGGACGACCTCCTTGAAGAGGCTCATCATCACGGCGCGGTTGTACTTGGCGTACTCCTGCGCCCAGAAGAGGTCGTTGCGGTAGTCCTGCATCTGCGGCGTGGCCGCCAGGAACACCGCGAGGTCGCGGTCCACCAGGTCCTGGTTGTGCGCGAGCCCGCGGGCCACGCCCATGTGGTGCTCGGCCAGCTCGTTGCCGATGTTCCGGGAGCCGGAGTGCAGCATCAGCCAGACCGATCCCGTCTCGTCGAGACAGAATTCGATGAAGTGGTTGCCTCCCCCGAGCGTCCCGATCTGCTTCGCGGCACGCTCCCGGCGGAACTTGACCGCGTCCGCGATGTAGTCGAAGCGCGTCCAGAGGTCGTCGAAGCCGTCCGCCGCGAAGTCGTAGAGGCGCGCGGGGTCCACCGCCTCCTTGTGGAGGCCCGTACCCACCGGGATCGCCTGCTCGATCTTCGAGCGCAGCCGCGACAGGTCCCCGGGCAGGTCGCCCGCGGTCAGCGAGGTCCGTACGGCCGACATCCCGCAGCCGATGTCCACGCCCACCGCGGCCGGGCAGACCGCGTCCTTCATGGCGATGACCGAGCCGACGGTGGCGCCCTTGCCGTAATGCACGTCCGGCATGACGGCCAGGCCCTTGATCCAGGGCAGCGTCGCGACGTTGTGCAGCTGCCGCATCGCGCTGTCCTCGACCGCGCTCGGATCGGTCCACATCCGGATCGGGACCTTCGCCCCGGGCACCTCTACATACGACATAACTTCCTCAACACCCGTCAACCTCAGAAAAGTCTCAATACGCAAAAAGCCTCGCATCAGGGCCCAAAGACGACATGGGACCGGCGTCAGCACCAGCGTGTGCGATAGACATTGTGTCCACGCGCGGCCCAGCAGCGGCAACGCAATTTCGCCTGTCGAACGGAGCCAGACGACGTGCAGCGCAACGCGGTACGGCAAGTCCTCCCGGGCATCGTGATGCTCACCGCGCTTCTGGCCGGGTGCACCGGCGGCGGCGGGACCGGGACCACCACCGACTCCAAGGCGGGCGGCGGCACGCCCGTCGCCGCGCCGCCGGGGAAGTACCGCAGCCTGCCCTCGCCGTGCAAGGCGGTCGACGGGAAGCGGCTGCGGGCCATGCTCCCGGCCGCGGCCACGCTCACCTCACCGCAGCGCGACCAGCTCTACGCCGGGGCCGCCGACACCTCGTACGACGGCGACCGCCGCGTCGGCTGCCGCTGGAAGGCGCAGACCCCCGAGGAGACCCGGCTGCTGTCCGTCGGCTTCGAGCGGGTCGTCTCCTACGACCGCGCCACCAGCAGCGACGACGCCAAGACGCGCCAGGTCTACGAGCGCCGCCTCACCGACGCCCACCTGCCGGCCCCCGTGCCGCCGAGCGGCCCGACCCCCGGCGCGAGCGCCACGACGCCGGCCCCCGGCACCGCCCCGAGCGGCGCTCCCGCCCCCGGCACGGCCGCGCAGCCCGCCACCACCGCGCAACCCGCCACCGCGCCGCCCGCCACCGCACCCGCCCCGGGCACCCCCGCCACCGGCGCCCCCGCGCCCTCCGCCACGCCCACTCCCCCCGAGCTGGGCTCCCGCGTCCTGGACGGGCTCGGGGACGCCGCCTTCGTCGAGGACCGGCTCAGCGCGGCCGGGTCCGCCGCCCAGGCACGGACCGTACGCATCGTCTTCCGCACCGCGAACGTCATCGTCACCGTCGAGTACAGCGTCCAGCCCGCGCTGCCCGGCGGCGTCCCCTCCAGCGCGGAGACGCAGGAGGAGGCGCGGCAGGTGGCACAGGCCCTGGTGGAGCGCTTCAACGACTGACGGCCGACCGACAGCCGACGGACGGGCCGGCCCGCCCGGGCCCCGCCGGCCCCCGGCCACAGCCCCGCGTGACGGCGGGCACAGCAGGCCGGCGCCCGGTCGGGCTACCGTTGCCCGGGTCCCCGTGCCCACCGACCACCAACGTACGAAGGAATCATGCACCGATCAGCCTCGCGCCTCACCCGTGTCATCGCCTGCGCAGCCGTCCCGGTGATCCTCGCCGTCTCCGGCTGCTCGTCCGACTCGGGCAAGAGCACCGACACGGGCAAGAAGTCCGATTCGTCCGCCGCGTCCAAGGCTCCGAGCAAGAAGCCGTCCGCCCCTCTGGAGAAGGCCGCCTTCGCCACGCTGCCCGACCCGTGCAAGACGGTCCAGGAGAAGACCATCGACGCGCTGGTCCCCGAGGCGAAGGACAAGAACGGCACGGCCACCAAGTCGAACGACCTGACCAGTCGCGCCAGCTGCTCCTGGAACGGCCTGGACGAGAACGGTCTCAAGGGCTCGGACTACCACTGGCTCGCGGTCTCCCTGGTCCGCTACGACTCCCACGAGTCCCTCGGCAGCGGCAACAAGCGCGCCGAGGAGCAGTACAACAAGCAGCTCCAGACGGCCAAGACCGTCCAGGGCGCCCAGAACGCGAAGAACGACCAGGTGGGCGGCGTCGGCGACCAGGGCACCTCCGTCACCTACACCACGAAGAAGGACGGCGCCGACTTCTTCAACACCACGGTCATCGTGCGCACCCAGAACGTCGTGGTCTCCCTGGACTACAACGGCGCCGCCTACGAGGGCGCAGCCGCCCCCGACCCGGCGAAGCTGCTGGAGGGCGCGGTCGCCGCGAGCCGCGAAGCCGTGAACGCGGTCGCCGCCGCCAACGCGCAGCCGGCGGCCTCGGGCGCACCGTCCGCCCCCGCCTCCGCCTCGGCCTCCGCTCCCGCGTCCGCCGCCTGACCTGCTCGCCCGGCCGAACGGGCCCGCGGACCAGGTGAGATCACCTCACCCGTACGCTGTGCCTGCCGTAGCTCGATAGTGGGAGGGGATCGCGGGTGGCCGCGATGCAGCTGACTCGAACGCACCGGATACTCATCGGCGTCGTCGTCGCCGGCGCCGTCGTCATCGCGGGAATCGGCTTCGCCGGTTCCTACGCCGCGGTGCGCGCGCTGGCGCTGCAGAAGGGGTTCGGCAGCTTCTCGCTGGTGTTCCCGATCGGCATCGACATGGGCATCTGCGTGCTGCTCGCGCTCGACCTGCTGCTGACGTGGATCCGCATCCCCTTCCCGCTGCTGCGCCAGACGGCGTGGCTGCTGACCGCCGCCACCATCGCCTTCAACGGCGCGGCGGCCTGGCCGGACCCGCTGGGCGTGGGCATGCACGCCGTCATCCCGATCCTGTTCGTGGTGACGGTCGAGGCCGCCCGGCACGCGGTGGGGCGGATCGCCGACATCACCGCGGACCGGCACATGGAGGGCGTGCGGATCACCCGCTGGCTGCTCTCGCCGATCCCCACCTTCAAGCTGTGGCGCCGGATGAAGCTGTGGGAGCTGCGCTCCTACGAGCAGGCGGTCGGCATGGAGCAGGACCGGCTGATCTACCAGGCCCGCCTCCAGGCCCGCTACGGCCGCGCGTGGCGCCGCAAGGCCCCCGTCGAGGCGCTGATGCCGCTGCGCCTCGCCCGGATCGGCGTACCGCTGTCCCAGACGGTGCCCGAGGGGCTCGCGGCCGCGGGCATCGAACCCGCGCTGCTGCCCCCGCTCGCGGACGCCCAGGCGGCGCCGACGGCCCTGGAGGCGCGCCAGTCGGCCGGGCAGCCGGACGTGGCCGGACTGCCGCAGGCCGCCACGGCGCAGGCGCAGCCCGTACTGCCGGCCCAGGCGAGCGGGCCCGCGCCCGCGCCGGGGCCCGTCCACAGCGCCGCCCCGCCGCCCTTCGCCGTCGACCCGACCGCGATGCCCGCGGCCCACAACAGCGCGTGGTTCGCGGCCCCGCTGGCCCCGCAGGCGGCGTACGAGGGCGGCTACAACCCGCAGTACGTCGAGGGCCTGGAGCCCACCCCGGTGCTTCCCCCGACCGGCCCGGACGCCCAGCAGCAGGAAGCGGCGCAGCAGGCCCCCGGCCCGGTGGCGGCGGCCCCCGGCGCGGTCCCGGCCGACGGCCCGGCCGACGGCCAGGACCTCACCCCGGTCGACGAGGTGAAGTTCGCCGAGGCGGCGTACGAGGTGTTCCGCACCTACGTCGACGAGCACGGCAACTGGCCGAGCCCCGAGCAGCTCGACATACACCTCTCCGACGGCCACGGCATCGTCCACCCGCGCAGCTCCACCACGCTCAAGCGGCTGATGCCCGAGCTGAAGCAGCGCTACCAGACGGACCTGGAGAACGAACACATCGCCTGACGCCCCCCGGCGACCGGCCGACCGGATGGCATGGAGAAGGGCCCGAACCCCCGCGGGGTTCGGGCCCTTCTCGCACCGGACTCAGACGGCGAGCAGCTTGCGCACCCGGTCCGCCCCGACCGCGAGCAGCAGCGTGGGCAGGCGCGGCCCGGTCTCCCGGGTCACCAGCAGCCGGTAGAGCAGCGCGAAGAACGTCCGCTGCGCGACCTTCAGCTCCGGCGTCGGCTTGGCGTCCGGCTCCAGGCCCGCCATCACCTTCGGCACGCCGTAGACGAGCGTGGTCAGCCCGTCGAGCGACCAGTGCGCGTCCAGGCCGTCCAGGAGCCGGCGCAGCGACTCGCGGCCCTCGTCGTCCAGCGAGGCCAGCAGCTCCGTGTCGGGCTCCTCTCGCACCAGCGTGCGCTGGTCGGCCGGGACCTGAGTGGTGATCCAGTTCTCGGCGCGGTCCAGCCGCGGGCGTACCTCGTCCAGCGACCCCAGCGGGTTCGCGGGGTCAAGGTCGTTGAGGATGCGGACCGTCTGCTCGTCGTGCCCGGCCGTGATGTCCACGACCGAGGCGAGCGTGCGGTACGGCAGCGGCCGCGGGGTGCGCGGCAGCTCACCGGCGGCGGTGCGCACGGCGCGCGCGTGCGCGGCGGCGTCGGCGGGCAGCACGCTGCCGTCCGCGACCTTGGCCTCCAGCTTGTCCCACTCGTCGTAGAGCCGCTGGATCTCCTGGTCGAAGGCGATCTTGAAGGACTGGTTCGGCTTGCGGCGGGCGTACAGCCAGCGCAGCAGCTGCGGCTCCATGATCTTCAGCGCGTCGGCCGGGGTCGGGACCCCGCCCTTGCTGGAGGACATCTTCGCCATGCCGCTGATGCCGACGAACGCGTACATCGGGCCGATCGGCTGCTCACCGCCGAAGATGTGCACGATCTGGCCGCCGACCTGGAACGACGAGCCGGGCGAGGAGTGGTCGACGCCGGAGGGCTCGAAGATCACGCCCTCGTAGGCCCAGCGCATCGGCCAGTCGACCTTCCAGACCAGCTTGCCGCGGTTGAACTCGCTGAGCTTGACCGTCTCGGTGAACGCGTCCTCGGTGCAGACGTAGGTCAGCTCGGTGCTCTCGTCGTCGTAGGACGTCACCTTGGTGAAGTCCTTGCCGCACTGACCGCAGTAGGGCTTGTACGGGAAGTACCCGCCCTCGCCCACGCTGCCGTCGTCCTCGGCGGCGGCGCCCGAACCCTCGGCGGCCTCCAGCTCGGCCTCGTCGACCTGCTTCTGCTGGGGCTTCTTGCCACCCGGCTTCTGCTTGGTGCGGTACTGGTCGAGGATCGCGTCGATGTCGCCGCGGTGCTTCATCGCGAACAGCACCTGCTCGCGGTAGACGCCCGTCGTGTACTGCTCGGTCTGGCTGATCGGGTCGTACTCGACGCCCAGCTCGGCCAGCGCCTCCACCATGGCGGCCTTGAAGTGCTCGGCCCACGTCGCGTACGCGGAGCCGGCCGGCGCGGGGACCGCGGTCAGCGGCGTGCCGATGTACTGGCCATAGGTCTCGGGGTCCACGCCCGGGATGCCGGCCGGCACCTTGCGGTAGCGGTCGTAGTCGTCCCAGGACAGGACGTGCCGCACCTCGATGCCCCGGCGGCGGATCTCGTCCGCGACCAGGTGCGGGGTCATTACCTCGCGGAGGTTGCCCAGGTGGATCGGCCCCGACGGGGAGAGTCCGGACGCGACGACGACAGGTTTGCCGGGTGCTCGGCGCTCCGCCTCGGCGATGACCTCGTCCGCGAAACGGGAGACCCAGTCGGTCTCGGTGCTGCTCTGAGCCACGACACGTCCTTCTATCTCGAATGCTGGCTGCTGCCATTCTCCCAGACGGAAGAGAGGGCTCCGCGGTTGTTTTCTCCCGTGAAACCGAAGGCGCCCGCGTGGGATACTCGGCACTTGTCGGAACACCCAAGTGCGCGCCCCGCCGCGCGCTCAAGTACATCCTCACAGGAACGGCAGCTCATGGCCTCGGTCCCTTCCCTCGCTTCGTCCGTCAACCAGCGCGTCGCCGACGCCCTCGCCTCCGCCCTGCCGGAGGCCGGTGGCGCGGACCCGCTGCTGCGACGAAGCGACCGGGCCGACTTCCAGGCCAACGGCATCCTGGCGCTCGCGAAGAAGGCCAAGGCCAACCCGCGCGAGCTGGCGACCACCGTGGTCGGCGGGATCCCCGCCGGCGGTGAGGACGACCTGATCAAGGAGATCGAGGTCTCCGGACCCGGCTTCCTCAACATCACGGTCACCGACCGGGCGATCGTCGAGACCCTGGCGGCCCGCGCCGCCGACGCGCGCCTCGGCGTGCCGCTCTCG